>JBJOFE010000008.1:0-81259 GCA_046048915.1 Bacteroidota bacterium | reverse complement strand
GCAAATATACAAAGACTTTTTTTTCTAGCAAGTAGTTTTATAAAAATATTTTTAATTCCTTTTACTATCTTTGCAATCACAAATTCAAATGTATTATGTTTCACAAAAATATCAAACTTATTCTTGCCGGACTTATTGTTGCTACTGGCATTTGGCAATTTACTGAAAGTAACATCGGAAATGGAATCTTCCTTATATTAGTAAGTGCTATTCCCGTTTTTTTATATTTCAAAAACGAATTCATCTTATTGGCTTTCTTAAAGTTGAGAAAACAAGATTTTGAGGGCGCTAGAAAGTGGTTGGACAAAATCAAAAATCCAGAAGGAGCTTTGGTTCAAAAACAACAAGGTTATTTCAATTACCTTCACGGTATTATGCTATCGCAAACTAATATCAATCAATCTGAGAAATTTTTCAAAAAAGCAATTGAGTTAGGATTGTCAATGGATATGGATTTGGCTGTAGCCAAATTAAATTTGGCAGGAATTGCCATGTCCAGAAGAAGAAAATTAGAAGCTACGTCACTTTTGAATGAAGCCAAAAAACTCGACAAACAAAACATGCTGAAGGATCAGATCAGTATGATGAAAGAGCAAATGAAAAAAATATAATACAAAAAAAAGAGGCGATATAAACGCCTCTTTTTTTTTAATATCCTTCCAGTGGAATTTCCAATTGGTATTTTTTATTCATTGGATTCACCATCTTAGTCGTGCGCAACCAAGGATTGTGAATTTTCAATATTTTATAATTAATCCCTTGTTGCATTGCCAGGTTAGCTAAATCAGTTACCGAACTATCAATAGCAATTTTCTTCGTAGCAACAATTTTGTATTGCTCCTCCTCCGTTATTGGAAAACCATATTGCTCCGGATGTTGCATAATTTGCTTTAAGGCTAAAATTCGGAATACATAACGCGATGTTTCCTCATTCAATAATAAATCATAATAATTGCTCACTTTTTGACTATCCAATTGCTTTTTGATTCCAGTTCCACCTGCATTATACGAAGCGGCTACTAAAGTCCAATTACCAAATTTTTCTTTGGCTTTCAAAAAATAAACACAAGCTGCTTCTGTTGCTTTCTCTAAATGATAGCGTTCGTCAATATTCTCATTTACTTCTAAACCAATTTCTTTAGCAGTGTCAGGCATAAATTGCCAAATCCCTCTCGCTCCAGCCGGAGAAACCACATTGACCAAGCCACTTTCAATTACTGCAACGTATTTAAAATCGTCTGGAATTCCATTTTTCTTTAAAATAGGTTCAATAATAGCAAAAGCACGACGCGCTCTTTTTAAGATCAATAAGGTCGAAGCATTCAAATGTTTGTTAACTAATAGTTCTCTATCCAATCGCTCTTGAACATCGGCAATTTGCAACGGCACTGCTTCGCCAGCAAAATCAATTTTAGCCGGGAAATAATTAGGATTAAATTTCGAAATCCAATTAGAAGGCAATTCTAACTTAGACGCAAAAATAAACAGACCGCTAATTAAGACTATCCCAATTAACTG
Source organism: Bacteroidota bacterium (assembly GCA_046048915.1). GTDB lineage: Bacteria > Bacteroidota > Bacteroidia > Flavobacteriales > Flavobacteriaceae > Flavobacterium. The sequence goes on along the minus strand of JBJOFE010000008.1, from coordinate 79,741 downwards.
GATCGATTTGCGAAGGGTTGTATTTTTTTTGTTCATTTTTATATACTTTCTTTTTTATTACTTATTGTATATGTACCATCAATAATCGCTGGCAAGTTTTCGTTAAGCCATTTGTATTTACTTAAAATCATTACGTGTGTTCCTCCTTTCACCACAATACATTTTTTAATGTATTGTAATGGAAACACCTCATCAGCATCGCCGTGAATATGGATCACATTCGAATCAACTTGGGTTCGATTCCATAACAGAATAGATTCTATAGCCCAATCCAAATAATGAACATCGCGAACAGATAGATATCTTTCATATAATTTCAATCGCTGTGGTATCGATTTTCCAAAAGAAAAAGCACTTAACTTTTCTATATTCGAAAAAATAGAAGTAGGAATTAATTTATAAGCCTTAGTGGTTTTAGCCATTTTCATTCGGCGTGGAAATTCTACATTAGACTTCACACTTGAAATAATTATAACTTTGAGCGGATTCAAAAAGGCGGCCATTTCTTGAACTAAAATTCCTCCGAAAGAAACACCAATCAAAACCGGATTAGGCGCCGTAATTTTTTTCGCCATTCGTTGGGCATATTCCTGTAAAGATTCATTACCAATAGGTAATTCCCAATCCAATAGATGAATCACAAATTGCGATTCCGGCAAGTTGATGCGCTCAAATATGAGGGAACTAGCTGCCAGTCCAGGCATACAATAAACCGAAATCTTGTTAGTATCCATTATCTAAAATCCATTACATTAGGGTAAAAATAAGGATATTAATTAGAAGAATTGATTAAAACATTACAAAGAAACTAAGTTGCAACAAAAACTACTTCTCGATTTCTCTTAGACTCTCCATTTTTTTGTGCGCCAAGAAACCAGCGATATCTTCGAAATGTTCTACCACTCTTTTGTTTCCAAATTCAAATACTTTGGTTGCCAATCCGTCTAAGAAATCACGATCGTGTGATACTAAAATCAAAGTGCCATCAAAATCTTTTAAGGCATCTTTGATGATATCTTTAGTTTTCATATCCAAGTGATTCGAAGGCTCATCTAGAATCAATAAGTTAACTGGCTCTAACAATAATTTAATCATCGCTAAACGCGTTTTTTCACCACCAGAAAGCACTTTTACTTTCTTGGTAACATCATCCCCGTGAAACATAAAGGCACCCAAAATATCTTTGATTTTAGTTCTTACATCTCCCACAGCAATGTCGTCAATCGTTTCAAATATAGAAGCATTGCCATCCAATAAAGCGGCTTGATTTTGAGCAAAATAACCGATTTGGGCATTGTGGCCAATTTCGACACTACCACTATCAATTCCTATTTCTTTCATGATTGCTTTAATCATGGTCGATTTTCCTTCACCGTTTTTTCCAACAAAGGCTACTTTTTGTCCACGCTCGATAACCAAATTAGCGTCTTTGAAAACCACATGATCACCATAGGATTTTGACAACTCTTTAACGATTACTGGATATTGCCCTGAACGAGCTGCTGGAGGAAACTTCAATTTCAAAGCTGATGTATCGACTTCATCCACCTGAACTATTTCAAGTTTCTCTAGCATCTTGACACGCGATTGTACCGCATCGGTCTTAGAAAACGTTCCTTTAAAACGATCGATAAACGCCCTGTTATCGGCAATCATTTTTTGTTGTTCATCGTAGGCTTTTTGTTGGTGCATACGACGGTCTTTTCGCAATTCTAGGTAATGAGAATATTTGGCTTTATAATCATAAATACGCCCCATGGTTACCTCTATGGTACGATTAGTAATAGTATCAACAAAAGCCCTATCGTGTGAAATTACCACTACTGCTTTGGCTTGATTAATTAAGAAATCCTCTAACCATTGAATACTTTCAATATCCATATGGTTCGTTGGCTCATCAAGTAAAATCAAATCTGGTTTTTGCAATAAAATTTTAGCCAATTCAATTCGCATTCTCCAACCTCCTGAAAACTCTGATGTTTGACGTGAAAAATCATCGCGAACAAATCCTAAACCAATCAATATTTTTTCTACTTCAGCTTCATAATTAACCTCTTCGATAGCATAGTATTTCTCGCTTAAATCTGAAACACGCTCAATCAACTTCATGTACTCATCACTTTCATAATCAGTTCGTACGGTCAATTGCTCGTTCACCTCGTCAATCTCTGCTTTCATTTTGAAAATTTCACCGAATGCCTTAGAAGTTTCCTCTAATACAGTTGCCCCATCTGTAGTCAATAAATGCTGTGGCAAATATGCAACGACTGCTTCTTTGGGTGCCGAAATTGAACCTGTAGATGGCTTGCTTTGACCAGCAATTATCTTTAAAAGCGTCGATTTTCCCGCTCCATTTTTACCCATAAGGGCAATTTTATCATTTTCATTAATAGCAAAAGAAACATCACTAAAAAGCGTGGTTCCGCCAAATTGCACAGAAATATCATTAACTGTAATCATGTAAGTAGTGGATTTGATTATTGGAAAGATTGTTATTACAACCTCCCATTTATAAAGGCGCAAATATAATCCAAATCCCTTGTTGATTAAAAGGTATTAAAAAAGAATTATTTGTCGTTTTCTCAAATTACATCTATTAAAGGTAAAAAAACCGCTTTAAGTGTATGATAATCCAATAAAAAAGACAAAAAAAGCATATAAAATTGAATTTATACGTTTTTATAAAAATATGATTATCAAATAGTTAAATAGATATAAATAACAGAAAATATTGTTTCGTGCAATTTATCATCAACACTAATAACATTAAAGGAAATTTGTAATGCTATAAATGAATTGAATTAGAATCAAATTTAATTGCATATATTAAAACCCTAGTATTATGATATCAAAAGAAACCACTAACTTAATTAGCATTAATAATAATGGCATTATTTTGAATCCCAAATCAAATTCTAATCGACAAATCCCATTTGCAGATGTGGCTAAAATTCATTTACAAATCAAACATCATCAAGCGGTATTAAAAATCTTCTTGATTAGTTATTTTATTTTCACGTTACTTTGCATGCAATACCTCAACTTGGAATTGTCTATTTTATCAGCATTTATATACATTATCAATTTTTTTGTAATCAATACACTCGACTTCAAAAGTTATCGTTTGCAAATTGTGTTGAAAAATAATGTTGTGATTGAAAAACATATTCCAAAGAAATTGAAATACGACTATATTAGTCTTATTAGTGAAATTAGAAGAAACATACTACCTGAAAGCACTCCTGCTTTGTAATTTGTAATAAAAATAGTATTTTTAGAAAAAAATAATGCAATTCTAAATTTATGAATCGGATTCTAATTGTTTTCTCCTTTTTAGTATTACACATTTCGCCAAAAGGTTTTGCTCAGGATGATAAATTCAAAGGCGAAACTTTTCTCTTCCAAGATGCTAAAACTAAAGAAGCTATAGTGATTGAACACGATTCTGTATATTATAGAAACTCACCAATACAATTTCAGAAATTAAATCATACAGAATATCCAGAAATCATTTCGCGTTATATTAGTCATAATATAAACGGTAAAAATTATTTCACACATAGTGGATGTGGACCAGTTTTGGAATGGAGAAATGACTCTTTGGTCCGAATAGATAATTCATTTTTACATCAAAATCAATTTGGAGCTTCAACTTTTGTTTACAAAAACGAAATATACTATTTTGGAGGCTATGGCTTGTTTACATTTAAAAATATTCTGACTAAATATATTTATAAATCCAAAGAATGGATGTCTATTCAAACTTTTGGAAGTGAATTTCCCTCTTTACGACGCGATGCAAATCGAATTTTAATTGGAGATGATTTATATATTTTTGGCGGTTCAAGCGAAAACCCCAATGATTATTATTTTGGAAAAATTAACGCCGATACTTTTGTATGGAGATTAAACCTTAAAACCATGACGTGGCACAAGGAAGGGGTATTTAATACTACCATCAAAACTGACGAGGGTTATTTTAATTTTCAGAATAAAAATAAAATGTACATGATTAGCCGAGGCGCTGACAATAAATTTTTAGAAATCGACATTGCGAATAATTTCATAAAAAAATATAGTTTACCATCGTATCTAAATATTAAATCGTGTTATTTTGATGAAAGCACAGAAGAATTAGTCGTTCTTCACTTTTTAAGTACCATTGCTAAAAGTAAGGTAATTCGTTTAAAACTAAATCCAATTTTGATTAACCCAATTCAAACAGAAACTTTTATTAGCCACCCTAATGAAAAATGGTACTATGCATTGACTATACTGGTAGTAATGAGTATTATTTTCTATCTTCTGTATAAAATAAAAAATAAAAATACCATTATAAATAATAAGAGTATTGTTTTTGATAACAACTCGAAGCAATTAAAATTCAAAGGGAAAAATATCGATGCTTTTGATGCAAATGAAGTAAAAATCATTTCGCATTTAATTGAGAATCAAAAGGATTACATTCCGCTCAATTCATTAAATATTATATTTGAACAAGTTGAGTTATCCGAAAATTATTCTAGCACAACTAAACGAAGAGAAATAACATTAAATGCAATAATCACTAAACTAAGTTTAATAACAGGATGTAACGAGAGTGAAATAATACTCTATCGAAAAAATCCTAATGACAAACGATTAAAAGAAATCAAATTGAAAGACAATTTCATAATAATCAAATAAATACAAAAAAACTCGCATCAATTGACGCGAGTTTTTTTATTAAAGTAATCAAATATATTATTCTTTTCGCCACTTTTTCGTTTCCTCAAAAACATGTTCTAAAATAGCTTGTTCTTTTTCGTCAAATTCCACATTTCTACGACTCATAACTAGTTTTGCAGTTGCAAAAGCTTTGCTTGTAACATAGGTAGTAAATCCAGCTGCTCCACCCCAAGAAAAACTTGGTACAAAATTGCGAGGAAAACCACTACCAAAAATATTAGCGCTCACCCCAACCACGGTTCCTGTATTGAACATAGTATTGATTCCACACTTGCTATGATCGCCCATCATCAAACCACAAAATTGCAAACCAGTTTTAGCAAAACCTTCAGTTTCGTAACTCCATAATTTCACTTCTTCGTAATTATTTTTAAGATTGGAATTATTACTATCTGCACCAATATTACACCATTCGCCTAAAACCGAATTACCTAAAAAACCGTCATGCCCTTTATTGGAATAGCCAAATAAAACCGAGTTATTCACTTCACCTCCAATTTTAGAATAGGGTCCAACAGTAGTTGCGCCATAGACTTTTGTTGCCAATTTTACTCCTGCTCCTTCGCACAAAGCAAAAGGTCCACGTATTACAGAACCTTCCATGATTTCGGTATTTTTACCAATATAAATAGGTCCAGTAGTAGCGTTTAAAGTAACAAACTCTAAAGTGGCTCCTTCCTCGATAAAAACATTTTCGGGAGCCATCACATTAACTGATTTTGGAATGGGTTGCGATTTTCTATCCTGTGTCAAAAAGGCAAAGTCAGCACGAAGCGCTGCATCGTTTTTAGAAAATATATCCCAAGTATGTTCAACAGTTAAACATTCATTTGTGTATTCTAGTATCTCATAGGAATCAAAATCAACTTCTTCCTGTTCTTCATTTGTAAAAAAAGCAATCACTTCCTCTCCTTTAAAAATAGCTTGATTCGGCCCTAAATTCTGGACCATTTCAACCAAAGTACTATCTGGAATAAAAGACGCATTAATCATCACATTTTGCTCCATTTCTACCATTGGGAATTTCTCCGAAAGATATTCTTCTGTCAAAGTAGTTGTTGTAGAACCTAAATAGGCTTCCCATTTTTGTCGAATAGTCAAAATTCCAATTAAAATATCGGCCACAGGACGGGTAAAAGTAAATGGCAAAAGTGCATTTCGTGCAGGACCATCAAAAAGGATATAATTCATTTGAAGTAATTACAAAGTTATAAAGGTTCAAAGTTACAAAGTTTTTACATAAAAAAAGCCTCACAAATTGTGAGGCTTACTATAGTTAGAAACAAATTATAATTACTTAACGTGTTTCGCGTATTTAGTTTTGAATTTATCAATACGTCCTGCAGTATCAATAAGTTTAGATTTACCTGTGTAAAAAGGGTGAGATGTTCTAGAAATCTCCATTTTTACAACTGGATATTCTACACCATCAACAGTGATAGTTTCTTTAGTTTCTGCAGTAGATTTAGTAATAAAAACATCGTCATTTGACATATCTTTAAAAGCAACTAATCTGTAATTCTCTGGGTGTACACCTTTTTTCATCGTAATTCTTTTTTATTAGTTTCAATTATAATTGAGCTTTGAAGCTTTTCTTCTAACAGAAAAGGTATAAACTAATTATAACTTTTTGTTTTTACATTATTATTTTGAGTTTGCAAATTTACACTTATTTTTTAATAATCAAATCTTTGTTTGACTTTTTTTATCCTACGCTAAAACTCGATTTTTCGTAACTAATAATATAGTAATTGCTATATTTGTGGATTAATTTTAAATATTTTATGTCATGATAAATGAAACTATTAAAAAGAACGGACTAACGTTTGGTATATTATCTGGTATTGTATCTGCACTTATTACCTCTACTATTTATGCTATTGATTTAAATCTATTCGTTTCTTGGTGGATTGGAATAGTAAGTATGGTAATTTATTTAACAATTAGTATAGTGTTGCTAACTAAAACAAAAAAAGAGTTGAATGGTATTTTTGTTTTTAAAGATGCTTTTACTACTTACTTCATTTCAGCTGTAATAGGCACATTAATAGGAACACTATTTAATATTTTACTTTTCAATGTTATTGACCCATCAATTCAAGATACTTTAAAAGAAATTACTATAAAAAATGCTGTAGAAATGATGCAAAAATTCAATTCTCCTGCAGCAGCAATCAATGAAATGATTGCAAAAATGAAAGAAAACAATCCCTACTCTGTTATTGAATTATTAAAAGGATCGGTTTATAGTATCGTTATAAGTTCAATTGTTGGTTTAGTAATGGCCGCATTTTTTAAAAGTAAGTCTCAAGAATAATACTACATGAATCTATCCATACTTATCCCGCTTCTGAACGAAGAGGAGTCTTTAAACGAATTGTACACTTGGATTGTCAAAGTGATGCAAACCAATAACTACAGCTACGAAATTATCTTTCTTGACGATGGAAGTTCTGATAATTCCTGGCTTTGTATTGAGCAATTTGCTCAAGCAAATGAAAACGTAAAAGGAATTCGTTTTATGAAAAACTATGGTAAATCACAGGCACTACATGCTGGTTTTGCCAAAGCACAAGGGGATGTTGTTATTACTATGGATGCTGATTTACAGGATAGTCCAGAAGAAATTCCAGGATTGTATGATATGGTTATCAACGGCAATTACGACTTGGTTTCGGGATGGAAAAAAAAGCGTTACGATTCAGTAGTTGCTAAAAATCTACCTTCAAAATTATTCAACTGGGCTGCTCGAAAAACTTCGGGTGTGTATTTGAATGATTTCAATTGTGGTTTAAAAGCTTACAAAAACATAGTGGTAAAGAATGTAGAGGTTTCTGGAGAAATGCACCGTTACATTCCTGTTTTAGCCAAAAATGCAGGCTTTAATAAAATTGGTGAAAAAGTAGTACAACACCAAGCCAGAAAATACGGCGAGTCAAAATTTGGTATGAGCCGATTCATTAATGGCTTCTTGGACTTGATTACTATTTGGTTTTTATCACGATATGGGAAACGCCCCATGCACTTTTTTGGTGCGTTTGGAGTGTTAATGTTTATTATTGGTTTTGTATCTACAGGTTTAATTATTGGTATTAAATTATTTCGTTTGTACTCTGGATACGATACAATATTAGTAACAAGTAATCCTCTATTTTATATAGCATTGACCTCTATGATTATTGGTTCACAATTATTTCTAGCAGGATTTTTAGGCGAGATTATTCTTCGCACAAAAAACAATGAAGAACGTTATAAAATTGCGAATGAACTGAATTAAAACCTAATTTGAATTGACTCAGGAAGAATTTGAAAGTTTGAGGTCACAAATTGTAACCTCAAGCCGATGAGGATTGAGATACATGCTTTCGTATATAGAACAAGGAATTGCCATGCTCTACAGTGTTTTGAACAATGAAAAAACTATTGAAATTAACATTGCCATCATGCCAGTTTTGTTTTGCTTCTAAAATTGGAATTAACATATGAAGAACTAACAAAAAGAGTGATAGAAATTGAACAACAATTTGCTGCGCCTGTTCGCCTTAAGGCTCGGGACTAGAAATTTATAAAGCATTGAATCATTTGATGGATTCCAAGCAACAAGATCAAATACAACGAGAACGAAAAATAATTGGTTATACCAAATAAGTAAAAATGGAAATTAAACAGACTATTTTAGACAAAGTAAACGAATGGCTTTCACCCAATTTTGACTCAAATACACAAAATACAATACGAGAAATGATGACTTCAGCTCCCAAAGAGTTAGAAGAAAGTTTCTACAAGAATTTAGAATTTGGAACAGGCGGAATGCGAGGTATTATGGGAGTTGGAACTAATCGTATTAATAAATATACTTTAGGGAAAAACACCCAAGGTTTGTCTAATTACTTGAAAAAAGTATTTCCCGGAGAAGCTTTACGTGTCGCTATTGCTTACGATTGTCGACACAACAGTGATACTTTAGCTAAAGTAGTTGCTGATGTGTTTTCTGCCAATGGAATACAGGTTTTCCTATTTTCCGAATTGCGCACTACACCTGAATTATCATTTACAGTAAAACATCTAAATTGTCATGCAGGGATTGTATTAACAGCTTCTCATAATCCACCAGAATACAACGGATATAAAGTATATTGGCAAGATGGCGGACAATTAGTTCCACCTCAAGATGGTGAAATTATTCAGTTAATTGAGGCGTTAAATTATGACGAAATTAAATTTGAAGCCAACGATAATTTGATTCAATATATTGACGAAGAAGTGGATGCTGCTTTTCATCAATCGACTATCGAAAATGCAAGTTTCAAAACCACCCCAGTTGCTGCAAAAGAAAACTTAAAAATCGTTTATACATCACTTCACGGTACTTCTATCAAATCGATTCCAACCGTTTTGTCACAAGCTGGATACACTCAAGTGAATAGTGTCAAAGAACAGGCAGAGCCTAATGGCGACTTTCCAACGGTTAAATCTCCAAATCCAGAAGAACCAGAAGCTTTAGCAATGGCAATGCAATTAGCTGAAAAAATTGAAGCTGATATCGTCATTGGTACCGACCCTGATTCAGATCGATTAGGTGTTGCTGTTAGAGATAACGAAGGAAAAATGACATTATTAAATGGGAATCAAACCATGATAATAATGACGGCTTTCTTATTGGAACAATGGAAACGAGCAGAAAAATTAACAGGAACTGAATTTGTTGGATCTACAATTGTATCTACACCTATGATGCTCGAATTAGCTTCAGCTTATGGAATAGAATGTAAAGTGGGCTTAACTGGCTTCAAATGGATTGCCAAAATGATTAAAGATTTTCCTAACCAAAAATTTATTGGTGGTGGAGAAGAAAGTTTTGGATTCATGGTGGGTGATGCCGTTCGTGATAAAGATGCTGTGGGTGCTTCACTTTTAGTTTGCGAAATTGCTGCTTTAGCAAAAGCCTCCGGAAGCTCATTATACCAAGAATTATTGAATTTGTATGTTGATTTCGGTTGCTACAAAGAGCATTTAATTTCGATAACTAAAAAAGGCATTGATGGTTTAGCCGAAATCAATCAAATGATGATTAATTTGCGTGAAAATCCAGTAGATGAGATTAATGGACAACGTGTAGTATGTATTGATGACTACAAAAATTCAACTTCATTGAACCGAATCACAAATGAAATAGAACCTATTTCTATTCCAAAATCGAATGTGTTAATCTACTATTTGGAAGATGGCTCTAAAATTTGTGCGCGTCCAAGTGGAACAGAACCAAAAATAAAATTCTATTTTAGTGTCAATACTATTTTGGATAAAGTTGAAAATTTCAAACAAGTAGAATCTGTATTAGATCAAAAAATTAAAAATATAATCGCTGCAATGCAATTGAATTAAATGGACCAAAACATAAAAAAATTAATCCCTTTCACAACACCTTATCAATTTCATATTGTATGGAATGTGATATTTAATATTTTATATGCTTTGTTTAGTACGCTTTCAATGATAACAATGTTTCCGTTATTAGAGGTGTTGTTTAAAAAAAGTACGGCTATAATTAAGGCACCTACATATACAGGGATTCAAAATATAGGGCAATTTGGAAAAGATTGGTTATTCTTCACTATATCAGATTTGAATCACAAACAAGGACCTCAATTTGCTTTATTACTAGCTGTTGTTTTAGTGATTGTAACTTTTTTATTCAAAAATCTATTCAATTATTTGGCATCTTATCATATTACCCACTTAAAAAATGGAGTTTTGCGTGATTTGAGACAAAAGATGTATTATAAGATTATCGACTTGCCTATATCCTACTATTCAGAAAAGAGAAAAGGGGATATCATGGCGCGAATGCTAGGGGATGTAAATGAGGTTCAAAACTCTTTCTTCTCCATATTAGAACTTATTGTAAAAGAGCCATTAACGATTGTATTTACGATAATTGCCATGCTTAATATTAGTATAAATCTAACATTGTTTGTTTTTGTATTTATTCCGGTATCAGGATTTGTCATTTCTAAAATTGGAAAAAGTTTGAAATCAAAATCCACACGTGCACAACAAGAAAGTGGTTTTTTCATTTCATTAGTTGAAGAAAGTTTAAGCGGACTCAAAGTAGTCAAAAGTTACAATGCTGAGAATCAATTCAAAAAACGTTTTGATAATTCTATCAATAGATTGCTTCAGCTGACTAATAGTATTGGAAATAAAAATAACTTGGCTTCACCTCTAAGTGAATTTATGGGAATTGTTACCATCGCTACTTTATTATGGTATGGTGGCAACTTGGTTTTGGTTGACAAAACATTGGAAGGTTCTTTATTTTTAGTATATATGTTACTGTCTTATAATATTTTGACTCCTGCTAAAAATATTTCAAAAGCCTCTTATGCAGTAAAAAATGGTCTAGCTGCTGCTGAACGCGTTTTTGAAGTTTTAGAAATTGAAAATGCCATTACTAATCATAATGATGCCGTTGTAAAAGACCAATTCGAATCTAGCATTGCAATATCCAATATCACCTTTAAATACCAAGATGAAAATGTATTGAACGATTTTTCATTGGAAGTATTAAAAGGACAAACGGTTGCTCTGGTGGGTCAATCTGGTAGTGGAAAAAGTACAATTGCAAACTTGTTGACTCGTTTTTACGACGTCAACAATGGTAGTATCCTAATTGACGGAACCGATATCAAACAATTAAATCTTCATTCACTTCGTGGATTGATAGGATTGGTTACTCAGGATAGTATATTATTCAATGACACCATTAAAGCAAACATTTCTTTAGGTAAAGAAGAAGCTACCGATGATGAAATTATTGACGCGTTAAAAATTGCCAATGCCTACGAATTTGTAAAAGAGTTACCAAACGGAATTTATACCAACATTGGCGACAGCGGAAATAAATTATCCGGTGGTCAAAAGCAACGCCTATCAATTGCACGAGCGGTATTGAAAAATCCGCCAATTATGATATTAGACGAAGCTACTTCAGCATTAGATACAGAAAGTGAAAAATTAGTTCAAATCGCACTAGAAAACATGATGCAAAACCGAACCTCGATCGTTATAGCCCATCGTTTGTCTACGATCCAAAAAGCAAATAAGATTGTTGTAATGCAAAAAGGCCGAATTGTAGAACAAGGCACTCATGAAGAATTAATTGCGTTGAACGGGACTTACAATAAACTCGTTAGCATGCAATCACTCGAATAACAATGTATTTAACAAGTCCAAATATAAAACTCCCAGAAGATCCAAACACCATTGTATGGAAATACCTGGATTTATCTAAATTTTTGGATTTGCTTCTTTCAAATAAATTATTCATGTCGCGTTCTGACAAATTTGAAGATCAATATGAAGGTACATTTAGCGAACCTACTTTTGAAGAGATTAAAAAGTTAGCTATTAACAATCCAGAATTTTTAAATTACTACAAAACACATCGTGAAAAAGTAGCGATAAGTAGTTGGCATATTAACGAATATGAATCGTTTGCTATGTGGCAAATTTTCACTCAAAATAGTGAGGGTTTAGCAATTCAATCAACTATTGGACGTTTGCAAAAAGCTTTGGAACCTGAAAAAAACTTAAAACAATACATTGGACAAGTCAATTATATTGATTACAAGAAAGAGTACATACCCTTTGATGATTTATTTTTTCCCTTTTTGTTCAAACGAAAAAGCTTTCAGTATGAACGTGAGGTTAGAATCATCTCCGATACTTCTGAAACTTCAATTACAATAAATGATGGAATTAAAATTAATGTGGACATTAGTCAATTAATTGATAAAATCTACATTCACCCAAAATCAGAAAACTGGTATAAAAACTTGGTAATTGAACTGGTTTCAAAATTGGGTTTTGATATAGCAATTGAAAAATCGGATCTAGAAAGCGATATTCTAATTTAATTATAACTTGGCTGTCAATTTGATATTAAAAACACGAGTAGTCATGTAATTAGGAATTGCATATTGATTTTTGGTATATACATCTCTAACCCAGGTATTGGTAATGGCATTTAGATTGTTAAACAGATTAAAAATCTCTGCACCAATAGTAACTTCTTTGAAGTTTCCAAACCAATTCTTTTTAATTGAATTTATCTTATTTTCAACGATTACTTTAGAAAAACCGACATCAGCCCGACGGTAATCTCGTAATCTATTTTGGTATACATACGGATCAGCATAAGAAGGCGAACCTCCTGGCAATCCCGAATTGTAAACTAAATTTAAATATACTTTCATACTAGGAATAGCGGGCATATAATCTTGAAATAATAATCCGAATTTTAATAATTGATCTGTAGGTCTAGCTATATATCCTCTTTTGTCGCTATTTTCTTCTGTTTTCAAATAGCCAAAACTAAACCATGATTCGGTACCGGGAACAAATTCACCATTTAAACGAATATCAAATCCTTGTGCATAGGCTTTCGCCAAATTATTTGCGGCATAACGAATTCGTACATTGTCAATAGTATAGGTATTTACATCTGCCATGGATTTGTAATACAGTTCAGAAACTAACTTGAACGGACGATTCCACATTTTAAAATTATAATCATTGGCCAAAACCAAATGAACAGATTGCTGTGCATTTACGTTCGGTTGAACTATCCCACTAGCATCACGCAATTCTCTATAAAAAGGCGGCTGATAATAGATACCGCCTGAAAGTCGGAATACCATATCTTTATCCCAATCAGGTAGAATGGAAATTTGCGCCCTTGGACTCCAAACAAATTTTGATTTCCCTAATTCTTCAGCTCCCGATACTCCCCAATTTTGAAAACGCAAACCTGCATTTAGCCATACCTTAGTGTCCCCAATACTACTATTAGAATTCCATTGCGCAAAACCTGAAAATCTGTTAATAGTTGTAGAATTAGATGAACGAACGTTTTGATAGGGAGCAAGTGGTCCAGTATAAACCACGTAGGGTTCATTTTTTTGTGATAAGACTATAGGAGATGGAATAGAAAACCCAATTGAATCAATAACTTCCCATTCTACCACTCGATCACGAATAGATTCACTAGTGTATTTAATTCCCCAATCCAATTGGTGTTTTTTCCAATCGTGAAAGCCCTTTAATTCTATAGTAGCAATTAAAGCGTCAAGGTTATTTCGCGCGTGATTTAACTGGGAACCAATTCCACGAGAATAGGATACTTTGCCGTAGTTCTCAGATGATACATTAGCGTCCACTTCTCCTAAACGGTATTGTGCAAGAATATCAAAATACTCCTGCTCTACAGTATGATAAATAGAACTGATCAACTTCAAACTAAATGAATCCGTTGGTTTAAATGTAGTCTTAATAGCTCCAAAGTAGGTGCTGTACTGATCTTTTTCTTGACCTTCATAGTATACTAAAAGTGCCATGGGTTGGTCTAAAGTCCCAAAATTAGTTTGACGCGTTACTGGTTGATAGTCGTACTTGTTATTTGAAATAGTACCTAAAAAACTCCATTGCCACTTGGCGGAAGACTCATAAATTATATTGGTTTGAATATCTGCAAATGAAGGAGTAAAATTAGTTTGCGTATCTTGACTGTTTACCAAAAGGCTATTATTTCGATATCGAACTCCTGTTACAGCTGACCATTTCTTGTTTTTAGAAACGAGATCAAAAGCGATGCTTCCTCCCAATAAACTAGCCTCCAAATTGGCTCCAAACGAAATAGGTTTTCGGTACGTAATATCCAGAACCGAAGATAATTTATCACCGAACTTAGCTTGGAATCCACCTGCCGAAAAATCGACATTTTGAACTAAATCACTATTGGTAAAACTCAACCCTTCTTGCTGTCCAGATCGAATTAAAAAAGGGCGATACACTTCTATTTCGTTGACATACACTAAATTTTCATCATAATTGCCACCGCGAACCGAATATTGTGTACTTAACTCATTATTAGAACTGACACCTGCTAATGATTTTAAAATATTCTCTACCCCCGCATTGGCTCCTGGAATTTTTCGTAAGATCTCAGGAGTTAATGATGTGATTCCTTGTATTCGTTTACTGTTTTTGGCTGTAACAATTACTTCACTCATTTGTTCATTACGGGTGTTCAAAACGGGATTGAATTCTATGATTTCATTAGGTTTCAAAAACAAAAAAATGTAAGCGGATTTAAGCGAAATATGTGAAAAAACTACAGTAACTTTTTTATTGGAAGGTATTGACAGTTCGTAAAAACCATTATCATTGGATTGTGATGTAAAAACCCCATTTGAAATCGAAACATGAGGTACAGCTTGATTATTTTCGTCCAAAACAATGCCTCTCAACTTGGCATTTTGAGCCAATGCCGAAGCTCCTATTCCGAAAAACAGAAGGTAAAGCATAACTTTTTGGATTCTTTTCAAACGATAGTAATTAATTATTTAAACTTCTAAAAAAATGCGTTTCAAAGGTAGTGGAATTTCCTATAGCATCGGTTACGATTAGTTTCAACTCATTGGCACCATTTAGAACAAAATCATTATTGAAATAATGCGTAATAGTGTTCGTTTTATTGTCATATTCAAACAAAATCCATTTCCCATTTAAATAACCATTATAGGTCTTAATTCCAGAACCCGAATCCGTAATTTGTAATTGTAATTTATCTTGACTTACCCATTTACCTTCAATAGATTTCGCAATACTTACTTTGGGAGATTGAACATCTGTAACTAATTTATACTTACCTAAAGTCTTTACTTTGGTGCTAAATACACTATCTTTTCTATAGGTTGAATTATAATACATTTTTTCACCATCAATCCTTGCTATAAATGTTTTTTCTTGGAGCTCTTTTGACAATAAACTATCCGTAACAGAAATAGTAAAATTAGTATGTGCAGGTACAATATCGTCATGTAAATATAGCACCCCATTTTTTACATCAAAATTCAATGCAAAATCGTCGTAAAAAGTCCCAGCTGGAAAAAATACAGAGTAGTTTTCTTTTTCAAATATATTGTCTATTGTAGATTTGATAAAATATTTAGAAGTTATTGGTTCTGCGTTCACAATAGATGGAGCAGTATCATAGTGTACAGGAACAGAAACAATGGTTTTATTCCCAAAATAATCTCCAACTTCAATTCGGTATATCCCTTCAAGATTGGGAACTGGAATAATTTGTCCTTTTGTTTCATCGGTAACAATAAAAGGTAAGTTGTATTTATTTATCATAAATAGTTTTTGAATCCTTTGTTTTGTCGATTTGTATTTGCTGTAATCAATTAGCGCATTTACAAATCGCATATCATCAAAAGAATAGGTATCAAATTGGTATCCAAAACGAAATTGTCCATTCAAAAAAGTGGCAACATTATACACTCCATTCTTGTTAAATGAAACATCATCGTAATCATCTGCACTTATTCCGAAACCAACAGGTCCATTGGCCATAACTTTATCTGCTAAATAAGTACCATCGTTTTGTAATGAATAATTCAATGCAATAGGACGTTGGGATTTATTTACTGTTGATGATAATAGTGTATAGACGTATAGTGCTGAAAATGTTGGTTTTTTAGAATCTTTCAATCCTGTATCAAATCCAAAATGCAAGGGGTTGATGATGAACTCTGTTTTAGAGTCACGAATTTCGTAATGCAAATGTGGCCCTTCGGAAGCACCAGAATTTCCTGAAATAGCAATCCACTCCCCTTTTTTAATTGGGAGCTCACCAGGTTTTAGATACATTTCAATTTCAAAAGACTGCTCTTTATAATGAGTAGTAGTAATATAATCTTGAATTGGTCCCACCGCTTTTTGCAAATGGGCATAGACAGTAGTATAACCGTTTGGGTGTGTAATGTAAATCGTTTTTCCGTTACCGAATGTGGATATTTTTATTCTTGAGACATAACCTTCAGCTGAAGCATATACTTTCAAACCTTCCTTTTGTTGAGTTTTAAAATCAAATCCAGCATGAAAATGATTGGGGCGCAATTCACCAAAATTACCCGACAATTGCATTGGAATATCTAAAGGAGGGCTAAAATAGTCTTTGGGGAAATTATTTTGAGCAAAAAGGGTACTGGAAAACAGCAAATAAAAAAGAAAGTATCTCATAAATTTCATTTTGGCTAATATAAAAAAACAATTAGACAAATAAAACCGGAATACGACCGGAAAACTATAACTCTTTGTTTAATAATAAATTACTGATTTTTAAATAAAAAAGCTAATAAAATATTGTATTAATAAAAAGGAATACTAACTTTGTAAGATTAAGTAATGAATTGGAATACTAATGAGTGTAATTGCGGAAATAATTGATACTCTTGAAAATAAGATTGAAAAACTTTTCACTAGAATAACTAGTTTAGAGCAACTCAATCAAGATTTAAAGACTGAATTAACCAATACTACAACAATCATACAAAATCAATCTCGTGAGATTGACACTTTGAAAAAAGAGTATGAAGCTCTAAAAATAGCCAACTCATTACTTGGCAGTGAAGAAAACAAAAGAGATACTAAGCTTAAAATAAATTCATTAATTCGCGAAATTGATTACTGCATAGCTCAGCTATCAGATTAAAATTATGGACGAAAAGCTTAAAATAAAAATATCAATTGCAGATCGAGTATATCCGTTAACGGTCGACCCGTCACAAGAAGAAGGACTGCGAAGTGCTTCTAAAAAAATTGATACCATGATTAAGCAGTTTGAAGAAAATTATGCTGTTCGTGACAAACAAGATGTACTAGCCATGTGTGCTTTACAATTTGCTTCTCAGGTTGAGCAAAAACAAATCGACAACGCAATTGATGGAGTAGAAACCATCGAAAGATTGAACAAAATAAGTTCAATATTAGATCAATATCTCAATAAATAATACGTTCTTACATAGACTAAGATACTGCCTACATTAGTTCAATTTGGTAAACTCAACACTAACAATTTAGAATGAGCGAATCGTCACTACTATAGCACGCCTCACTTTGGTAAGGAAGCTTGAACAGTGAGTTAGCTCAAAACTTGTCTTTTCGAGTTTATACAAGCACCTAATGTAGGCTTTTTTTATACATAAATTTTTAATTAACATGGACAACATAGTAACAATCATTATTACCGGAATAGTAGGAATAGTAGCTGGTTTTGCAATTGCGAAAATCATAGAAAAAAGCAACATTTCTAACTTAATAAAATCAGCCAAAAAAGATGCCGCATCTATTATCAAAGACGCAAATTTTGAAGCAGAAAATATCAAAAAAGATAAAATTCTACAAGCCAAAGAAAAATTTATCGAATTAAAATCAGAACACGAACAAGTAATTTTAGCTCGTGATAAAAAAGTAGCTGAAGTTGAAAAAAGAGTTCGTGACAAAGAATCACAAATTTCTAATGAGTTGGCAAAAGCTAAAAAAGTAAATGATGATTACGAAGCTAAAACACTTGAATACAATTCAAAGCTAGAAATACTAGAAAAAAAGCAATCGGAAGTTGAAAGAATGCATAAAAGCCAATTGCAACAATTAGAAGTAATCTCAGGTTTATCAGCAGATGAGGCTAAAGAACAATTAATTGAAGGCTTAAAAGCAGAAGCTAAAACACAAGCTATGTCTCAAATTCAAGATACAATTGAAGAGGCAAAACTTACTGCTCAACAAGAAGCTAAGAAAATTATCATCAATACCATTCAACGTGTAGGAACAGAAGAAGCCGTTGAAAATTGCGTTTCTGTGTTCAACATTGAATCTGATGATGTGAAAGGACGTATTATTGGTCGTGAAGGTCGTAACATTCGTGCTTTAGAAGCAGCTACTGGAGTTGAAATTATTGTAGATGATACACCAGAAGCAATTATTCTTTCTTGTTTTGATCCTGTTCGTAGAGAAATCGCTCGTTTGTCATTACACAAATTAGTTACTGACGGACGTATCCACCCTGCACGTATTGAAGAAGTAGTGGCTAAAACAGCAAAACAAATCGATGACGAAATCATTGAGGTAGGTAAACGTACTGTTATTGATTTAGGTATCCACGGATTACACCCAGAATTGATTAAAGTAGTTGGTAGAATGAAATACCGTTCGTCTTACGGACAAAATTTATTACAACACTCACGTGAAGTATCTAAGCTTTGTGGTATCATGGCTGCTGAATTAGGTTTGAATGTAAAATTAGCTAAGAGAGCTGGTTTATTACATGATATCGGTAAAGTGCCAGATACAGAAAGTGATTTACCACACGCTTTATTAGGTATGCAATGGGCTGAGAAATACGGCGAAAAAGAAGAAGTTTGTAACGCAATTGGAGCTCACCACGACGAGATTGAGATGAAATCATTATTATCTCCAATCATCCAAGTATGTGATGCCATTTCGGGTGCAAGACCAGGAGCAAGAAGACAGGTATTAGATTCGTATATCCAACGTTTGAAAGACCTTGAAGAAGTAGCTTACGGATTTGGCGGAGTGAAAAGTGCTTACGCGATTCAAGCGGGTAGAGAATTACGTGTGATTGTAGAGAGCGAAAAAGTTTCTGATGACAAAGCATCTAACCTATCATTTGAAATTTCACAAAAAATTCAAACAGAAATGACTTATCCAGGTCAAGTTAAAGTAACGGTAATTAGAGAAACAAGAGCGGTAAACATTGCTAAATAATTTACTCTTTACATAAATCAAAAGTCCAAATTTCACAATTGAAATTTGGACTTTTTTATTTAATCTTTTCTGGGATGATAGGTATTTAATACTTCCGTTAAAAACTTTCGATCGAGATGAACGTAGATCTCAGTAGTTGTTATCGACTCATGACCCAACATCAATTGGATAGACCGCAAGTCGGCTCCATTTTCCAATAAATGCGTTGCAAAAGAATGACGTAAGGTATGTGGACTAATTGTTTTACTTAGATTGATTTTGGTAGCCAAATCCTTAATAATAGTAAAAATCATAGCACGTGTAAGCTGACCTCCTCTTCTATTAAGAAAAAGAGTGTCTTCAAATCCTTTTTTGATTGGTACATGACTTCGTACATTGTCTTTATATAGTAGAATGTATTTTTGAGTAAGGTTCCCAACAGGTACGAATCGTTGCTTGTTGCCTTTACCAGTAATCTTAACAAATCCTTCTTCAAAGAACAAATCAGATATTTTTAAACTCACCAATTCTGAAACTCTCAGCCCGCACCCATATAAAGTTTCTAGCATCGCTCGATTTCTTTCTCCTTCATTGGAAGACAAATCAATCGCATTGATTAAAGTATCAATTTCTTCAATAGAAAGTGTATCTGGGAGTTTTCTACCCGTCTTTGGAGTTTCTATCAATTCTAATGGGTTATCAGATCGATAATCCTCAAAAACTAAATAATTAAAAAAGCTTTTTAAACCTGAAATGATTCGCGCTTGCGAACGCGCATTCAGTTGTTTTGAAATCGCATAAATAAATTCCTGGATTGTTTCTTCTGAAATTTGAACTGGTGAAATTTGAATTTGGTTTGTCTCTAAAAAGAGACACAATCGCTCTACATCAAACGAATAATTGTCGATGGTGTTATTTGATAATCCCCTTTCGATTCTCAAATACGATTGATAATTTTTTATAAAAGTGGTCCAATTCACTGAGCAAAGAAACACTTTTTTTTAAAAACAGTATCAATCAAATCTTATTATATAAGAATACTAAACGAATCTATTTATCGTTTCAGTTAAATAATTACATTTGCAATGTGGATATAACGTCACTATCTAAAACGTTAGAACACTTTTTATAATTAAATAATAAATTAAAAGTAAATAAAATGAATAGATTAATAGTTACAAGTTGTTTGTTTTTAGCGTTATCATTAACTACACAAGCTCAAATTTTCAAACTTGGTTTAAAAGGTGGTGTCAATTATGCTAACCAAAATGGAACCGCTATTACTGTCAATAATAAAAACTACAAAACAGAAGCCATTACCAATTATCACATTGGACTATTAGCAGAAGTAAACCTTGGAAAACGATTTTCTATTCAACCAGAAATTTTATATTCAACTCAAGGAGCAAAATTTGTAAATGCAATGGATGTAATTAACGATTTTACAAATGATGTTGGTTACATTAGTATTCCAGTAATGGCTAAAATAAATTTAAATAACACTTTTAGTTTGGACTTTGGCCCGCAAGCTTCTTTCCTTTTAAGCAATAAAAAAGAAGTTTCAATTAAAGATCAGAAAAATCTAGATTTTGGTGCTGGTGGAGGTTTAACGATTCATGTCACAAAAGGATTGTTTGTACAAGGACGTTATGTAGTAGGTCTTACTGACATCTCTCCAGAAGCAAAAGTTAAAAATTCAGTTCTTCAAGTGTCTGCAGGTTTTTTATTCTAAAGAAAAATAAGTATTTTAAATAACCGTTCTAATTATTGGAACGGTTTTTTTATTTTTACAAAAATATAATTATATGAAAATCTGTATCGTCAACGGACCCAACTTGAATCTTCTAGGAAAACGCGAACCCGAAGTTTATGGCAGCGAAACCTTTGAAGAATATTTTGTTCAGTTAAAAGAAAAATACTCCTCAATCGAATTTGACTATTTTCAAAGCAATATTGAGGGAGAATTGATTGGAAAAATTCAAGAAGTAGGATTTTCATATGATGGAATTATACTAAATGCCGGTGCCTATACACATACTTCTATTGGGATTGGAGATGCTGTCAAAGCAATTACTACTCCAGTAATTGAAGTACACATTTCAAATACCTTTGGTAGAGAAAGTTTCCGCCATCAATCTTATATTTCAGGAAATGCCAAAGGAGTAATTTTAGGATTTGGTCTTAAAAGTTATGACTTAGCGATTCAGTCATTTTTATGATAAACATTGAAAAAAAAAGCGTTGCCAATTGCAACGCTTTTTTTATATCGAATCATCTGGTTCTACATGAATTAATACATGTCCTAATTCAGGGATTTCTGCTCGTAATGTATCTTTCAATTGGTGCGCTAAATCATGTCCTTCTTTTACAGAAATTGTAGCTTTAACTGTAGCATGTAAATCAACATGGTACTTCATTCCCGATTTACGGATAAAACACTTTTCAGTATCAATAATTCCTTCAACACTTTTTGATACTATTCTAATGTTTTCAATTACATCATCGTACACATGCTCATCCATAATTTCGCTTAAGGCAGGTCTAAATATGAGATAACTATTGTATAAAATAAAGCCCGAAGCAAATAAAGCGGCCCAATCATCGGCTGATTCATACCCTTTACCTAAAAAAAGTGCCAATGCAATTCCAATAAAAGCAGCTATTGAAGTAATTGCATCACTTCTATGGTGCCATGCATCCGCTTTTAAAGAAGAACTATTGGTCTCTTTACTTCTTCTCAACACAAGTTGGAAAGAGTATTCTTTCCAAAGAATAATTACTCCTAAAATATATAAAGTCCAAGGCTTAGGTAAATCATGGGGTGTGCCAATATTTAAAATGCTTTCATATGCAATTATGGTTGCCGATGTAATCAAAAATCCTACAACCAAAAAAGTAATCAAAGGCTCCGCTTTCCCGTGTCCATAAGGATGATTTTCATCGGCTGGTTTATTGGAATACTTTATTCCAAATAAAACCAATAAAGAGGCAAAAATATCAGTCGTCGATTCTATTGCATCTGCAATAAGCGCATAGGAATTGCCAAAAAAACCAGCTAATCCTTTGATAATTGCTAAAGCAGTATTTCCAATAATACTAAAATAAGTCGCCTTAATTGCTGCTGCTACTTTTGGCATTGTTGAGGTTTTATAAATTAAAATATCGTTTAGAGATTTTGAAATAAAATGACTCTAAACGATATTTACTTATTTACTATTTGTTATTTAGGCACGAATAATTTTAGCACCGATAGCTCTTAAACGCTCGTCGATACGTTCGTAACCTCTGTCAATTTGATCAATATTTTGAATCGTGCTAGTTCCTTTAGCAGAAAGCGCGGCAATCAATAAAGAAATACCCGCACGAATATCTGGAGAGGACATAGTAGTCGCTTTTAATTGCGATTTAAAATCATGTCCAATAACTACTGCTCTGTGTGGATCACACAACATAATTTTGGCACCCATATCAATTAGTTTGTCCACAAAGAACAAACGGCTTTCAAACATTTTTTGATGTATTAAAACATCCCCTTTGGCTTGTGTAGCTACAACCAATACGATACTCAATAAATCAGGCGTAAATCCTGGCCATGGAGCATCTGCAATAGTTAATATAGAACCATCAATATCGGTTTTAACTTCATAACCATCTACATGAGATGGGATATAAATATCATCTCCTTGACGCTCTAAAGTGATCCCTAGTTTTCTAAATACATTAGGAATAACTCCTAGATTATCCCAACTAACATTCTTAATTGTAATTTCTGACTTAGTCATTGCTGCCAATCCAATCCAACTACCAATCTCAATCATATCAGGAAGAATTCTATGCTCACAACCACCTAAACTCGCTACACCTTCAATGGTCAATAAGTTAGATCCAACACCTGTAATTTTAGCACCCATAGAATTCAACATCTTACATAACTGTTGTAAATACGGTTCACAGGCAGCATTATAAATAGTAGTTGTACCCTTAGCCAAAACTGCAGCCATCACAATATTAGCCGTTCCAGTTACAGACGCTTCGTCTAATAACATATGAGCTCCTTGCAAACCTTCTGCTGGAGTTTCTACTCCATAGAAATGGTCTTCTTTGTTGTATCGGAATTTAGCACCTAAATTAATGAAACCCTCAAAGTGAGTATCTAATCTTCTACGTCCAATTTTATCTCCACCTGGCTTTGGAATGTATCCTTTACCAAAACGAGCCAAAAGCGGTCCAACAATCATAATAGAACCACGAAGCGCTCCACCTTCTTTTTTGAAAGCTTCTGTTTCTAAGTAATTAACATTTACCTCATCGGCTTGAAAAGTATAGGAATTCGGTCCGTTTTTTTGAATTTTAACTCCTAAATTACCCAATAAAGTAATAAGTTTATTAATATCAATAATGTCTGGCACATTGTTGATCGTAACTTTTTCTGGGGTCAATAAAATAGCACAAAGTATTTGTAAAGCCTCATTTTTTGCTCCTTGTGGTGTGATTTCTCCTTTAAGACGAATGCCACCTTCGATTTTGAAAATTCCCATTTATTTTTGTTTATTTTTTTGAAACTGTTTTGGTTTCCCTGGTTTATTATTATTCTTATTCCCCTGAATCTTAGGTTGACCAGCAGGAGAAATTTTATTCGATACGCGTTTATTAGTTCTCAATAAATCGGTAGTGTTTAATAACTCCTCTGTACTTTGCAATAAATTTAATTTACCGTCTGACAATTCGTATAGATGTTCAAAAATAACATCGTCTTTTACAGTATCTTTATTCCAACTCAAATACGATTTTTTCATGTGATTGGCAATTACTTTTACCAAAGCACTTTTCATTTCTCCTTCATCCCATTTATTGGCCACGTCTATCATGTACTTGATATTGTTGCCATAATAACGGTATTTTGGAAAATTTTGAGGGTATTGTAAAACATCCGGTTTCAATTGTAAAACTTCTCGAGACGGAATTGGATAAGGAGAAACTACATCCAACTTAAAGTCGGACATAATAAACAACTGATCCCATAATTTATGTTGAAAATCAGGCACATCTCGCAAGTGTGGATTTAAGGTTCCCATCACTTGAATGATGTATTTAGCGGCTTTATTGCGCTCATCAGCGTCTTCAATTTCTGTTGCCTGATCGATAAGTTTTTGTAAATGACGACCGTACTCCGGAATAATCAAATGCGATCGCTCTGCATTGTACTCCAAGTGATGTACCACATCATTCGCATTTTCTTTAGTGTATTTTGAATTCATATTTTATAAGGAAACGATCCCTTCGATTACCGAAACTTCGATGTATTTGTCTATTATTTCTTGAGCGTCTTTCATTTGCACATCTACCGACACACTGGTAAATTTTCCTGTTTTGGATTTCGTAGTTTTAATTACAGCTCCCATACAATCAAATGCATCTTCCACTCGCTGTACATTATCATCAACTGAAGGAACAATAAATTTAAAGAGATATTCAGCTGGCCAAGTATTACTCATGTCCAACTCCACTTTCAATCTTTCGTAAAATTCAGCAGTCTTTTTTTCTTTCTCTTGATCCATTTGTAAGCATAAAATTAACGCAAATATAAGGTATTGATTTTAGAATTTAGAATTTCAAGTTGTTTTTTGAAATGAATGATAATTATCTAAAGGATTAATTTTTAAAATCCCAATTACTTTAGGTAAATTTGCGACTTATTTACAAAAAGTGCAAAAAGAAATCATCGTTATCATTGGTGGCCCTGGAACAGGAAAGACAACTCTCATTGATGGATTAGTCCAAAAGGGGTTTTGTTGCTATCCTGAGATTTCTAGACAGGTCACTGCACAAGCACAACAACAAGGAATTGAACAATTGTTTTTAGAAAACCCTTTGCTTTTTAGCGAACTCTTGCTAGAAGGAAGAAAAAAACAATTCCATGACGCTCACCAAGAACCTCATAATATTGTGTTTTTAGACCGAGGAATTCCCGATGTTTTAGCCTATATGCATTACATTGGCGATAGCTACCCACCTTTTTTTGATGCGGTATGTAAAGAGCATATTTACACCAAAATATTTATTTTACCCCCCTGGGAAGATATTTATGTGAGTGACCAAGAACGTTATGAAAACTTCGAACAAGCGCAATTAATTCACGATCATTTAGTAGAAACCTACCAAAATTACGGATACAAACTGATTGAGGTACCAAAAGATTCTGTGGATAAAAGAATTCTTTTTATCTTAGATCAAATTTCAAACTAAATAAATGGAGCAATGTAACTGTGATTCACTTTTACATTGAAAACCCAAAGTAGCGCCCTGAAATCTATGCAAACAGCACTAGCGATTCTTCAGAAATATTGGAAGCACGATCAATTCCGATCGCTACAAAACGAAATCATCGATTCGGTTGTAAGCGGCAGGGATACCTTAGCCATTTTGCCAACAGGCGGTGGAAAATCGATCTGCTTTCAGGTACCGGCACTTATGACAGAAGGAATTTGTTTAGTCATTTCCCCTTTGGTAGCTTTAATGAAAGACCAAGTTGCCAACTTGCAAGCGCGCAATATCAAAGCCATTGCATTAACAGGAGGAATCCGTTCTGAAGAAATGATAGATTTATTAGACAATTGTCAATATGGAAATTATAAATTTCTATACCTATCCCCTGAACGTTTGCAGTCGGACTGGGTAGTAGACAGAATTAAGAATCTCCCAATTAATCTTATTGCTATTGACGAGTCCCATTGTGTTTCGCAATGGGGACACGATTTTAGACCCGCTTACTTAAAAATTTCCGACTTAAAGAAACACTTTCAAAAGGTCCCTTTTTTGGCATTAACTGCAACTGCAACTCCTAAGGTTAAAGAAGATATTATTTCTGAAACGGGATTGGAAAATCCGCAAATTTTTCAAAAATCATTTGCCCGAGAGAATATTGCCTATATGGTACTAGAGGCCGAAGACAAACTATATACCATAGAACAAGTTCTTAAAAAAAATCCGGAACCTTCTATAATTTACGTTCGAAACCGTCGCTCTTGTATTGATATTTCTAATCAATTGGCTGCATTAGGATATAAAGCTACCTATTATCATGGTGGGCTTTCGCCAAAAGAAAAAGACAAGAACATGGCCTTGTGGATGCAAGAAGAAGTACAAGTAATTGTAGCTACAAATGCTTTCGGAATGGGGATTGATAAAGCCAATGTAAAAACGGTAATCCACATTCAATTGCCTGATAATATTGAAAATTATTACCAAGAATCAGGTCGAGCCGGACGTAATGGCGAAAAAGCATTTGCAATTTTATTGACAAGTCCATCAGATGCTCAACAAGCCGAAAATCAATTTTTATCGAATTTACCTGATAAGCCTTTTTTGAAAACTGTATACATTAAATTGTGTAACTATTTTCAAATTGCGTATGGTGAAGGTATTAACAAACAATTTGCTTTCAACCTGAATCATTTTTGTTTAAAATACAATTTCCCTTCCCTAAAAACCTATAATGCTATCCAATTTTTAGACCGACAAGGTATCCTTAGTTTATCTCAAGAATTTTCGGAAAAAATACAATTACAATTTTTGATTCCTTCCAAAGAAGTAGTACGATATATCAGTTTAAATCCAAATGACGAGGAAATTATATTATCCATATTAAGAGCTTATCCAGGCATCTATGAAATGCAAACGACTTTTAATTTGGACTTTATTGCAAAAAAATCGAATCATACACCGAAAGAAGTACAAGCTGTATTACATAAATTGAATGAGAAAAATATCATTGAGTATCATGCAAAAAACAATGATGCATCCATCCTTTTTAACGAAATTCGCGAAGACGAACGAACCATCAATCGTGTAGCTAAATATTTAGAAAGACAAAACCAACTCAAAAAAGACCAATTACAGTCCGTAATACAATATATAAACCAGAATCAAATTTGCAAAAACCGATTGCTTTTAGATTATTTTGGAGAAAAATCAGCAACTGATTGTGGGATCTGCTCTTTTTGTATTGGTAAAAAGAAAAAAGAAAAAAACGGCAATTCACTATCTTCCAATATTCTATCCTTATTGCAAAAGGAAGATTTAAATTCGAGAGAAATACAAGAAAGAACGCAAACCGATTCTGCTACTGTTATCAAACAGCTACAGCAATTACTAGAACAAGAACAAATCGTCATCAAGGCGAATAACAAATATACAATTCATCACTAATGGAGAAATTACGAATCGTCTTTATGGGTACACCTGAATTTGCCGTAGGCATTTTAGACACTATATTAAAAAATAAATACGAAGTAGTTGGAGTAATTACTGCTGCAGATAAACCAGCAGGACGAGGGCAAAAAATAAAATATTCGGCTGTTAAAGAATACGCTTTAGCAAACCAATTACCTTTATTACAACCAACTAATTTGAAAGACGAAAGTTTTTTAGCCGAATTGAAAGAATGGAATGCCAACTTACATATTGTTGTTGCTTTTAGAATGTTACCTAAAGTAGTTTGGGAAATGCCTTCGCTAGGAACTTTTAATCTTCATGCTTCACTCCTACCTAATTATAGAGGTGCCGCTCCTATTAATTGGGCAATTATTAATGGTGAAACTAAAACGGGTGTTACCACCTTCTTCATTGATGATAAAATTGATACTGGAGCTATGATATTAAATGCTGAAACCGTTATTGGTGCCAATGAATCAGCAGGAGAATTGCATGACCGTCTAATGCTATTGGGAAGTGATACGGTTACTCAAACTTTAGCCCTTCTAGAAAACGGAAAAGTAGTTACCACTATACAAGAAGACAATGCTGAAATCAAAACAGCTTTCAAGTTAAACAAAGAAAACTGTAAAATAGATTGGCATCAACCCGCTTCAGAAATTCATAACTTAATACGAGGTTTAAGTCCGTATCCTGCTGCTTGGACTTTCATTAGCGACAAAGGAGAAGAATGGAATGTCAAAATATATCAATCTACTCTAGTGAAAGAATCGCATTCTTTATCTATTGGCCAATTGGTTTGCACTAAAAAAGAAATGAAAATCGCTGTAGCCAATGGATTTATTCAAATCGAGAGTATACAATTCCCTGGAAAGAAGAAGATGAATACTGCCGAATTCCTCAATGGAATGCAATTTACAGCGGATGCAAAAGCCTATTAACTGGCAAAAAACCAGTATTTATAACGTTTTCGGGGGTAAAATAGCCTGCTTTATGAACAAAAAACTCAAGTTATTAACAAATTAGGCCAAAAATGTTTTTTACCCTTGCACAGTAAGGATTTCCTGCTAATTTTGTTTAACAATTTTTTTTTAACCAACAATTAATAAAACATTTATTATGAACAAATCAGAATTAATCGACGCTATCGCTGCTGACGCAGGAATTACTAAAGCAGCTGCTAAATTGGCTTTAGAATCATTTTTAGGAAACGTAAGTGGTACTTTGAAAAAAGGTGGAAGAGTTTCTTTAGTAGGTTTCGGATCTTGGTCAGTATCTAACAGAGCTGCAAGAGACGGTAGAAATCCACAAACTGGAAAAACTATCAAAATTGCTGCTAAAAATGTAGTAAAATTCAAAGCTGGAGCTGAATTAGAAGGAGCTGTAAACTAAATTTTAGTTTTCCTTATACAAATTAAGCCTTCCTTATTGGAAGGTTTTTTTTTGCCTTTAGTCGAAAAAAAACTAATTATCTTAATTTTATTATTAATTTTAATGAAAATTGCAGTTATGATTTCAGCAAAACTCATTAAAGGCCAACTACTCATCGCTGACCCATTTATACTTGGTGATGCCGCTTTTGCAAGAGCTGTAATTTTATTAACTGCACACAATAAAGACGGTTCTGTCGGCTTTATTCTTAACAAACCTTTACAATTCTCCATTACTGATTTGCTCCCTGAAATAAACACTCCATTTAAAGTGTATAATGGAGGGCCCGTTGAACAAGACAATCTTTATTTTATTCACGATGTCCCGAATTTAATTCCAAATAGTGTCGAAATCTCAAATGGTATCTACTGGGGGGGCTGTTTTGAATCAGTTAAAGAATTGATTAAAAACCAAAAAATTGGAAAAAATAATATTCGCTTTTTTTTAGGATATACAGGCTGGGATGAAAATCAATTGGAGTCAGAAATGGAGCAAAATTCCTGGATTGCTACAACTAATATTCATGAAAATAAAATCATCCGTAAATCAGCCACTCATTTTTGGAAAGAAAAAATTATAGAATTAGGTGGTGATTATCTCATTTGGTCCAATGCACCAGAAGATCCATATCTAAATTAAATCGCAATGTGCTCGTTTAATTTTTTAACTAACTGATTTGCAAGTACATTTGTAAAGTCTTTTTTTCTGTATTTGGTTATTGACTGAATTCCTTTTATAACATTAGTATAAAACAACTCATCTGCCTTTTGAAGATCAAAAGGAGAAATAACTTCTTCGATTACTTCCAGTCCCTCTATTTTTTTTGCCAAAACAAGCAACTGTTTTCTCAAAACACCATTACAACACCCTTCAGAAACAGGAGGTGTAATTAATCGATTGCCCTGTAGCATAAAGATATTCCCCTGCAACACTTCAACTACATTTTTTGATTCGTTAAGTAAAATACAATTATCCAAATCGTTTTCATCTGCATAAATACTTGCCGTTACATGGAGTACTTTATTAGTAGTTTTTAATGTGGAAAGTAATTGTTTTGAGATATAAAAATCTTTATATAAATCTACTTCACAGGGTCTAGATTCCAATAAGTAGTCCTTATTATCCAAAGGCGAAGCATGAATCAAAAATGAAATTGTATTGGTGGTGGGTAAATAAAAACCTCCATCATTACGATACACCGTAATTCTTGCGCGGGACGACTGAGCAAAACCATTATTAGTAACTGTAGTAAGCACTTGTTCTTCAAAAAATTCCATAGTGAAATCCATTGGAATTTCCATTCTTAATATGCGCATTGAAGCCATTAATCTGAAATAATGATCTTCTAAAAAGAGAATTTTACTATTTACAATTTTCACCGTTTCAAAAACGGCATCGCCATATAAAAATCCACGATTCTGAGATAAACTATTTAGTGCTGTGCTATTATTTCCGTTACTATTAATCATAAAAAAAGCCCTGAATTGTATTCAAGGCAAATATAAGTTATAAAATACAATTTTTTAGACTGATCCTATGAGATGTTTCAAATCTGAAATTTGATTTTCCCACAATTGTTGCGCTTCTTCTATTTCATCAGCTGGGGCAAAATCAATCACTAATAGCGAAACGTCTTTTGTAAGTTCATCTTCAAGAATATGGATTTCAAAAAAATATTCTGAGTCTTTATTATTGTCATCCACCCATTTGAATTTCACTTTCTCACCTGATTTTTTAGAGGCCAACCTAGCTTTCTCTTCTGAGTCATTCCAAATGAATGTAAAGAATTCACCACGGGAATTCACATTGTCTGCAAACCACTCTGATAAACCTGAAGGAGTAGAAATATATTGATATAACAATTGGGGTGAAGAGTTGATGGGGAACTCAATCTCATAGCGAACTTTTGGATCCATGAATGCTGTTTAATTTTTTCGAAATATAAGAATATAAAGTCAAAAAAAAACTCTTTTTAAAAATATTTTTTTTCTTATTTTATACTTGCAAACATTATTATTATTTCTATATTTGCACCCGCATTGAGAGATGCTTAACCAATACAAATGGCGAGGTAGCTCAGTTGGTTAGAGCGCAGGATTCATAACCCTGAGGTCACGGGTTCAACTCCCGTCCTCGCTACCAAAAGTAAAACCCCTAATACGAATGTGTTAGGGGTTTTTTAATGGATTTTAACGACTTACTTTCTGTACCTCTTATCTTCTGCGTGAGGAAACTGCGTGAGGAATGATTTTTCTAAACTACCATAAAAAAACCTCAGATTTTTACTTGAGGCTCATACTATTTATTAATGTACTTTTGAAATGTATCTATCTTTCAAATTTTTTATTTTAATTAATCTCTTGGATATCAAATCTTGTTTTCTACTCACTATTAAATAATATGTATAGGAGTAAAACATACGATTGTCGTATTTAAACTTTAATTTATTTCTCAATTGATTCATTATATCGTCAACTTTCGCATTAGTTTCAATACGTGTACTCTTTTTTGTAAACCATAATTTTTCTCCTTTAACACCATGAATTTTATAATCCATATTACTCCACATTAATTTCCTTTTACGAATTTCGCAAAGTAAATCAACCAAAGAGTCTACAGATTTTAATTCTTTTAATGGTATATGAGTATTTTTAAAATAATACAATTCGCGTACTAGTAATTTTTTTTTACCTAAACTTGAAAACGGAACTAATGAATCACTATTTTTTTCAAGTTTTATATTTCTTGCTGTAATTTCTTGCTGTAATTGTTTTTTGTCTAGTCCTATCGGAAAATCTATATACTCATTTTGAACATAAGAGTCATAAATATCACAAGACTGTATTAAAAAAATCAAACCTATTCCAAGTATATATTTCATGTTTTGTTTTAATTAGATAATCCCAAATATATACTATTTTATATTTAAAATTGCAATGATTTATGTCGACAAAAAATAAACTTCAGTCAAGTATTTTATAAATTATCCTTAAACCAAGTGTCCAACTCCCGTCCTCGCTACAAAAGTAAAGCCCCTAATTTATAAATAAAATTGAGTGAGGAATTTTTACACCAAAAAGGACTAAAACATATCTTTTAATTATTTGTTGAAATTCTATTCTAATTTAAAAAGCTATTAGTAAAAGCTATTTTGTATAAAAATTCTAATATGTAGTGTATTTTAATTATATTAATCGTAATATTGCAATATTAAAATACAATAGAAATGGGAATCACCAAAACTGAAGGATTTACAGCAACACAAAACAAATTGGCAATTTTGGCCAAGGCAATAGGACATCCTGCGCGAATAGCTATAATTGAATATTTATTAAAGAGAGATTCTTGTATTTGTGGTGATATTGTTAATGAATTACCCCTTGCCCAACCCACCGTTTCTCAACACCTAAAGGAACTAAAAAACGCTGGTCTAATCAAAGGAAATATAGAAGGAACTTCCATTTGTTATTGCCTAAATGAAGAAGGTTTTAAACCCTTGAAAGGCTTTTTTGAGCATATTAATACACAACTTACTAAGAAAGAATGTTGTTAACTAAAACAAAAAAACATGACACTATCAGCTATTAAATCCGAATTACAAAAAGCAACAACTATCGCTTTTCAGTTACCTAATGGCGAACTCGTAGCTCCTCACTTTCATGTCACCGAAGTAGGGAAAGTAACCAAACACTTTATCGATTGTGGCGGAACCATTCGAAACGAAGAAGTAGCCAATTTTCAATTGTGGGAGGCTCAAGATTACGACCACCGTTTACATCCTGAAAAGCTTTTGAATATTATCGAATTGTCAGAGCAAAGATTAGGGTTAACAGATTTAGAAATTGAAGTGGAATACCAAATGAAAGACAGTATAGGAAAGTTTGGATTGGAATTTAACGGGACTCATTTTCAATTGACTTCCAAAATCACAAATTGTTTAGCCCCAGACCACTGTGGTATCCCAGAAAATAAAATGCCCGATGTTGGCCAATGGAAAACGAAGACGACTTCTTGTTGTACACCCGATTCAGGTTGTTGTTAAACCAAATAATACAACTATGTTTCAGAACTTAATTACAACTATTGAAAATATTTCAAAAACAACCATCGCTGAGGAGCGAAAAGTAGTGTTGCAACATTTGATTGATCATATTCAAACAAAAGTTGATATGCAACAATCCATACGATTGAACTTCATTTGTACTCACAACTCCCGTCGCAGTCATTTGTCCCAAATTTGGGCACAAACCATGGCCTTTCACTTCGGAATTCGAAATATATTTTGCTACTCGGGCGGAACTGAAGCTACAGCTATGTTTCCAAAAATTAGTGAAACCTTAACCAATCAAGGTTTTCAAATCCAACAATTGAGCAGTGACCACAATCCGGTTTATGCTGTAAAATATGACGAAAATGAAGCGGCGATTGTTTGTTTTTCTAAAACGTTTGACAATGGCTTCAATCCAAGAAGTGAATTTGCAGCCATTATGACCTGTTCGTCAGCCGATGCGGGTTGTCCTTTTATTGCAGGTGCTGAAAAACGATTCCCAATTCGTTATGAAGACCCTAAAGCTTTTGACGGAACTGACCTAATGGATGCAAAATATGCAGAACGAAGCTTGGAAATTGCTTCCGAACTGTATTTTGTTTTTTCGCAAATAAATTTGCCTGCAAGGTTTTAATTTACACTAAATGAGATTGCTTCGTGCCTCGCAATTAATTATGAAAAAAAGATTAGGATTTTTAGACCGATTTTTAACATTATGGATATTTTTAGCAATGCTAGTTGGCGTAAGTATTGGGTATTTTATTCCTAATTCATCTGATTTTATCAATTCCTTTTCCTCTGGCACAACCAATATCCCATTAGCCGTTGGATTAATTTTAATGATGTATCCGCCCTTAACTAAAATTGATTTTTCAAAAGTCCCACAGATGTTTGAAAAACCAAAGTTGTTAACCGCTTCTTTTTTCATTACCTGGATAGTAGGACCTTTTTTAATGTTTTCTTTGGCGATTGTATTCTTACGCGATTATCCTGAATACATGACCGGATTAATTGTGATCGGTTTGGCGCCATGCATAGCAATGGTGATCGTATGGAACGAACTCGCAGAAGGCAACCGAGAACTTACTGCAGGATTAATTGGGATTAACAGTTTACTTCAAGTATTCTTTTTTAGTTTGTATGCCTATTTCTATCTTGAAATTATGTTACCGCTTTTCGGAATAAAAGGAATCGCATTGAATATTACCATTGCCGGTATTGCTCAAACCGTTGGGATCTATTTAGGGATTCCATTTGTATTAGCCGTATGCAGCCGTTTTTCCATAAAGAAATTCATTGGTGATAAATGGTTCAATCAGCAATTCATACCATTTGTATCTCCTATCACTTTGATAGCCCTATTGTTTACTATTGTAATAATGTTCAGTCTAAAAGGCGAAATGATTGTCGATTTACCTTTAGATGTGCTGCGAATTGCTTTACCTCTAGTCATCTTCTTTGCAATTATGTTTACTTTAATGTTCTTTGTCAGTAAAAAAATTGGTGCCAATTACCGAGATGCTGTCGCCCTCTCATTTACGGCTTCGGGAAATAATTTTGAGTTGGCCATTGCTGTATCCATCGGTGTTTTCGGCATTAATAGCGGACAAGCTTTTGCCGGAGTAATTGGTCCTTTAGTAGAAGTTCCCGCATTAATAACATTAGTAAATGTGGCTTTTTGGTGGCGAAAGAAGTATTTTAAACAATAAACAATTTAAGTAAACATTAACTTTATATCTAATTCAGTCAATAAATATATTTTATATTTGTGAAGGAATAAAATAAATATCCAATGTCTAAAAATAAGAATATGAAAAAAGTAGTTGCAATTCTAGCCCTAGCTTTCTTTACAGTAAGTATGACTGCACAAGAAACGAAACAAGAGAAAAAAGAAATGGCATGTTGCTCAAAAAATGCTAAAAAGTCAAATGACGAAGTAGCGAAATGCCAGGCTAAATGTAAAGCGGAAGGTAAAAAATGTGATGCTAAAGCACATAAAGCATCAGGAAAAAAATGCTAAGCTAAGACCTATACATTTCAAAAGATTAAATCAAAAGCCTCAATTTAAGAGGCTTTATTTATTTTACTCGTATACTCCATTCAAAATCCATTTCAGAAACTTGAACTCCTTGTTCATTCATTCCAATAGATTTCATCCAAAAAGTTTGCCCCTCACCTGTGGCTATTGTTTTTTGAATTGCCTCCTCAATTAAATGACCGTCATTACATGTAAAAGTAATACGCCCAGTTGCCTTTTTAGTAAAGTTACCTTTATTATTAGCTACCAACATAGAAATCTTCTTTCCGCTTTTTTGAATATGATACATCACCAAAGCACCCGTACTCAACTCAGCGCCCATCGCTTGAACCGCAAAATACATCGACTGAAAAGGATTCTGATTGATCCAACGGTGTTTCACCGAAACGACACATTCAGTAGCATCGATGTTTTTAACACGAACACCGCAAATAAAAGCAGAGGGTAATTTAAAAAGTAAAAATTGATTCAGTTTTGAAGCTGTAAGTATCATAAGGACTAATTTTTAGTAAAAATAGTAAATTGAGATCAATAAACAGAAAACTATCTAAATTCACTCATTGTACTTAAAAACAATTACTTAGCTATTTATTACTCTTTTGTAAATGTTAATTTTATGTTAATATTTACTACTATGCAAAACAAGATACTGTCTTTTAGATATATATTTGCATAAGAAATTACTATATACTTTTATTATGCAAACAAATACAGAAAAAAATTGGGCGACTTTAACACACCTAGGTGCCTTTGGACAATACCTTTTCCCCTTAGGAAATTTTGTAATTCCCATTATTATTTGGAGTTCCAAAAAAAATGAATCGGCTTTTGTAGAATACAACGGCAAACAATGTATCAATTTTCAATTGAGTGTCTTTTTGTATTCTTTGATTTTAGGAGCTATTATTGTTCCGACCTTTGTTATTACATTTCTAAGTCATGTAACCTTTGATGAATTGTTTCATGACACAGATTTTATATTACGTGACTTAAACTTTTCAGAAAACATTGGTTTGATTACTACCGGAGCCATTGCTGTTTTCATCTTAGCGTGTTTGAAAATAGTTGAGTTTTTCTTAATCATTCAAGCGGCAGTCAAAACGGCTAATGGAGAACGTTACCATTATCCACTAACAATAAAATTCATGAAATAACTCATTGCCCTAGCCCCGATTAAAATGAAAATCCTTTTTAAAGAGCGCAGCGAAATAAAAAGATTGTAATGAAAAGCGGGAAAAAGCTCCTAAACAAAAAATAGAAACAAAATGAATATAGAAAACACAAAAGCCCAGATGCGTAAAGGGGTTCTGGAGTTTTGCATTCTCTCAGTATTAAAAGAGAAATATGCTTACACTTCCGAGATATTAGATACCTTAAAAAACGCCAAATTATTGGTTGTTGAGGGAACGATTTATCCACTTTTAACCCGATTGAAAAATGACGGTTTATTAGACTATCGATGGGAAGAATCGACTTCTGGACCACCTAGAAAATATTACGGTTTGACCGAAGACGGACAAACTTTTTTAACTGAATTGCACGGCACTTGGATGGAATTATCGAATGCTGTAAACTTAATCACCAATCAACACGAATAGTCATGAATAAAACTGTAACCATAAATTTAGGCGGAATTGTATTCCATATTGACGAAGATGCATACCAAAAATTATCCCGTTATTTTGACGCTATCAAACGTTCTTTGAACAACTCATCTGGACAAGAAGAGATCATTAAAGACATTGAAATGCGCATCTCAGAATTGTTAAGTGAAAAACTACTTTCAGACAAACACGTCATTGGTTTGAAAGAAATTGACGAAGTCATTGCTGTAATGGGACAACCTGAAGATTATATCATTGAAGATGATTCAAAAGCGGAATCCAATTATCAGGCTTACAAAAAATCAAAAAAATTATACCGCGATAAAGACAAAGGGATGATTGGTGGTGTTGCCGCTGGTTTAAGTCATTATCTGGGTATTGATGTGGTTTGGATACGAGTAATTTTATTACTGTTTTTCTTTGGTTTTGGAACAGGAATTTTAGCTTATATCATTTTATGGATCGCTACTCCTGAAGCAGTGACCACTTCTGAAAAACTAGAAATGACAGGCGAGCCAGTAACCATCTCCAGCATTGAGAAAAAAGTGCGTGAAGAATTTGATTCGGTTTCGGAAAAATTCAAAAATGTAGATTACGATAAATACGGCAATCAAATCAAAACAGGTGCTGAGAAATTTGGGAATTCGTTAAGTGAAATCATCAGTACTATTTTAAAGGTTTTTGCTAAATTTTTAGGTGTAATTCTTATCATAACTGGACTTACTATTTTGTTTTTTCTATTTGTTGGAATTTTCACATTAGGAACAGGAGCATTCATTGAATTTCCTTGGCAAGAATTTGTCGATGCAGGTAATTTCACAGACTATCCTATTTGGGTATTTGGATTATTGATGTTTTTAGCGGTTGGAATCCCATTCTTTTTCTTGACATTATTAGGATTTAGATTATTATCTCCAACTATAAAATCTATCGGAAGTATTGCAAAATACACACTTTTAGCTTTATGGATTTTGGCAATTGCGGCTTTGATTTCTATTGGAATTCAACAAGCCTCAGAAGTAGCTTATGAGGGCAAGACTGTTAGTAAAGAAACCTTTACTATTTTGCCTAGCGACACACTTCAAGTCAAATTTAGATATAATGATTATTACACTAAAGATATCGATGATCATGATAATTTTAGATTTGTGCAAGACGCAGCTAACAATCAATTGATTTACTCCAATAATATTCGATTTGAAATTGTAAAAACAGACGAGAAATTACCATTCATTCAAATTGAAAGAATGGCAAGAGGAAAATCATTCCAAGAAGCTAAAAAACGGGCTGAAAAAATTCAATTCGGATATAAATTAGAAGGAAAACAGTTACTATTAGACAATTACTTATTGACCAATGTTAGTGATAAGTTCCGTGATCAAGAAGTAATCATATATCTTTACTTACCAGAAGGAACCCTTTTTATGCTTGACGAATCGGTACAGCATTATGACGAATCAGACAATGATTTTTTTAATCTACATTACAGTTCTGATGATTACCTATACCAAGTAAACCGTTCACAAGTAAAGTGCTTGAACTGTCCTGAAAATGAAAACGAATATGAGGATGTTGAAACTGGAGTTACAGAAGATATAACCGATAATGATACTGTGGTAACAACAACTGTTAAGGTAAATGGTGAAGTAGTTACTATCAATCAATCCGCAAAAAAAGGATTAACTATAAATAAAGAAGGTGTAATTATTAAAAAAGAATAACCATGATTAAAATTATCACTTGGATTACCAAAATTATTGTACTAGTCATCACAGCATTATTTTTTAGCGGGTGTCATTTCGACTACAACAGCAAAAAAGGTAGTGGAAACATTACCACAGAAAACAGAACTGTAACTGAAAAATTTACTGGTCTGGATGTAAGTAGTGCCATCGAATTAACTATCGAACAGTCGGATAAAACTGAAATAATAGTTGAAGCAGATGACAATCTTCAAAGTAGTATTATTACCGAAGTCAAGAATGGAAAGCTAGTTATCTCTAGCGAACCCTATTTAAACATTCGCAATGGAACAAGAAAAGTAAAAGTTAAATTGCCAACAATTGAAAATCTGGAAGCATCAAGCGCGTCGTCAATACATAGTGTAAACACTATTAAAGGAAGTCAGATTTACATAAAAGCATCAAGCGCAGCGCAAGTTAATGTAGACCTTGAAATGGAATCAATTAATTGTAAATCAAGTAGTGCCGCTAACTTAAAATTGAAAGGTCTGGCATTTAAATTAGACTCACAAGCATCAAGCGGTAGCACAATTGATTGTTTTAAACTATTAGCTAATGAAGTAATAGCTGATGCTTCTAGTGGATCCTCTATAAATGTACATCCAATTGTAAGTTTAAAAGCAGAAGCATCTAGTGGAGCTTCAATAAGATACAATTCGGTTCCAAAAACATTTCAAAAAAATTCAAGTTCTGGCGGAAGTGTCGAACAAGATTAATTTCATTCCCCTCAATTAAATAAGAAAAATCATTCATATATGTGGATGATTTTTTTATATTTGTATAAATACGAATTACTATGAAACCTAGACTTTTTGCCTCCCTTATCATGTTGCTTTTATCAACTACTTTTGTTTTTTCTCAAAAAGCAGGAAAAATAAAAGGTTCCAAAGTAGTAACTTCTTTAATCCAGCAAGTAAAACCATTTACCATGATTGAGGTAGAGGACAATATTGAAATCTATTTAGAAAAAGGAGAAAAAAGCGAGATCAAGATTGAGGCAGATGACAATTTGCATGAAGTTATCAGTTTAAAAGTTGAAAATAATATTTTACTAATTTCAACTTCAAAAGAAGTACAAGGATTCAAAAAATTATCAGTAAAAGTTACCTACACTAAAGATTTAAACTTAATTACAACAAAAGATGAATCTGTTGTTAATGCTATTCAAGAGATTACATTGGACACTATCACCTTCAAATCTTTGGACAAATCCAAATTATTTTTGAATGTTAACGCAGCCAACTTCAATCTCCTAGCAGACGATAAATCCAAAATAGAGCTAAATCTTAAAAGTGAAACCGCTTTTGTTGAATTAAGTAAAAACAGTTCGCTAAAGGCATTAATCAATAGCGTAGAATTAAAATGCGATTTATACCAAAAGGCTATAGCAGTTATAGAGGGTGATTCAGAAAGCACTATTGCGCGAATAGACAATTCCGCTGAACTCAAGGCCCGTAATTTTAATAGTAAAACTACAGACTTAACAATTGAAGGGAAAGCAAATTGTGATATATTGGTAGAAAACAATTGTACGCTCAATGCTAGTGACAATGCCGAAATAAACTTGTATGGAAATCCAAAAATAGAAATTGGCAGGTTTTCAGGTGAAGCTAAATTGTTAAAAAAACTATCAAATAAAAAATAAAAAAAGTCGCAAATATAGGACTTTTTTAATATAAATTACTCTTCTTTTAATGACCTTTAGCTGCCAAATAACGTTCTGCATCTAATGCCGCCATGCAACCTGTTCCTGCTGCAGTAATAGCTTGACGATAGACATGATCTGCAGCATCTCCTGCTACAAATACTCCTTCAACATTTGTTTTTGAAGTGCCTGGTGTGTTTACAATATAACCCGTTTCATCCAGAGTGATATACTCTTTAAAAATCGCTGTATTTGGTTGGTGTCCAATAGCCACAAAGAAACCGGTTGCCGGAATGTCAAAGATTTCATCCGTGGTTTTATTTTTAGCTTTAACACCCGTAACCACTTGCTCATCGCCTAAAACTTCTACAGTATCGTGATTCATTAAAATAGTAATATTCTCTGTAGCACGAACTCGTTCTTCCATTATTTTAGAAGCTCTAAATTTCTCACTTCGTACCAACATAGTTACTTTTTTACACAACTTAGATAAATAATGTGCTTCTTCACAAGCTGAATCTCCTGCTCCAACAATCACAACTTCTTGGTTTCTATAGAAAAACCCATCGCAAACTGCACAGGCAGAAACTCCACCACCCATTTTCAAATAATGTTGTTCCGAAGGTAACCCTAAATATTTTGCAGTAGCTCCTGTCGATATAATGACAGTTTCACAATGCAATTCGACAGTATCATTAATCCAAACTTTATGAACTGAACCAGAAAAATCTACTCTAGTAGCCCATCCATCGCGTATGTCAGCACCGAATCGTTGCGCTTGCGCTTGCAACTGAATCATCATCTCAGGTCCAGTCACACCATCAACATAACCGGGAAAATTTTCTACTTCATTAGTTGTTGTTAATTGTCCTCCAGGTTGCATTCCTTGGTATAAAACTGGATTCATATTAGCTCTAGCAGCATAAATTGCTGCTGTGTAACCCGCTGGTCCAGAACCAATAATAAGGCATTTTATTTTTTCGATTGTATCTGACATAGTGTACTAATTTGTATGATTTTTTAAAGATAACAAAGGTAGTTTTAAAATAAAAACTGCAAACAAAAAAACATCATTTTTAATTATTAAAAAATAATCATTGCCTATTTATATTTTCTACTTGCTTAAATAAAAATTAATTCTATCTTTGCACTCGCGATGCGGGGTGTAGCGTAGCCCGGTTATCGCGCCTGCTTTGGGAGCAGGAGGCCGCAGGTTCGAATCCTGCCACCCCGACAAAAATCCTTTTTGCTTTGCAAAAGGGATTTTTTATTTTCAAATAGTTTGATTGAATTTTAAAATAAACCCGAAACATTCTAATTGTTTATTACTTTTTAAAGTGGCCAAATAGCCCCAAATCAAACTGTAACAAATCTTTACAAAATAGATTTTCAGAAACGAGAATTAATTGTATTTTTACCATTCAAAATTCAAAAAAATAAATGGGTAAAATCATTGCTATTGCTAATCAAAAAGGAGGAGTTGGAAAAACTACTACATCAGTAAATCTAGCTGCTTCCTTAGGTGTTTTAGAAAAAAAAGTATTACTAATTGACGCTGATCCTCAAGCTAATGCCACCTCTGGTTTGGGAATTGAAGTGGAATCAGTTGAAATTGGAACGTACCAGGTTTTAGAACATAGCCATTCGCCAAAAGAAGCCATCATTCGTTGTTCGGCTCCGAATGTAGATATAATACCTGCCCATATTGACTTAGTTGCCATCGAAATTGAATTGGTAGACAAAGAAAACAGAGAGTATATGCTGAAGCAAGCTATACAAAGTGTGAAAGACGATTATGATTTTATCATTATAGATTGTGCACCCTCTCTTGGATTATTAACTTTGAATGCGCTAACCGCAGCCGACTCTGTAATTATTCCTATCCAATGTGAATATTTTGCTTTAGAAGGCTTAGGTAAATTATTGAATACCATCAAAAGTATCCAAAAAATTCATAATCCAGAATTAGACATTGAAGGATTATTATTAACCATGTTTGATTCGCGTTTGCGATTATCCAATCAAGTGGTAGAAGAAGTGCAAAAACATTTTAACGATATGGTTTTTGAAACAATCATCCAAAGAAATGTCAAATTAAGCGAAGCGCCAAGTTTTGGCGAAAGCATAATCAATTATGACGCTACAAGCAAAGGAGCTACCAACTACTTGCATTTAGCTCAAGAAGTAATACAAAAAAACAGCAACTAATTGTATGGCAAAAGCAATAAAAAAACAGGCGTTAGGAAGAGGATTATCTGCCTTACTGAAGGATCCAGAAAACGATATCAAATCGGTACATGATAAAAATGCCGATAAAGTTGTTGGAAACATTATTGAGTTAGAAATTGATGCCATTGAAATCAATCCATTCCAACCACGTACTAATTTTAACGAAGAATCATTAAAAGAATTAGCTACTTCTATCAAAGAACTGGGAGTAATTCAACCGATTACCGTTCGAAAATTAGACTTCAACAAATACCAATTAATCTCAGGAGAGCGTCGTTTGCGCGCTTCTGCTTTAGTAGGTTTGCAGACAGTACCTGCTTACATCCGAATTGCAAATGACAATGAATCATTGGTTATGGCTTTGGTAGAAAACATTCAACGCCATGACTTAGATCCTATTGAAATAGCGCTTTCGTACCAACGCTTAATGGATGAAATTGAATTAACTCAGGAGCAAATGAGTGAACGTGTGGGAAAAAAACGTTCTACAATTGCTAATTATTTACGTTTGTTAAAGCTAGATCCAATTATTCAAACTGGTATTCGCGATGGGTTTATCAGTATGGGACACGGTCGTGCTATTATCAATATTGAAGACCAAGATGTTCAAACTGATATTTACCAAAAAATTGTAAGTCAAAATCTATCCGTTAGAGATACTGAAGCAGTAGTGAAAAGCTACCAAGATAGCTTAAAACCAAAATCTACAACAAAAACAAAATCGACTACTTTTGAAGTAGCCCAAAGTGAAAAAAACCAATTCAATAACTATTTTGGGGCTAAAGTAGATATTAAATTGGCTGGAAATGGAAAAGGTAAAATCACTATTCCTTTTCACTCTGAAGAAGACTTTAATCGAATTGTCAAACTAATCAAAGGATAGTGTATAAAGGACTTTTCATA
This sequence comes from Bacteroidota bacterium, assembly GCA_046048915.1. Classification (GTDB taxonomy): domain Bacteria; phylum Bacteroidota; class Bacteroidia; order Flavobacteriales; family Flavobacteriaceae; genus Flavobacterium. The sequence goes on along the minus strand of JBJOFE010000008.1, from coordinate 36,546 downwards.
GCTATTTTATTTTTACTATTGGGAAACACATTTGTTCTTGCTCAGGATCAATCCGTTACCTTAAAAACAGCAAAAGACAGCTTAAAATCCATTAACATTGATCCATTAACACCTGCTAAAGCTGCTTTCTATTCAGCTGTTTTACCAGGTTTAGGACAAGCATACAATAAAAAATATTGGAAAATTCCATTAGTTTATGGTGCTATTGGAACCAGTCTCTATTTCTACATCAGTAGTAACACAAAATACCACGACTATCGTGATGCCTATAAACGAAGACTAGAAGGATACAGTGATGATAAATTCAATTATCTCGACACAAACCGACTTATTACCGCACAAAAATTCTACCAACGAAATCGCGATTTATCTGCGCTTTTTGTACTTGGATTTTATGCTTTAAACATTATTGACGCCAATGTTGATGCCGCATTGATACAGTTTAATGTGAATGAAAATTTATCGGTAAATCCGATTATATATCCTGATGCTGTAACATTCAAGGCAAATGTGGGACTAACACTTAATTATAATTTTTAGAGTGAAGTAATTCACTTCTAAATGACTTTAATATTTAATAAATGAAAATTGCGCTTTTAGGATACGGAAAAATGGGTAAAGTAATTGAAAGAATTGCTATAGAGAGAGGTCATGAAATTGTCTTAAAAAAAGATGAAAATAATACCTATGAAGGTCTCGGTAAAGCAGATGTAGCAATTGATTTTAGCGTTCCCAGTGCGGCTGTTGAAAATATTTCAAGTTGTTTTTACTCTAATGTTCCAGTCGTATCAGGAACAACAGGTTGGTTAGAGCGTTATGATGAAATTATTTCACTTTGCCACGAGAAAAAGGGCGGCTTTATTTCTAGTTCTAATTTCAGCTTAGGAGTTAATTTGTTTTTTGAATTGAACGATTACCTAGCTAAAATAATGGCACCGTACGCTTCCTATTCTGTTGACATGGAAGAAATTCATCACACTCAAAAATTAGATGCTCCAAGTGGCACTGCTATTTCATTAGCCAAAGGTGTCATTGAAAATAGTCAATATAACAACTGGACATTGGATAAAGCGGCAGACAATGAAATTCATATTGAAGCTTTACGAATAGCCGATGTTCCAGGAACACATACAGTAACCTACAAGTCTGAGGTAGACAGTATCGAAATCAAACATACTGCACACAACCGTGAAGGATTTGCTTTGGGTGCCGTAATTGCAGCCGAGTGGCTAGCCGGAAAACAGGGTGTTTTCACCATGAAAGACGTATTAAATTTTAAATAAATTCTAGAATTATCTCTTGATATAGAACTTAAAAAATACAATTATGACAGTAGTACAGTGGTTTATATTTTTCTTAGCAGTACAAGCAATTCACTTTATTGGAACTTGGAAACTATATGTGGCAGCAGGTAGAAAAAGTTGGGAAGCAGCCATCCCAGTGTATAATGCTATCGTTTTATTAAAAATTATAGGCAGACCATCATGGTGGACTATTTTACTTTTCTTACCTATAATCAACTTGATCATATTCCCAGTAATTTGGATAGAAACCTTAAGTAGTTTTGGAAAAAGTACTACCAAAGATAAAGTTTTAGGCATTGTCACTTTTGGTTTGTATATAGCCTATATAAGTTACACCCAAAAATTAAACTATACTGCAGACAGAAGTACTGAACCTCTAAATAAAACTGCTGATACTATAAGCTCATTGCTATTTGCGATTGTAGTAGCAACTTTTGTTCATACGTATTTTATTCAGCCTTTTACTATTCCAACTTCTTCCTTAGAAAAAACGTTATTAGTTGGTGATTTCTTATTTGTAAGCAAAGTAAACTACGGAGCAAGAACTCCAATGACTACTGTTGCACTTCCAATGGTTCACGACACCATTCCATTAACTAAAAAGAAATCGTATTTAACCTGGCCTGAATTACCTTATTTTAGGCTACCTGGTTTTCAAACAATTGAGCGAAATGATATAGTCGTTTTCAACTGGCCAATCGATACAGTTTACAAATTCAGAGACCAATCTGGGTTAAGAGTTGACAAACCAATTGATAAAAAATCCAACTACGTAAAACGTTGTGTGGGAGTTCCTGGCGATCAATTCGAAATCAAAGACGGAATTGTATTTGTAAATGGAAAAGAATTGATTTTATCAGAAAGAGCAAGGCCTCAATTTTCATATAAAGTAGCACTTGACGGGAAAACTCCAATTGATTTTGAATATTTATTACAAGAAATGAATATCACTGACGGTGCAGGTTTTATGGATGCCGAAAAAAGAGATACCCTATTCATTGCAGCTTTAACTGCTGCTAATGCGGAAAAATTGCAACAAATTCCTGGAATTACTGGAGTACAAAAAATCATTTCAAAAGAAGTAGAATCAGGAATTTTTCCTCACATCAACAAATGGAACCGCGATAATTTTGGGCCTATCTACATTCCGCAACAAGGAAAAACGGTAGCTTTAAATTTAGAAACGTTACCGTTTTATAAAGCCATCATCACTGATTACGAGAAAAACGACCTGAAAGTTACTGGATCTGATATCAGAATTAATGGAAAAATTGCCACATCATATACATTCCAACAAAATTATTATTGGATGATGGGAGACAATCGACATAATTCAGAAGACAGTCGTTACTGGGGTTATGTGCCAGAAAATCACATTGTAGGAAAACCAACTTTTATTTGGATGAGTTATGATTCAAATGCCAAAGGATTGAAAAAAATTCGTTGGGAAAGATTATTCACAACAGTAAGTGGTGAGGGTCAACCGCAATCGTATTTTAAATTTTTCCTTTTGGCTTTGGTAGCTTATTTCATCGGAGAATATTTTTGGAAGAAAAGAAAATCAATGTAACAATTAAATCAATGCGAAAATAGAACAATGAGTAATTCCCCTATTTTCACATTGCTACATTAAAAAATCGCTACATTTTTACATGAACACAATCCTTATTCACCCCACATACTTCCCATCTATCAGTCATTTCGCAGCTATTGTTCAATCCGAAAAAATCACTTTTGAAATGGAAGATAATTTCCAAAAACAAACCAATCGGAATCGAACTTATATCTACAGTCCTAACGGAATTCAGCTATTGAATATTCCTGTAAAACATTCGAAAATAGCCCATCAAAAAACAAAAGACATTCAAATTGAAAATGATTTTGATTGGCAAAAGCAACATTTCAAATCCTTAGAAGCCGCCTACCGAAGTTCACCATTTTTTGAATATTTTGAAGATGATTTACTTCCGATTTTTGAAAAAAAACACTCGTTTTTAATGGACTTAAATCTAGAAGTTTTTGACTTGATTACGAAATGCCTTCGAATGAAAATAGAGTATAATTCGACAACAGAATATATACACGAAATTGAATCTAACGAAATAACTGATTTTCGCTATTTGGCCAACGGAAAAAAAGACCAATCACAATTTGAAAGTTATACGCAAGTGTTTGATGATAAATTTGGTTTCATCAACAATCTTAGTGTATTGGATTTGGTTTTCAATGAAGGAAAGTTTGCAGTGGATTATTTGAAATCACAACCCCTACTAGTAAAGTAATTACTCAAAAGAAAGTTTAGCCATTATAGGATAATGGTCCGAATTTTCAAAACTCGAAAAACTTTCAAACTTTTTCACTTTCATTTTTTCGTCAGCAAAAATATAATCAATACGTGCCGGGTAATAGCGAAACTTATACGTTGCACCAAAACCTTTACCCGCTTCTTCAAAGCTATCTCTTAATTTCCCTTTTATATTTCGGTACACATACGAAAACGCACTATTATTCATATCACCACAAATGATTAAAGGATACTGACAATCGTTTTTGTGCTCTTTAAATAACTCCGCTTGTTGCTGTTGCTGTTTGAAGGCTTTACTAATTCGGTTAAATAATTTTTGCGATTTACTTTGATTAATCACATTAATATCATCATTAATTTCGGTCACATCAGGCGAAATTTTAATGGATTGTAAATGCATATTATACACTCGAATAGTTTCTTTTCCTTTCTTAATATCAGCAAAAATTACATTGTTATTCGAATTGGGAAAAACAATATTTCCTTCATTGATAATGGGGAATTTTGAAAAAATAGCTTGACCAGTTTTAATTTGGTCACCAGCCATTAAAATATATTTGTGCGGATACACCTTTAAATCGATATCAGCCGAAGTAGAATACTCTTGAATACACAAAATATCTGGATTTTTATCATTGATAAAACTCACAATCTGCGAAGGCACATCATCTCTATCTATCCATTGAAATAGATTTAACAAACGAACATTATAACTCATGACGGTAAAATCCTTTTCGCTTTCTGGAAATTCTTTGGTAGAAAATTTATAGAATTTATTTATAAAGGTAATCCCCATTAAAAGTACCAAGCCCGATAAAATCATTCGCTTTTTAAATTGTACGCCCCAATAGAAAAAGAATAAGGCATTAAACACAAAAAACATAGGCATAAACAAAGTCAAAACCGATAATAATGGAAATGCTTTAGGAGCTAAAAAAGGCAACAAATAAGCACTGAATGTCACTACAGTCAAAACTATATTCAAAAGAAACATTACCTTATTAAACCATGAAAGATTTTTCATCCTCTTGCTTATCTGAAATTATTTTCCTGCTTTGAACAGAAATTCTTTTTCTTCTTGTGTCAAACAATCGTAACCAGATTGACTGATTTTATCCAAAATCTCGTCAATTTGTTGCTGTGTTTTATCCTTAACCACTATTCTTGAACTTGGCTTTGCCAATGGTTTAGAATAATTTTTATGCACCTTTTTAAATGGAGTACGTTTTGATTTATTCAAAGGTTTATTCAAAATGTTACTTAGATCCCATCCATTCTGGAGCAATTTAATAAAAATAAATCCAAAAAAAGCACCCGCCAAATGAGCAATATGCCCCCCAGTATTTTCAATTTTAAATTGCATAAAGTCCAATACCAAAATTACAGCAGTAATGTGCCATAATTTAACGTTGCCAAAAAACAGTAATCGAACAGTCATTAATGGGCGATAGGCCGTTGTAGCCACTAAAATTGCCATTATAGCTCCAGAAGCACCTACCATAGATGAACTCATTTGCAAAAAATAATAGCCTACCACAAAAGCTACTCCTGAAAACAGCGCACTTAACAAATACAATCCCATAAATTGCTTGGAATTAAAAAAGGTCAAGAAAAGCATACTAGAGAAATGCAAAACCATCATATTAAAAAACAAATGCCCAACACCGTGATGAAAAAAAGCATAGCTTATTAATGTCCAGGGTTTTGTAATCAAAAGATTCGGATCAGAGGACAAGGCAATCCAAGTAGGTAAATTAAAAATACCCAACTGAAAGTCATAGAAAAATAGTAACGAAACAAGAAAACAGGATACATTCCAAAAGATAAGCCTAAAGGCTACTCCCCCAAATTGATATTGCATCTTTAAATCGTCTACTATACTACTCATGTATTTTTCTATTTAGGAATGGAGTTCAACTAATTCCAACGATTGGAATTGAATTGATTTTTCTTCCAATACCACATAATTAAAAAACCAAACAATGCTCCTCCAACATGCGCAAAATGAGCAATACCGCCTCCGCCAAAGATCGATTTTCCGGAAACACCTAAATACAAATCGATCAATACCAAACCAGGCACAAAGTATTTGGCTTTAATTGGTATAGGAATAAACATTAAACCTAATTCAGCATTAGGGAACATAAATGCAAAGGCAACGATGATTCCGTATATCGCCCCAGAAGCACCAACAGCTGTTCCTAAATAGGCACTAGTAAAATTCTGAAATTCAGAAACGGTTAACAGTTCTTGCCAACGGGTATCTATTTTTCCTTCGTTCAACAATTGTAGAATTTCTACCTTCGAAAAACCATTAGAAAGCAGGGTATTTAAACCTTCTTGAAAATGATAGTAATTCACTCCTGTATGCACCAAGGCCGAACCCAATCCGCACGAAATATAGAAAAACAAAAACTTCTTGCTTCCCCAAAATAGTTCTAAAGCTGATCCAAACGAATACAACGCAAACATATTAAACAAAATATGCATAAAACCGCCGTGCATAAACATATAGGTTATGGGCTGCCACGCTTTAAAATCTTGATTTTCAGGAAAAAATAACGCAAGATATTTATAGGCAGGACCTGACACTAATAAGGTGCCAATAAAAAATAAAATATTAATTATGATTAGCTGTTTAACCGTCTCTGTTATATTTCTCATAGGGCAAATTTTTTATCAATATCTTCTACACGCATCGTGATAAAAGTAGGTTTTTGAAAAGGGGAAACATTAGGCTCTTTACAAGCAAATAATCCGTTGACCAAATTTTCTTGTTCTTTTTCGGTCATATAACTGCCGGTTTTAACCGCTAAACTTTTCGCCATCGATTTGGCAATGGTGTCGTTCTGACTGAAACTACTTTCAGGAATTCCATCTTGCATATCACTTAGCAATTGTTCCAAAACCAAAGCTACCTCACTTTCTGTAATAGTAACTGGAATACCAGAAATGACTACGTGATCGGGTTGGGATTCGTCAAAAACAAATCCGGTATTCATCAAAGACAATTGCAACTCTGCAATCAATTCTATTTCATTTTTGGAAAAATACAAATTCAAAGGAAACAACAATTGCTGACTTGCTGCTTGTTGTACCGTCATATTGACCAAAAACTGTTCGTAGAGTACGCGTTGATGTGCCCGTTGCTGATCGACAATCACCATCCCCGATTTGATTGGGGACACAATATATTTTTTATGAATTTGATAGGTTCTATGTACTGTTGGTTCGGCATCTTCCAGATCAAATAATGAAGCCGTTACTTCTTCGTTTTCAAAGTTAAAATTACTTGAGGCTGAAAACGTATCGGTTTCTTGTTTTAAACCAACATACAGGCCTTCCCAACTTGAAGAAATTTCAGTTTTTTTATAATTAGAACCTGAACCCGAATAGGATTTTGTTGGTTTTTCGTCAGCAAATGGATTGAAATTAGCATCAACCTGAACCGTTGGCATCGCTCCTTCAACATCTTTATAATGGTAAGGCATATCCAAATTAGCATCGCGATCAAAATCAAGAATGGGAGCTACATTAAATTGTCCCAAACTGTGTTTGATAGCGGCTCTTAAAATAGCATATAAGGCTTGTTCGTCATCAAATTTAATCTCGGTCTTAGTTGGATGGATATTGATATCAATCGTATGGGGCGGAACGGTTAGAAACAAAAAATAACTAGGCTGCGCTCCTTCTTTTAAAATCCCATCATAAGCTGACATCACTGCGTGATGCAAATAGCCGCTTTTGATGTATCGATCGTTTACAAAAAAGAATTGCTCTCCCCTATTTTTTTTAGCAAATTCGGGTTTGCTCACAAATCCTTGGATCTCGATAATTTCGGTTTCTTCTTGAACTGGTACTAATTTTTCATTGGTTTTACCCGAAAAAATAGCTACAATTCGCTGTCTAGAATTCGATTGAGGCAGATTGAACATTTCACTTCCATTGTGGTAAAAGGTGAAATGAATATTGGGGTGTGCCAAGGCAACGCGTTGGAATTCGTCAATCACATGACGGTATTCTACAATATCCGATTTCAAGAAATTACGTCGAGCTGGAATATTATAAAATAGATTCTTAACGGCAAACGAAGTCCCTTTGGGTAGAACTGCCACTTCTTGAGAAACAAATTTACTTCCTTCAATAATGAGGTGTGTTCCTAGTTCTTCCTGATCCTGCTTGGTTTTCATCTCCACATGCGCAATCGCCGCAATAGAGGCTAATGCTTCTCCTCGAAAACCTTTTGTATGCAATGAAAACAAATCTTCTGCCTGACGGATTTTTGAAGTAGCATGGCGTTCAAAACACAATCGCGCATCGGTCACACTCATTCCTAAACCATTATCAATCACTTGTATCAAGGATTTTCCGGCATCTTTAATGATTAATTTGATGTCTGTTGCTTTGGCATCAACCGCATTTTCCAATAACTCTTTCACCACAGAAGCTGGTCGCTGCACCACTTCTCCAGCGGCAATTTGATTGGCAACATGATCAGGAAGTAATTGAATAATACTCGACATCAAACAGGTTTTAATTGTTGGGGTTAATTTATGCTAGAACCATAAAGCACAAATTTAGGGAATTTATAGTTGGTTTAAAAACATCCGTAATTACAAAAAACAGAAAAACCTATACTGTTTAGCAATAGTATAGGTTTCTTAAAGTATTTTGTTCTGACTATTCTTCTATTTGCAATGGCTTATTCTCAATCTGTAAAGCGCTACTTCCTAATAAATGTTGATTGTCAATAGCATGAGACAATGAGGCTTGCTGACGAATAAATGCCATTTTAATAGCCGCAATAGCCGCTTCAGTTCCTTTGTTTCCATGTATACCTCCACTTCTGTCGATAGATTGTTGCATAGTATTGTCTGTCAACACACAAAAAATAACTGGAATATCCGTTTGCACGTTCAAATCCTTGATTCCTTGTGTAACGCCTTCGCAAACAAAATCAAAATGTTTGGTTTGTCCTTGAATCACACAACCAATTACAATAACCGCGTCTACATTTTGAGTCTGCAACATTTTTTTAGCACCATACACTAATTCAAAACTTCCAGGTACATTCCATCGAATGATTTGTTGTGGTGGAACTTGATTTTCCAACAAGGCTGTAAAAGCTCCGTTAAAAAGTCCTTCTGTAATCGTTTCATTCCACTCAGCCACCACAATTCCAAAACGAAAGTTGCGAGCATCAGGAACGCTATTTTTATCGTATTCTGATAAATTTTTATTTTCGGTAGCCATCGTAAATCGAGTTTAAGGTTGGGAGTTAAAGATAAAAAATAAAGGTTAGAAATTACAACTCCTTAGAAAACTAATGGGACTATAATTGCTAACCTAAATTGTAGTTTGGAAGTGAACTATTGTGCCAATCCAATCAATACGTCTACTGAAGCAGCTTCAGGAGTTGTATCGTAATTATCTTTAATATCGGTAAGGTATTTCAAAGCTTCTTCTTTATTTCCTAATGATAAAGCTGTTTTACCTGCTTTCAATAAAAAACGTGGCGTTGTAAAATCATTTTTACTAGCCTCAACCGCTTTAATGTAATTGTCTAAAGCCTCTTTTGGTTGGTTTTTTTGAGCATATGCATCTCCTATTGCACCTTTTGCCAAAGCACTTAAGATCATATCTTTTGATTCAAACTGACTCAAGAAATCAATAGCTTCAGTATATTTTCCTGTATTTAAATAAGCTATACCTGCATAATAGTTAGCTAAATTTCCAGCATCTGTTCCTGCGTATTCCTCTGCAATTTTAATAAATCCAAATTTTCCTTCAGAACCATTCAATGACAATTTATACAAAGAGTCACTAGCTACTCCATCCGTTGCTTTTTGGAAATTTTGTTGCGCCACAAACATTTCATTAGCCGCTTCTTCCTCTTTTGGTGTAGCGATGAATTTTTCATATGCTAAATACCCAACAGTTACCAAAGCAATTGCAGCTACAAAACCAATAATTACTTTTTGATTTTTAGCAACAAAATCTTCTGTTTTAGAAGCCGTTTCATCTAGTTTTGAAAAAACGCCAGCCGTTGTGCTGTCTTTTTCATCAATTTGAACGTCTTCTACAACTTCTTTTACTTCTTTTTCCTTCGGGGTTTTATATCCTCTTTTATTATAAGTGGCCATTTCTATTAAATTTAGTGAGTGGCAAAAATAAAATTTTTATTCAAATCTAAAAGGCATTTTATGGATATTTTTCAATAATTTGCGTGCAGTTTGAAAAAGCGCTCCTTTAAAGCCACATTCTTCATTCCAGCTAGACAAAAATGTATTTAAAAAAGATTTCATTATTCAATTACAAGAACTTTTCTGAAGCTAGTTTCGAGTTTGATAGCAAAATCAATTGTTTTGTTGGAAAAAACGGAATTGGAAAAACCAATGTATTGGATGCGATCTACCATTTATCCTACGGAAAGAGTTATTTCAATCCGCTTGCTGTCCAAAACATCAAACACGGTGAAGAGTTTTTTGTGATTGATGCCGAACTGGAAAAAGAAAACAGAACAGAACAAATTGTTTGCAGCCTCAAAAAAGGCCAAAAGAAAATACTAAAACGCAACGGAAAAGTCTACGATAAATTTTCAGACCATATTGGCTTTGTCCCCTTAGTAATTATATCACCGGCCGATAGAGATTTGATCATTGAAGGCAGTGAAACCCGTCGCAAATTTATGGATAGTGTCATTTCACAATTGGATGCACTTTATTTACAACAGCTTATTCAATACCAAAAAGTAATCAGTCAGCGCAATGCTTTGTTAAAATACTTTGCTTTGAATCATGTCTTTGACAATGATACTTTGTCCATCTACAATGAACAACTTAACGGTTTTGCGCAATCTATTTTCGAAAAAAGAAAAGCATTTATTCAGGAATTCATTCCTATTTTTAACAAACACCATCAAGCCATAACAGATTCGCAAGAAACGGTTCAACTAGTTTATGAAAGTCATTTGTTTGACCATGATTTGGCAACGCTGTTAGTTGAAAATCTCAACAAAGATCGTGCGTTACAATACACCAGTGTAGGAATTCACAAAGACGATTTATCGTTTGAAATCGATTCCTATCCCATCAAAAAATTTGGTTCCCAAGGCCAACAAAAATCATTTTTAATTGCGCTAAAGTTGGCGCAATTTGAATTCTTAAAAAAACAAAGCGGTGTCAAACCTATATTACTATTTGATGATATTTTTGACAAATTAGACGAAAGTCGTGTGGCTAAAATTGTAGACATGGTAAATAGCGATACTTTTGGACAACTCTTTATTTCTGACACGCATCCAGAACGTACCGAAACCATTGTTAAATCAACACTTCAGAGCTATACAATTTTCAATTTATAACGATTATTATTCGATTAAAATTAAAAAAAGGTACTTTAGCTTATTAATTTTATTAAAACTATAATGAAATCATTAGTTCCAACTTTTTCAGCTTTTCTATTATTTGTTATTTTATCGTGTAACGGTCAAACAGCAAAGAGTATTAAAATTATAGATCCTGTTTCTTTCAAAAAAGAAATTTCAGCTACATCCAATGCGCAAATTTTAGATGTTAGAACTCCTGAGGAGTTTACAGTAGAGCACCTTCAAAATGCCGAAAATGTAAATTGGCATAGCTCAGATTTTTCAACCAATGTTACCAAATACGACAAATCCAAACCGGTTTTTTTATATTGTAGAAGTGGTAAAAGAAGTCACTTAGCTGCAGAAAAACTAGTAGAATTAGGTTTCACAACCATTTTTGAAATGGAGGGAGGAATCATTAATTGGGCAGCTGAAGGTTTATCAAAACCGGTCGAAAAAAAACAATAAATTCAAATTAAAAACCAACTCACTAAATACTAAATCAAGAAATAATACTATGCTTTCCAAAGACAGCTTACAATTTTTAGATGATTTAAAAGCCAATAACAATAGAGATTGGTTTTTAGAGAACAAAAAAAGATACGAAACATTCAAAAAAGACTACCAACAATTAGTGGGTCAATTTCTGGATGCTTTAAAACCTTTAGATCCTTCTTTGGAACTATTAGAAATTAAAAATTGTACGTTTAGAATCAATCGCGATATTCGTTTTTCTAAAGACAAAACGCCTTACAAAACCTACGTTGGAATCTGGATATCCTCAGGTTCAAAAGGAAATAACCGCTCTGGTTATTATGTTCATATTGAACGAGACAAGAGTTTTATTGCTGGTGGATTTTACTGTCCTGAAGCAGACGATTTGAAAAAAGTTCGCCGAGAAATTGCTTATTTTTATGATGACTTGGAATCTATTTTAAATGAGAAAAATTTCAAAAAGGAGTTTGGTGATTTCGATCGTAACGAATCTAGTACTTTAAAAAATCCGCCTCGTGGATTTGAAAAAGACCATCCAGCAATAGAGAACCTAAAATTGAAAAGCTTTGAAGCAAGTCATCAATTTGACATTTCAGAAGTGTTGGAAGAAGATTTTGTTCCCAAAATGACGCGAAAATTAATTACTTTAAAACCTTTGAACGATTTTATCAATCGTGCTGTGACCACTGACGAATTTTAATTCTTACTTTTGAACTTTCAAAAAGCAATTTTTTCCATGACGCTACATTCTCATTTTTCTCTAAAAAACTACAATACATTTGGCATTGAAGCCAAAGCGAAACAGTTTACAGCAGTACATTCAGTTGAAGAATTGAAAGCTGTTTTAGTAAATAATCCAACAGAGAAAAAATTTATTTTAGGTGGCGGTAGCAACATGCTTTTAACCCAAGACATAGACGCTCTAGTAATTCATATCGATTTAAAAGGTAAAAAAATTATTGATGAAAATGACGATTTTGTTTGGGTCGAAAGTCAGGCGGGTGAAAATTGGCACGAATTTGTACTTTGGACGATGGATCAAAATTTTGGCGGATTAGAAAACATGTCCCTGATTCCAGGAAACGTAGGAACTACCCCGGTACAAAATATTGGTGCGTATGGTGCCGAAATCAAAGATCATTTTGTTTCGTGTCAAGCTATGGCAATTGCTAATCAAGACATGAAAACATTTCAAAACGAAGAATGTCATTTTGGATACCGTGAAAGTATTTTTAAAAACGAAGTCAAAGACCAATATATTATTACCTCAGTAATTTTCAAACTAACTAAACGCAACCACAAAATCAACACTTCGTACGGGGATATTTTAGGTGAATTAGAAAAAAATAACATCCAAAACCCAAGTCTAAAAGACGTAAGTAATGCTGTTATTGCAATTCGACAAAGTAAATTACCCGATCCAAAAGAGTTAGGAAATAGTGGTAGTTTCTTTAAAAATCCTATTGTTTTAAAATCGGATTTTGAGAAAATTCACCAACAATTTCCTGAGATGAAATACTATGAGGTTTCAGCCACTGAAGTTAAAGTTCCTGCGGGATGGTTAATTGAACAAGCAGGCTTCAAGGGCAAACGTTTTGGCGATGCTGGAATCCACAAAAATCAAGCCTTGGTTTTAGTCAATTATGGAAATGCCACCGGGCAAGAAATTTTGGCCGTTTCCAAAAATATTCAAGAGACCGTTTTTTCTATATTTGGAATTCATATCGAAGCAGAAGTAAATGTAATTTAGTACGTTTTCAGATTTTTGAAATTGTAAATTCAATTGGAATGATTGCATAAAAAATTGCACAATATTCATTTCAAATTCGTTTTGGTATTCCTACATTTGCAGACGATTTAAAAAGACAATTTTCCCATGCTTATACTTTTATACATTTTTATTGGACTAGCCGTAATTCAACTGGCATACTATCTAGGTATTTTTGGGCAATTTGCTTTTGCAAAGGCACAAAAAATCACACCAAAAAGAATTCCGATTTCAGTAATTGTATGTGCCAAAAATGAAGAAGAAAATGTAGTTAAATATGTCCCTCTTTTAGCCGAACAAAATTATCCGGATTTTGAAATCGTATTGATAGACGATGCTTCAACAGATAATACACTCGAAATTTTTGAACAATTTGAAAAACAATACTCCAATATTCGTTTAGTAAAAGTAGAGAATAACGAAGCCTTTTGGGGTAATAAAAAATATGCCTTGACTTTAGGAATCAAAGCGGCTAAAAAAGAATACCTACTTTTTACTGATGCCGATTGTTATCCTACTTCAAAAGATTGGATAACAGCTATGAGTTCGCAATTCACCTTGCAGAAAACGATAGTGCTGGGTTATGGCAAATATGAAAAAATTGCCAATTCATTTTTAAATAAAATAATCCGTTTTGAAAATGTATTGAATACGATTCAATTTCTTTCTTGGGCAAAATTAGGACAGCCTTATATGGGAACAGGTCGCAATATGGCCTACAAAAAAGAAGAATTTTTCAATGTAAACGGTTTTATTGATCATATGCAAATTCGCACAGGCGACGATGAATTATTTATCAATCAAGCTGCCAAAGGCAAAAACACTACAATTGCTTTTACACCTGAAAGTTTTTCGATTTCAAAAGCAAAAACTACTTTTTCAGAATTCTTCCTTCAAAAGAGAAGACAAATTGCCACTGCTAATTACTTTAAAACAGTCGATCAATTACGATTAGGAATTTTTTATGGTTCTCAACTATTATTCCTAATCACAGCAATTATTTTATTAGCACTTCAATTTGAATGGATTATCGTTTTAAGTATTTTCTTAGTGCGCTATGTTGTAGCATGGACAGTAGTTGGATTCTCAGCGGGTAAGTTAAAAGAAAACGATATTAAATGGTGGTTCCCTATTGTTGAAATTGTACTTATCTTTACACAAGTCAATGCCTATTTTACCAATTTATTCTCAAAACCAATCCATTGGAAATAACCTTACAAATAGAAAAAGCAAAACTGGGCGATCAAACTGCCTTCACTTTTCTATTGGATTACTATTGGAATGAAGTATATGGTTTTATGCTCGTTCGTACAGAAAATGAAACTGATGCCGAAGACATTACCATAGAAACTTTTTCAAAAGCATTCGACAAAATTAGCACCTACAATAGCGAATTTCAGTTCAATACATGGCTAATTGCTATAGCCAAAAACGGTCATGTCGATTTGTTAAGAAAAAGAAAATCAAGTCTGTTTGTTGAAATTACCGAAGCCGAAGATCAAAGAGCTCAAAACATTGCCGATACAACTCCTTCGGTTGAAGATAAATTAATTACAGAGCAAAACCTCTCACAATTGTTGAAATTTATCAAAGAATTAAAACCACATTACCAAGAAGTAATTCAAATGCGGTATTTTCAAGAAATGAGCTATCAAGAAATAGCCAACAAAATAGACGAACCCTTAAACAATGTGAAAATCAAAATTTTGAGGGCCAAAAAATTATTAGCAGAGATCATTCAAAATAGATCCAAAGGTTAGTTGCATTTATTTTAACTTTTGTTAATCGAAAATTTTCAACCTTCTACTCCAATACATTACTTATATTTGCAAATGAAAATTTGATGCTATGGAAACTGTTTTAGAAAATAAATTACCTACTTCTAAACCAAAATGGTTGCGTGTAAAATTACCTATTGGTAAAAAATATACTGAACTGCGTGGTTTAGTTGATAAATACAGTCTGAACACTATTTGTACCTCTGGAAGTTGTCCCAACATGGGAGAATGCTGGGGAGAAGGCACCGCTACATTCATGATTTTGGGTAATGTTTGTACGCGTTCTTGTGGTTTTTGTGGGGTAAAAACAGGCCGCCCTGAAACAGTGGATTGGGATGAACCCGAAAAAGTAGCCCGCTCCATTAAAATCATGAACATCAAACATGCCGTGATTACAAGTGTTGATCGTGATGATTTAAAAGATGGCGGTTCAATCATTTGGATAGAAACTGTAAAAGCCATTCGCAGAATGAATCCGAATACGACTTTAGAAACTTTAATTCCCGATTTTCAAGGTATCGAAAGAAATATAGATCGTATCGTAGAAGCCAATCCTGAAGTGGTTTCACATAATATTGAAACCGTACGCCGCTTAACGCGCGAAGTGCGCATCCAAGCCAAATACGATCGCAGTATGGAAGTATTGCGTTACCTCAAAGAAAAAGGAATCAACAGAACCAAATCAGGAATCATGCTTGGTTTAGGCGAAGAAGAGGAAGAAGTAATGCAAACACTACGTGACTTGCGTGCTGCTAATGTGGATGTGGTAACTATTGGTCAATACTTACAACCAAGTAAAAAACACTTACCCGTAAAAGAATACATCACGCCGGAACAATTCGAGAAATACGAAAAATACGGATTGGAATTAGGTTTCCGACATGTAGAAAGTGGTGCTTTAGTTCGTTCTTCATACAAGGCACAAAAACATATTCTTTAAAGACACCATTTTGAAAATTCGAATTGCAATAAATGGTTTTGGTAGAATCGGTCGAAACCTATTTCGATTGCTTCTCAACCACCCTCAAATTGAAGTGGTGGCTATCAATGATATTGCCGACACTTTGACAATGGCACATCTGCTAAAATACGACAGTATTCACGGGGTATTACAGTTAGATGTAAAGGTGGATGAAAAAGGGATTAATATCAATGGTAATCACATTCTTTTCTTCCACGAAAAAAGCATTGCTAATTTGGACTGGAAAAGTCTAAACATTGACTATGTTGTCGAATCGACAGGAAAATACAAAACGTTTGACGAACTCAATGCGCATATTTTGGCTGGAGCCAAAAAAGTAATTCTATCGGCACCTTCTGAAGTGGATAGTATCAAAACCGTAGTATTAGGTGTCAATGAAAATATTCTTGACGGAAGTGAAACTATTATTTCCAATGCAAGTTGTACAACAAATAACGCCGCTCCAATGATTCAAATCATTGACCAATTGTGCGGAATTGAACAAGCCTACATTACTACTATTCACTCATTTACCACCGATCAAAGTTTACACGATCAACCCCATAAAGATTTACGACGTGCACGTGGTGCAAGCCAATCTATAGTTCCCACGACAACGGGTGCTGCCAAAGCGTTGACAAAAATTTTCACGCATTTAGAAAATAAAATGGGAGGCTGTGGCATACGTGTTCCTGTTCCTGATGGTTCGTTAACCGACATTACTTTTAATGTAAAACGAGCAGTAACTATTTACGAAATCAATACGGCTTTTAAAACAGCCGCAACAACTAATTTAAAAGGAATATTAGCCTATACCGAAGACCCAATCGTTTCAGTGGATGTGATTGGCAATCCGCATTCCTGTATTTTTGATGCGCAACTGACCTCTGTAATTGATAAAATGGTAAAAGTGGTAGGTTGGTATGATAACGAAATTGGGTATTCATCTCGATTGATTGATTTGATTTTGTATACCAATCAACTAAAAGTGTAAATTATCACTTCAAATAGTTCACTATTGCCGCATCAAATTCATCTGAATCAACCAAAAAAGAGGTACGAATAGGCAAATAATACAATTGGTCTTTTAAATCCGAATCTTTCAAACGAACATAATCTTTTTCGGTAGTTATAATTTTTTTCTCTCCCGCTTGTTGTTGAATATGTAGAATATCACTTTCTGTAAAATGATGGTGATCCGGATAGGTCAAACAAACGGATTGCTCATTTTTTAAGTAATCAAAAAAAGAATCGGGTTTGGCAATTCCAGCTACCAATACGCATGAAGATTGTTGTATTTCGCTTACCAGAATAGATTCCGTTTTGGAATGCACTTGATGATCAAAAGCAATAGTGCTAAAATAAACTGGCGCATTGGAATAGGCCTTAATGCTTTGCTTAATTTGAGTTTGTTCTATTCGAGAAAGTGTTTCAGGGCATTTAGTTACCACTGTAACATCCGCTCTTTGCGCGCCACTTCTTGATTCTCTTAAGTTTCCAGTAGGCAATATATAATCCTCCACAAATAAATCATCATAGGCTGTCAACAGTATATAAAATCCCGCTTTCACTTTGCGGTGTTGGAAAGCATCGTCTAACAAAATGACTTGTGGTTTTCTTTCTTGTGCCAACAATTGCTCAATCCCATTTTTTCTATCCGCATCAACTGCTACTTGGATAGAAGGGAATTTTTGAAAAAATTGAAAAGGTTCGTCGCCTAAAGTTGCCGCTGATGCATTGGCATTCGCCAAAATAAAACCATCCGATTTTCTTTTATAACCACGACTCAATGTCGCTATAGAATAACGTTCGGAAAGTAAACGAATCAAGTATTCTATTTGTGGTGTTTTTCCAGTGCCGCCTACGCTTAAATTTCCTACAACTATAACAGGAAGTTCAAATGAGTACGACTTTAGAATCCCTTTGTCAAACAAAAAATTACGAATACCCGTTATGAAACCATACAGAATAGCAAAAGGAAAAAGTATTTTTCGGAAAAGATTCATCATACGAAAGTAGAATATTTTATCTTTATATAAAAGTTGCTCGCATTATTCGTTACTTTGTTATCCCGAAAAATTAGAAGATGAAAATAAAAGAAATATTCCCAATACTCGAAAAAATGGCTCCTTTGGCCTATGCCGAAGACTTTGACAATGTTGGTTTATTAGTGGGCAATCCAGAAAATGATGCAACCGGAATTTTAGTTTGTCACGATGCTTTGGAAAATGTTATTGACGAAGCTATTAGTAAAAATTGCAATTTAGTGGTTTGCTTCCATCCGATTCTATTTTCTGGTTTAAAGAAAATTACGGGTGCAACTTATGTGGAACGTGCCATTATCAAAGCCATTAAAAATGAAATTGCCATCTATGCGGTGCATACTGCTTTGGACAATCATCCTGAAGGAGTAAATAAAATATTTTGCGATGCTTTAGGACTAAAAAACACTAAAATCCTGATCCCAAAAGAAAATTTCATCCGCAAATTAGTGACCTACACTATTCCTGAAAATGCAGAGGAAGTGCGCAATGCACTATTCAATGCCGGAGCTGGAAGTATTGGTAATTATGATAATTGTAGCTTCAACTCGAAAGGAATGGGAACTTACAAGGGCAACGAACACAGCAATCCCGTAATTGGCGAACGCCATGAATTAGTTCAAGCCGATGAAATTAAAATTGAAGTAACGTTTGAAAAGCATTTAGAGAGCAAAATTCTAAAAGCCTTATTTCAAACCCATATTTACGAAGAAGTCGCTTACGAAATCTTCGACTTGAAAAACCAACATCAAAATATTGGTCTGGGAATGATTGGCGAATTAGCGACTCCTATGAACGAAAAAGAATTCTTGGAAATGGTGCAAGAAAAAATGCAAGCGGGAGGTATTCGACATTCACAATATCGTAATAAATCCATTCAAAAAGTAGCTGTTTTAGGTGGAGCTGGAAGTTTTGCCATAAAAAATGCGATTCGAGCCGGAGCCGATGCTTTTTTGACTGCCGATTTGAAATACCATCAGTTTTACGAAGCTGAAAATCAGTTACTTTTGGCCGATATAGGACATTTTGAAAGCGAACGGTATACAAAAAATTATATTGTTGACTTTCTTAGAAAAAAAATCCTTAATTTTGCCATCATTTTTTCAGAAGAAAATACAAATCCAGTTAAGTACTTATAAAATATGGCGACTAAAAAAGAATTAAGTGTCGAGGACAAGTTAAGAGCAATTTACGATTTACAATTAATTGACTCAAGAATTGACGAAATCAGAAACGTAAGAGGAGAACTTCCTTTAGAGGTAGAAGATTTAGAAGATGAAGTAGCTGGTTTAAGCACTCGTTCAGAAAAATTAAAAAGCGAACTTGAAGTAATTGAAGAGCAAATCAAAGTAAAGAAAAATGCTATTGACGAGCACAAAGAGGCTATCAAAAAATATACAAAACAACAAGAAAGTGTTCGTAATAACAGAGAATACAACTCTTTGACTAAAGAAGTTGAATTTCAAGAATTAGAAATTCAATTGGCTGAAAAGCAAATCAAAGAAATGAAAGCTTCTATCGAACACAAAAAAGAAGTGATTGCAAATTCTAAAGAAAAATTAGAATCGAAATCTACTCACTTGAAACATAAAAAATCAGAATTGGATGCTATCATGGCTGAAACTCAGAAAGAAGAAGAATTCTTATCTGAAAAATCAGCGGAGTATGAAGCACAAATCGAAGAACGTTTGTTAACTGCTTACAAAAGAATCAGAAGTAGTGTTCGCAACGGATTAGCTGTAGTATCTATCGAAAGAGGAGCGTCTGCAGGTTCTTTCTTTACCATTCCACCACAAACACAAGTGGAAATTGCTTCTAGAAAGAAAATCATCACTGATGAGCACTCTGGAAGAATTTTGGTTGACAGTACGTTAGCAGAAGAAGAAAGAGAAAAAATGGAAAAATTATTTTCTAAATTTTAAATACTTTAAGTCCCGATGTGAATCGGGACTTTTTTATATGAAACGATTCCTTTTTTTTATTACCACCAAATCCTACGGAGCTTATATCAACCTACTGTGTTTGTTTGCTCCAAAAAAAGCAACACTGCTGGCATTCTCGCTTTTTAGCCATCCTCGAAAAGGAAAACTAATTGCTTCCCACCTACCTCCCTTTTTGGCAGAAGCCAAAAAAGAAACTTTTGACAATGACGGTTTGCAAATCCAAACCTACCGCTGGGACGGAGATGAAAAAATCATTTTTCTTTTACACGGTTGGGAAAGCAATACCATGCGTTGGAAAAAATTACTCCCCTATCTTATGAAAACGGGACATACCATTATTGCAATAGATGCACCCGCTCATGGACTATCAGAAGGCAACGAATTTAACGTCATACGCTACGCTGCTAGTATAGATTGTGTAGCTAAAAAATACAGTCCGAATTACATCATTGGCCATTCCATTGGAGGAAAAGCAAGCTTGTATTACCAAGCCACTTACAATAATCCAACCATTGAAAAAATGGTTCTGCTGGGCGCTCCATCTGATTATGCTATTATTTTTAAGAATTATGTTCGCTTACTACGTTTGAGCAACCGAATGGAACAACTAATTCACCAACACTATTGGGACCGTTTCCAAATTAAAGTCGCCGAGTTTTCCGCACAACATTATGCGCATTCAATAACAGCTAAAGGACTTTTATTTCATGACTTAGACGACACAGTAGTATTGCATGACGAAAGCCAAAAAATAAACCGCATTT
This sequence comes from Bacteroidota bacterium, assembly GCA_046048915.1. GTDB lineage: Bacteria > Bacteroidota > Bacteroidia > Flavobacteriales > Flavobacteriaceae > Flavobacterium. The sequence goes on along the minus strand of JBJOFE010000008.1, from coordinate 15,820 downwards.
GGAAAACATCTGTTCTAGAAACCACCAAAGGATTAGGACATAGTTTACAAAACAAAGAAGTATACAAAAAGATCAAAGACTTTCTAATACAATAAAAACAATACTTGTTTAACTATTTTTTGCTTTCAAATAAAAAATAGTACATCTCATACAACCATTTGATATAAATACTCGTCTATAACTACAGAGCCTATTTATAAACTGCAATTATAATTTACAAAATTATAAATGAAAGTAATTTCAATACATCAAGAAGAAAAAGAACTCATTGATTTAGCCATTGACAACAATCGGCAAGCTCAAAAACAGATCTATGATCGATATTCTCCAAAGATGTTAGGAGTTTGCAGAAATTATATCGGTGACATCCATCATGCAGAAGACATTTTGTTAACTGGCTTCATGAAAGTATTTACCCATTTGAAAAAATTTGAACACAAAGGCAGTTTTGAAGGTTGGATAAGACGAATTATGATTTATGAATGCATTGACTTTATTAGAGCAAAAAAAAGTCAAATCATTCATCAAAACAATGAAGACTTGCATCTGAATGAGGACGAATCAGTCTATGAAATGGAAGAATTTTCAATTGATGACATTCAATACTTAATTGACAATTTACCGGATGGTTATAAAATGGTTTTTAATTTATATGCTATTGAAGGATACAAACATCAAGAAATAGCAACAATGCTAAAAATAAGTGAGGGCACCTCAAAATCGCAATTGTCACATGCTCGAAAGTTATTACAGAATCAAATCGTTGAATTAAAAAAGAAACTCAATGGAACCAAATAAAATTGATACTCAAATCAAAGACAAATTGAATAACAGGACTATTACGCCTTCGGCACCTTCTTGGGATCGATTAGAGGCGATGCTAAATAGTACGGAGAATGAAAAGGCAAAACCAAATTATAACTGGCTGGCTATAGCCGCTGCAGTAGTAGTGTTTTTTGGATTAGGAATGCTCTACACTACAACACCAACATCTAACCCTCTAAATGACAATTCAAGTTCTATTGTAGCTGTTAATGAATCAAAAAATATTTCCGCAGCACCAAGCGCAACAATTGCTGTCGAAAAACAATCACCCATTTTGGTTCAAACCAATTCAAACAAAATCAATGAAAAAACTATCATTACAGAGGAAAAGCCTATCCAGGAATTAGAATCAATTCAAAAAATAGTGGCTCAAGAAATAGCGACAAATCCAAAGGCTAGTCCGCCAGCTAATTACAAATACATAAGTCCAGAATCCCTTTTAAATGAAATACAGACGGGGCAAAAAGCTATCACTAATAACATAAAAACTGTTTCAAAAAACAAAATAAAAATTAATGCTGGATCACTGCTTACCGGTATTGAAAAAGAATTAGATAGTGTGTATCGCGAAACAACACTAGACAAATTAAATAAAAACTTTAATAAAATAAAAACAGTTATTGCCAACAGAAATTTCGAATAAATTCAAATCTTACACTAATTTAAAATTAAACCATCATGCAAAAAATTATAATTTACACTGTTATACTAGTAGTGAGCTTATTAAGCAAAGTAGTAGCACAAGAAAAAACATTTGACAAACAAGTAAAAGAAATTGCTTCAAATATTGAATTAATTACTAATAAGGAAAAAAGTAACTTAAAAGTTGAAGTCGAAGCCATTGACCTACAAGTCATAGAAGGGAAAATCACGTTAGAAAAAGGAAAAGAACTTAAACAGAAAGTTGCAGAAGAATGCGCTAAAAATATTGAAAATAAAATAGCAATTGAAGAAGCTAAATTAGCACAATTGGTACAAGATAAAGTAGATGGTAAAATTACAGTTTCTGAAGAAAAATTAAAAAAAGGAGGGACTACTATTATTCTGGGTAGTAACCGGAATGATTCAATAGGAAAAAATAAAACAGAAATTAATCTTACCACAATGAAAGTTTACAGAGGTGAACATAATAAATTCGAACGCAAATCCAAAAGAACCACTTCGCAATTTGTTTTTGCTTTTGGATTAAACAATGCTATTCCGGAACTAAAAGATACAGAAAATTCAGATTTTAGGGTTTGGGGATCTCATTTTTATGAATGGGGATTAACTTATAATACCAGACTGTTCAAAAATCATAATTTAGTACATTTAAAATATGGTTATTCTGTCATGTATAACAATTTACGTCCTACAGATAATCGATATTTTGTAAAGAGTGGAAATCAAACCTATTTGGCAACTTCAAATTTCGATTTAGAAGAGTCTCGATTAAGAAATGTCTATTTGGCTGCACCTTTACATCTAGAATTTGATTTCACACCAAAGAAATATTCGAAAGACGGGACTACATCTTATTTCAGAACACACGAATCAATTCGTTTAGGAATTGGTGGATATGCTGGGGTTCGAATTAAATCTAAACAATTACTTCGCTATGAAGTAGATGGCGATAAAGAAAAAAATAAACAAAAAGGAGATTTCAACGTATCTGATTTCAATTACGGATTGAGTACATACATTGGTTTTCGTGCTACAAGTTTGTATTTCAAATACGATATGAACCAACTGTTTAAAAACAATGGAGATTTGAATAATGTTTCTTTAGGTCTTAGGTGGGATTTTAATTAAAAAATAATTATCCATAAAGGTGCTTATAGCTGTCATTGCGAAGCGACATCCAAACCTTCTAAAAGATAACAAAACCTCAAGACTATTTGACAAATGAAAAAAATAATATTACAAATGTCATTATTTACTTTCCTGACAATACTACTTTTAGGGACTGCATGCAATAGCCCGGTTAAAAAAGACTTACCAAAAGATAAGGAACTTCCAACTGTATTTAAAAGTAAGGGAAATTGCAATGCTTCACGTTTTATGCAGGACAAATCAGGTAACCTTTGGTTCGGAACAACAGATAATGGACTTTATAAGTATGATGGAAAATCGTTTAACCAATTTACAATAAACGATGGACTGGATTCTAATAAAATTTATTGCATCTTAGAAGATAAAGATGGTAAAATTTGGGTGGGAACTGAAGTGGGACTTTGTCTTTACAATGGAAAGATATTTTCCAAAATCCAGATTCCTTTACCCAAAAATCTGCCCCCTAATAAGAACCCCTACTATCAAACCCACTGGGTGTACAATATGTTACAAGCAAAAGATGGAAAACTATGGTTTGTAACGATTGATGGTGTCTTTATTTACGATGGCAAATCCTTTACACATTTTCCAATGAATGAAGCCCCCAATGGCTTTTTGACCAGTAACGATAGGGTGGAACGCATATTTGAAGATAATAAAGGAAATATTTGGTTAGGTGGACGAACCAATGAAGGTGTTTTTCGTTACGATGGAAAATTTGTAACCAACCTCAAACCAATGGATTTGTTTCAAGATGGACCAAAACCAAAAGCTCATAATTGGGGATGGCCTCAATTGCAAGACAGCAACAGTAATATTTGGTTCAGTAATTGGGGTGGAGCCTATCGGTATGATGGAAATACATTTACAAGTTTTACAACAAAAGATGGTTTGCCAAGCGAAGTCACTCGAATTATAGAAGACCAAAAGGGAAATCTTTGGTTTGGTGCAAGCGATGGTCTTAGACGTTACGATGGTAAAACTTTCACCTATTTTAAAGATGGGCTAATCAATCCTTGGATTTGGGAAATTTTGGAAGATAATAACGGTACTATTTGGGTGGGGACTAGAGAAAGTGGTTTATACTTTTTCAATGGAAAAACATTTATTAATTACACAGAATATAAGCATTAGACTGGTACAGAAATAAAAATAAAAGCAATGAACTGCTGACACGGGTTTGGCAAAAGTGGCGGTTCAGTTCTCCGTATTAACATTTATTCCGAAAATCACCACCCTCGACAAACACGAAAACGAATAAAGCACATTTCTATTTTAGAATTGTAATACTGCTCTAAATAACATTTCTAGTTTGTATCTTTGACCACGCATAAAAATTAGTATACTTAATTTATTGATTCAACTGATCCTTTGGAAAATACAAACGAAAATCTAAAACGCCTTAATAAATTCATTGGAGAAACCGGTTATTGCTCCCGCAGGGAAGCCGATAAACTAATTGAAGAAGGAAGAGTGACCATTAACGGAATTGTTCCTGAAATGGGCACTAAAGTGTCTCCTGACGATGAAGTGCGTATAGATGGGAAACTTATTGTAGAAAAAAATGAAAAATCCATTTATTTGGCTTTCAATAAACCTGTTGGAATTGAATGCACTACAAACTTAGACGTTCGCGATAACATTGTCGATTACATCAATTATCCCAAACGTATTTTCCCAATTGGCCGTTTAGACAAAGCCAGTGAAGGATTGATTTTCATGACTAATGATGGCGATATTGTTAACAAAATACTGCGCGCCAGAAACAATCACGAAAAAGAATATACCGTTACTGTAAATCGTCCAATTACGGATCGATTTATTGAACGTATGGGCAATGGCGTTCCTATTTTGGAAACCATCACCCGAAAATGTAAGGTGGAACAAATTAGTAAATACACCTTTAAAATTATTTTGACCCAAGGTTTGAATCGCCAAATTCGTAGAATGTGTGAGTATTTAGGTTATGAAGTAACCGCTTTGAAACGCATCCGAATCATCAATATTTCGCTTGATATCCCTGTGGGGCGCTACCGCGAATTGACAGAAGCTGAAATTAAAGAATTGAACCAGCTAATCGAACCTTCTAGTAAAACAGAAGAAGCGAGTTTACCCAAAGCTGAACCTACCCGTCGAAAAATAGAATTTCCACGAAGGGACGATTCTAAATTCAGAAGATAGTAATACAACAAAAGGCCGTTCTCACGAACGGCCTTTTGTATTTTAATCGATTATGTTTTATTTTCTAGAACGTATCTGACGAGCTAAAAGTGTATTTTGCAATAACATCGCAATGGTCATGGGTCCTACTCCACCAGGAACTGGGGTAATAAAAGATGATTTCTTGCTTACCTCATCAAAATCAACATCACCTGTAATTACATAGCCTTTTGGATGTGAAGCATCTTCTACTCTAGTAATACCTACGTCAATTACAACTACACCGTCTTTTACCATATCCGCTTTCAAATAATTAGGCACGCCTAAAGCAGTAATAATGATATCGGCATTTTTAGTGTATTCTTCAATGTTTTTAGTTCGACTATGCGTTAAGGTTACTGTTGAATCTCCAGGATAGCCTTTACGGCTCATTAAAATACTCATTGGTCGCCCTACTATATGACTTCTTCCAATAACCACAGTATGTTTCCCAGCAGTTTCTACTTTGTAACGTTCCAACAACTGCATGATTCCAAACGGAGTAGCTGGCAAAAATGTTTCCATTTCCAAAGCCATTTTACCAAAATTAGTTGGATGAAAACCATCCACATCTTTATCAGGGTGAATAGCCATCAATATCTTTTCTTCATTGATGTGTTTTGGTAAAGGCAATTGCACTATAAAACCGTCCAAATTGTCGTCTTCGTTCAAATCAGCAATCTTAGCAAGCAATTCGCTTTCTGTAATCGTTTCTGGCAAAGTAACCAAAGTCGATTCAAAACCAATTTGTTCACATGAACGCACTTTGCTGCCCACATAAGTCAAGCTCGCGCCGTTATTTCCAACCAAAACTGCGGCCAAGTGAGGTACTTTTTCGCCATTGGCTTTCATTTTTTGAACCTCAGCTGCAATTTCTTGTTTGATATCTTCCGATGTCTTTTTTCCGTCTAGTAGTTGCATTGTATTGTGTTGTATTAGTTTATTTGTTTAAGAGTTTATTTGTTTAAAATTGATCAAATTAAAAAATAAACCCTTACTAGTGTGTTGTAATTATAACCTTGTAACCCTTAACCTTATAACCCTTAACCTTATAACCTTATAACCTTTTAACCTTATAACCTTATAACCTTATAACCTTTTATTATCTCATCCCCGGCATTCCTCCTGGCATTCCTTTCATTCCGCCCATCATCTTCATCAGGTTTTTACCTCCCGGACCTTGCATCATTTTCATCATCTTGCTCATTTGCTCAAACTGTTTCATCAATTGATTCACTTGTTCGATTTTGGTTCCAGAACCTTTAGCAATTCTAGTTTTTCGTTTCATGTCAATCAAAGCCGGTTTGCTTCTTTCAATTGGCGTCATCGAATGAATAATCGCTTCAATATGTTTGAACGCATCGTCTTCTATCTCTACATCTTTCATGGCTTTAGAAGCACCTGGTATCATTCCGACCAAGTCTTTCATATTACCCATTTTCTTTACTTGTTGAATTTGTGATAAGAAATCGTCAAAACCAAATTCGTTCTTAGCAATTTTCTTTTGTAATTTTCTTGCTTCTTCTTCATTGTATTGCTCTTGCGCTCTTTCTACCAAAGACACCACGTCTCCCATTCCAAGGATACGTTCTGCCATACGATCTGGATAGAATACATCAATCGCTTCCATTTTTTCGCCAGTACCTACAAACTTAATTGGTTTGTTCACTACTGACTTAATAGAAAGCGCTGCTCCACCACGTGTATCTCCATCTAATTTAGTTAAGATCACTCCATCAAAGTTCAATCTGTCGTTGAAAGTTTTCGCTGTATTTACCGCATCTTGTCCGGTCATGGAATCCACAACAAACAAAGTTTCTTGCGGTTGAATCGCTTTATGAACGCGTTCAATTTCGTTCATCATTTCTTCATCTACAGCCAAACGACCGGCAGTATCGACAATCACCACATTAAAACCATTGGCTTTGGCGTGTTGGATCGCGTTTTGTGCAATTTCAACTGGATTTTTATTCTCTGGTTCTGAGTACACCTCAACACCAATAGAATCTCCAACTACATACAACTGCTGAATCGCAGCTGGACGGTAAATATCACAAGCCACCAAAAGTGGTTTCTTTCCTTTTTTAGTCTGTAAATAATTAGCCAATTTTCCAGAGAAAGTCGTTTTTCCAGAACCTTGTAAACCCGACATCAAGATCACCGTTGGCGTTCCCGAAAGATTAATTCCAGCCACATCGCCACCCATCAATTCGGTCAATTCGTCTTTAACCAACTTCACTAACAATTGTCCTGGTTGTAACGTAGTCAACACATCTTGACCCATCGCTTTGTCTTTTACTTTGGCAGTAAAATCTTTGGCAATTTTAAAGTTAACATCGGCATCCAATAACGCACGACGCACTTCTTTCAAAGTTTCCGCTACGTTAATTTCAGTGATTTTTCCGTGTCCTTTTAAGACGTGAAAGGCTTTATCTAATTTATCGCTTAAATTACTAAACATACTATTTAAATTTATTGAAGTGCAAAGATAAACTAATTCAATAATTAGGCAATTCAATATTCATATAATTAAAGGGCAAAAATGAGCTGGTATACCCACAAAAAAACGACCTCAAATAGAGGTCGTTTTACTATATTTTTGGGTTCCAATTTTACATTCGCTCCGGAACATTGATCCCTAACAAACTAAAAGAAGAAGCAATCGTATCGGCTACTTTTTTAGACAGTTGCACTCTGAATATTTTCTTTTCCAGATTTTCTTCACCCAAGATAGGCACTGCTTGGTAAAATGAATTGTATTCGCGCACCAACTCGTAGGTATAATTCGCAATCAAAGCCGGACTGTGATTTTGAGCCGCATTCTGAATCACTTCTGGATACAGTTCAATTTGTTTCAGCAGTTCTTTTTCTTTTTCGTGTAAGTCATTTGTTTTGGCTGTAGCCGAATAATCAAAAGTCGCTTTACGAATAATCGACTGAATACGCGCATAAGTATATTGAATAAACGGCCCTGTATTACCCGCAAAATCAACCGACTCTTCTGGATTAAATAAGATGCGTTTTTTTGGATCTACTTTCAAAATGTAGTATTTCAACGCACCTAAGCCAATGGTGTTATATAATTTGGTTTTCTCTTCTTCCGAATAGCCTTCTAATTTTCCTAATTCTTCCGAAATAGTTTGCGCTGTGCTTGTCATTTCTTGCATTAAATCATCGGCATCGACAACTGTTCCTTCACGGCTTTTCATCTTACCCGAAGGCAAGTCGACCATTCCGTAAGACAAATGATATAAGCTCGAAGCCCAATCAAAACCAAGCTTTTGCAAAATCAAAAACAAGACTTTGAAGTGGTAATCTTGTTCGTTACCCACTGTGTATACCATTCCACCCACATCGGGATGGTCTTTCACACGTTGGATTGCCGTACCAATATCTTGTGTCATATAAACTGCAGTACCGTCGGAACGCAAAACGATTTTTCTGTCCAAACCTTCGTCAGTCAAATCAATCCAAACGGAACCGTCGGGATCTTTTTCAAAAACACCTTTTTCCAAACCAATTTGAACGACATCTTTTCCTAATAAATAGGTATTGCTTTCGTAATAAAAGCTATCAAAGTTAACGCCCAAATTACTGTAGGTCGCCGCAAATCCATCATACACCCATTGGTTCATCATAGACCAAAGCGATTTAACTTCCTTATCTCCCGCTTCCCATTTCAGCAACATCTCTTGTGCTTCTAAAATGATGGGCGCTTGCTTTTTGGCTTCTTCTTCTGTTTTACCAGCAGCCATTAAAACGTTGATTTCTTCTTTGTAGGCTTTATCAAAAGCTACATAGTAATTTCCAACTAATTTATCTCCTTTAAGCCCGGTTGATTCTGGCGTTTCACCATTACCCATTTTTTTCCAAGCCAACATCGACTTGCAAATATGAATCCCACGGTCGTTGATAATTTGAGTTTTGTACACTTTTTTACCCGAAGCCTTGATAATCTCAGCTACCGAATAGCCTAACAAATTGTTACGCACGTGTCCCAAATGCAAAGGCTTGTTGGTATTTGGCGAAGAATACTCCACCATTACCGCCTTGTCAGAAGGATTTGGCGTTACAAAACCGTATTTTACATCGTCTTTGATTCCGTTAAAGAAATTCAAGTAATACGAATCTGAAATAACAATATTCAAAAATCCAGACACCACATTAAAACGGGCTACTTCTGGAACATTCTCTACCAAATAATTCCCTATTTTGTTTCCTAACTCCACTGGGTTGCTTTTCACCAATTTCAACAAAGGAAAAATAACCATTGTGATATCGCCTTCAAACTCTTTGCGGGTAGCCTGAAACTCTACTTTATCAACGGATACTTCAAATAAATCTTGAATCGCTTTTGCTATAGATGGGGTAAGAATGTGTTGTAATGACATTGAATCTGTTTTTTTAAGAGTGCAAATATAAGGATTTCAGAAGGAAATAGAATAGCCTTTTTTGTATCGGTTTTGGTACACTAAAAACAAAAAGCCGAAAGAATTGTGATCCTTCGGCTTTCTGATTTCGCTTATAAAATGAGTTTACACTCTAATTACCATTTGATAATAGCACTTGCCCAGGTAAAACCACTACCAAAAGCCGCTAAAACTACAGTGTCTCCTGTTTTGATTTTACCTTGTTCCCAAGCTTCTGTCAAAGCGATCGGAATAGAGGCTGCAGTGGTGTTACCAAATTTCATTACGTTATTGTGAACTTGTTCGTCTTTCAATCCGAATTTCTTTTGGATAAATTGTGAGATTCGCAAATTGGCTTGATGCGGAATCAACATATCAATATCATCTACTTTCAAATTATTGGCTTCCAAGCCTTCGTTAATTACCTCAGCAAAACGAACAACAGCGTGTTTAAAAACAAATTGGCCATTCATATATGGGAAATAACTTTCGTCGTCTGGGTTCTTATCTTCTAAAATATCGGTTACCCAACGACCACCCATTCCGGGTGCTTTTACAATCAACTCTTCGGCATGAAGTCCTTCTGAATGCAAATGTGTAGACAAAATTCCTTTAGTCAAATCTTCTTCACGACTAACAACTGCAGCTCCTGCTCCATCACCAAAAATAACGGAAACTCCTCGACCACGTGTGGTCATATCTAAACCTGTTGATTGCACTTCAGAACCAATCACCAAAACGTTTTTATACATTCCTGTTTTAATGTATTGATCGGCTACCGATAAAGCATACACAAATCCCGAACATTGGTTTCTAACATCCAAAGCCCCCACGGTACGCAATCCTAAATCACGTTGTACTAAAACACCTGGACCTGGAAAATAATAATCAGGACTTAAGGTAGCAAAAACCACAAAATCGATATCTTCTTTGGCTACACCTGAACGTTCAATTGCAATGATTGCTGCTTTAACTCCCATAGAAGTGGTGGTGTCTTGCCCTGGAATAATATGGCGACGTTCTTGAATCCCAGTTCTTTCTTGGATCCATTCGTCATTGGTATCGATGATTTTAGATAAATCATCATTAGTAACTACATTATCAGGAACATAATATCCTAAGCCTGTTATTTTAGAGTGGTACATATTGTATGTATTAAATTTTAATAATTGCTCCCGTTATGGAATAAAAAACTAAAGTAATAAATAAATCGGATTTAGCCGATTTATAACAATTTTATTGAACTATTTACAGCAATTGCAGTTCCTTCACTTAGCCAAGTATCATTTTCAAAAAACAAGGTTTGTGCACCGGAAGTAAAGGCAATCAAATAATGACTTCCTCTTAAATAGGATTCTTGAACCGTCCCTTTTACTATTCCATTGGGGTCTAATTGAAGTTGGTGCGGGTAAACCAAATGAACTTTTCCGTTCCATTCCAATTCATTGACTTCGCCAAAAAGTGAAGCAACGTATTTGCTCTTTGGATGATGATATAGCTTTTGAGGTGTATCCTTAGCAATAATTTTTCCGTGTTGCATTACTATTGTTTCATCTGAAAAAGACAATGCATCTGAACTATCGTGGGTGGCTATGATACAGGTAATTTTTTTTTCTTTTAGGCACTGAAATACATTTCGGCGCAAGGCATTTTTCCGAAAGGAATCGATTTGACTAAAGGGTTCGTCCAACAATAAAATTTGAGGTTCCAAAGCCAAAACTCTAGCCAAAGCTACGCGCTGTTGTTGACCACCACTCAAGTATTTGGCTTTGACTTTGGCGAACTCAGTCATTTCAACCATTTCGAGCAATTCATGTACTCGAGCTTTCTTTTTATCGCGATAGATATTGGAAAGAAACTTCCCTACATTTTCTTCAACAGTAATATAGGGCATTAGATCAAAATCTTGTGCCAAATATTTAATGTAATCCTCACCTGGAATCAAATTGTATTTGGGACCTAAAATAGGATTTCCATTATAATTGATGTTTCCCGAATCCAAATCGTACAAACCATAAATCAACTTGAGCAAGGTACTTTTACCGCAACCGCTTTCGCCAATGACAGCAATATTCTGACCTTGTTGCGCCACAAAACTAAGCCCATTAATTACGGCTTTGTCAATGTAGGTAAACGAAATATTCGTAAGTTCGAGCATGGTTGGATTTAAAGAAGCCAAATTTACAATGTTTAATTTGAATCCAAGAACGGTTGCGACAATTTGTCACATTTTTATAAAATGGTATTCTATTTGAAAACTGGGAAAACATCAATTTAAACTTAAAATTTATACACTATGACAACTGGAAAAATTAATGTTTCGGTAGAGAACATCTTCCCATTAATCAAGAAATTTTTATACAGCGATCACGAAATTTTCTTGCGCGAATTGATTTCAAATGGAACCGATGCTACCTTAAAATTAAAGCACTTAACAAGTATTGGCGAAGCCAAAGTGGAGTACGGAAATCCCATTATTGAAGTAAAAATTGACAAAGAAGGCAAAAAATTGTACATCATTGATCAAGGTTTGGGGATGACAGCTGACGAAGTAGAAAAATACATCAACCAAGTAGCCTTTTCTGGAGCTGAAGAATTCTTGGACAAATACAAAGATTCGGCTAAAGATTCAGGAATTATAGGACACTTTGGTCTTGGATTCTACTCCGCTTTCATGGTGGCTGAAAAAGTAGAAATTATTACTAAATCATTCAAAGACGAACCAGCAGCACATTGGACTTGCGACGGTAGTCCTGAATTTACTCTGGAACCAGCTGACAAAACCGACAGAGGTACCGAAATTATTTTGCATATCGCCGAAGATTCTGTAGAGTTTTTAGAAGAAACTAAAATCAGAGAATTACTGAATCGTTACAATAAATTCATGCCGATTCCAATTAAATTTGGAACCAAAACAGAAACACTTCCGTTACCAGAAGGTACTGCTGAAGACGCAAAACCAGAAACTATCGAAGTAGATAATATCATCAACAACCCTAATCCAGCTTGGACGAAACAACCGGCTGAATTGAACGAGGAAGACTATAAAAAGTTCTACCACGAGTTGTACCCTATGCAGTTTGAAGAGCCGTTATTCAATATTCATTTGAATGTGGATTATCCGTTCAACTTAACGGGGATTTTGTACTTCCCTAAATTGGGATCGGATTTGCAAATCCAAAAAGACAAAATTCAATTGTACCAAAACCAAGTGTTTGTAACTGATAATGTAGAAGGAATTGTACCGGAGTTCTTGACGATGCTAAAAGGAGTAATCGACTCGCCTGACATTCCACTGAACGTATCACGTTCCGGTTTACAAGCGGATGCTGCGGTGAAGAAAATTTCGAATTACATCACTCGTAAAGTAGCCGATAAATTGAAAGCCTTATTCAATGACAATCGTGCCGATTTTGAACAAAAATGGAACGACATCAAAATCGTTTTGGAATACGGAATGTTGTCTGAAGATAAATTCTATGAAAAAGCAGGCGCTTTTGTTTTGTACCCAACGGTAGATGACAAGTACTTCACTTTGGACGAATTGAAAGAGCAACTTAAAGAAAAGCAAACCGATAAAGACAATAAATTAGTCTTGTTGTATGCTAACAATAAAGAAGCGCAACATTCGTATATCGAAATTGCCAAAGAAAAAGGATATGAAGTCTTGTTGTTGGATTCGCCAATTATTTCGCACTTGATCCAAAAGATTGAAGGCGATAATAGCGAGATCAGTTTTGTACGTGTCGATGCCGATCATATTGATAATTTAATCAAGAAAGAAGACACTGCCATTTCCAAATTGTCTGAAGAAGAACAAACCAGTTTAAAAACAGTAGTGGAAACGATTGTACCAAAACAAAACTACACAGTACAATTAGAAGCCTTAGACAGTCAGTCGGCACCATTCATCATCACGCAGCCAGAATTCATGCGTAGAATGAAAGAAATGAGTCAATCAGGTGGTGGGATGTTTGGAATGGGCAATATGCCTGAGATGTACAACTTAGTGGTGAACACCAATTCAGATTTGGCTACTACCATTTTGAACACCAAAGACAAAACCACTCAAGAAAGCTTGATCAAACAAGCCTTAGACTTGGCTAAATTGTCTCAAAACTTATTGAAAGGAGAAGCTTTAACCGCTTTTGTGAAACGTAGTTTTGACATCCTTAAATAATATGAACAACTACTTATAAAATAAAAACCCTGCTATTCACTAGCAGGGTTTTTTGATTTAATTCCCGATTATTCCGGTTTCTTCTTTTTTATCCTTGTTCAATAAAATTGGAGTTTCTCTGGCCAACTTATTTTTAGTTGGAATCTTATAATTAATACTAAACCCAAAACGACGGGTATCCATTTTGTTACTTAACAATAAATTCGTGTTGTAGGAATTGAATACAAATCGGTTAGAGTTAAAAATATCATCAACATTAATAGAAATGGACAGTTGATCTTTTAAGAACTTTTTAGAAAATGACAAATCAACCGTATTGTTAAACGGTTTATTGGCAATAAAATAATAGTAATTCCCCTTGGCAGTAATGTAACTAAAATTGGTTACAAACTTAATTTTACTTGGCAACACCAATTGTGACATTAAATTGTAAACCCAAAAGCCTCTAGTTTCTATTGCTGGAATTTGGTGCAACTGATAGGCCGCATACACAAATAAAAAGTTCATTTCATCAGGATTCACATTCATTTTCATCGTCTCGGCTAGTCCTTTGGTAAACAACATATACGGAATTGGCATTCCAATATTGAAATTATGCACTTTCAACTCTGGAATGTTTTCATTGGTATTGGTTACCACATTTGAATTCAAATTGACTCTTTGAATCACTTGATTCTTAGCTGAACTCACAGAATATCCAATAAATGCATAATCATAAGCACTCAACTTCACTTCATAATTATCAAAAATAGTTGGTTGCAAATTAGGATTTCCCTGATTATTTAAAGTGGGGTTTTGATAACTTGTATTATTTGGATTTAAAGCTGAAGTACTTGGCAGTGTAATTTTCTTATTGTAATTCAAATTAAAAAATACCGACTTGTTAAAGTTGTACTGGGCACTTGCATTTGGAAAAAATCGAAACTGTTTGAATGGGGTTAATTCCGTATTGATCGTTTTTCCAGAAATACTATAATCCTCCGCTCTACCCCCTAAAATAAAACTCATACTTTTAAACTTCGTTTGTAATTCAAAATATCCAGCGGTAGTTTTTCTTTGGTAATCCAAATTAGTTACACCTCTGTTTTGGGTTTGAAAAGCCAAGTCTTCATACAAACTTCCGAAACTTATTTTTCCTTCGTCTGAAAAAGCAATAGGTTGTGAATAATCAAATTTGAAGTTGTAGTATTTTTGGTCTGATGAATTATCCAAAACTGACACTGAATTTCCCAAAGTATTCAATACAAAATCATTTTGATTGCGATTGAAATTAAATCTAAAATCTAATTTTTTTGTTTTGTCATCAAATCGTTTTTGATAGGTAGCTACTGCATCTTGTCTCCATCCATTAGAATTTGATTCGTCTTGTGTTGAAAAACCAGGTCCATTAGATACTGTTTCACTTCCATTATTGTTATAATTCACATCATAATTTAACAACAAACGGTCTTTTTTTAAATCAAATGTCACCGCCGATTTTACAAAATTAGTTCTATTGGTTCTATCCGAATCTGTATTAGACAGAAGTATCGAACCTCTTGGTAAATCATTGATGAAAGAGCTCCACATGGCACTTTCTCTGTAATTTTGACCCATATTTAACTGCCATCCAAAATATTTATTCTTAGCATTCAATAAAACGCTATTGTTTACTCTCCAACGCAAATGATCATAATTAGTAATATTAGTACTGTTAGTATAGGTAGCACTTAGAAAATTCTTTGCATTTTTATTGGTAATAATATTCAAAATAGCACCACCTGAAGTTGCTGGAAATTCAGCACCAGGTTGGGTTATGATCTCGATTTTTTCAATTGCATTGGCTGGCATACCTTCCAAAAATCCGTTCAATTCATTGGAAGAAATATTTAATGGGCGTCCGTCCATATAGACGTCCAATTGTTTCCCTTGGTACATCATACCGGCTATATCTGAGGCTATTAACCCTGGTAATTTTTTCAATCCTTCCAAAACCGACCCAGAACTCAAACTCGGCTGATTAGCAAAATCAAAAATGGTACGATCAGCACGTTGCTCTACTGCTTTCTTAGTTTTAGTAATCGTTACCTCTTTTAGTTCTTCAGCTTTTTTAGTATTTTCTTGAGCAGCAAGTTGAAGAACTGATCCGAAAAATAAGGCATGTATAATTAAAATCTTTTTCATTTATAGTTTTTTGTTCGATCACTTAGTATCTGTTTTTATTTTTTGTTACAACCTGTCGCAATTAAATTCAAAAAAAAATAACAATAAATAATACCTAACTGGTTTTAGTTCTGAATATTAAAAAGGCTAAACATAAATTAAAAAAAAAGTCATCTTTCTAAGTTTACTTAAAAAGATGACTACAATTTAGCTGTACTAATTCACTAAATTACTAAAAATAAAACATTACTAT
>JBJOFE010000007.1:0-100065 GCA_046048915.1 Bacteroidota bacterium | reverse complement strand
AGACTGTCTTCCAAATTAATTACTAATGAGTTGGTAATTATTTGTTAATTAAAAAAGGAGATTGTATACCTTTACCCTATTACAATTGATTTTGAAGATGAAAAATATACTATTGGCTAGTACCTCAACGGTATACGGAAGTAGTTACTTAGAATACTTATTAGCTGAATTACAACTCCATTTTAAAAATTGCAATACCCTGCTTTTTATTCCATATGCTAGTCCTGGCGGAATAACACATGACGAGTATACTGCAAAGGTAGCTTTGGCTTTCGCTAAAATAAATATTGCAGTAAAAGGCATTCATGAATTTGAAAATCCGGTAGAAGCCATTCAAAATGCAGAGGGCATTTTTACCGGTGGCGGCAATACATTTGTTCTAGTTTCCCAATTATATAAAAACCAATTGATGGAAGTTATAGCGCAAAAACTAAAAAGTGGTACCCCTTATTTAGGAACGAGTGCAGGAAGTAACATTGCGGGTTTAACCATCCAAACTACTAATGATATGCCGATCGTTTACCCTCCGAGTTTTCAAAGCTTAGGTATGATTCCGTTCAATTTGAATCCGCATTATATTGATACTGATGGACCTGAAAACCATATGGGAGAAACCCGAGAAGATCGTATAAAGGAATTTCACACCTATAATTCGATACCTGTCTTAGGATTACGAGAAGGGAGTTGGCTTGAAATCAAAGGGAGAAACATTACTTTAAAAGGAAATGGCAAAGCGCGACTTTTTAGACAAAATCAACAAGCTGAAGAAATAGAAAGCGGTTCCGATTTAAGTTTTGTGAAATAAAAAAACCGAAACTACTGTTTCGGTTTTGAAAGAGCGAAAGACGAGGCTCGAACTCGCGACAACCAGCTTGGAAGGCTGGAGCTCTACCAACTGAGCTACTTTCGCATAAAAAAATTAAATAAAAAACCTCAAATTAGATTTGAGGTTTTAGAGCGAAAGACGAGGCTCGAACTCGCGACAACCAGCTTGGAAGGCTGGAGCTCTACCAACTGAGCTACTTTCGCATTACAACGGTGCAAATATAAATAATAAGTTTTCATGATTGCAAGTTTTTTTCAAAAAAATAAAAAGCAACTCCATAAAATTAGAATCAAAACTAGGCGAATTATTTCATAAATATTTTAGTATGAAATTATTATCTCTTTAATTTGCAAATACTTCACCATAAAAAAATGATGCATTCTATTCAAAAAATTAATTCTACAGAAACATATCCAGTTAGGCATATCGTACTGCGAGCAGGCAAACCCATTGAAAGCTGTCAGTTTGATGGAGATGAATTGGTTTCTACGCATCATTTTGGTTATTATTTGAACAACCAAATTATTGGTGTAATTTCATTATTTGAGATTGAAAATGAACATTTTATAGCACAAAAATCGTTTCAATTAAGAGGAATGGCTGTACTCACTTCCTTTCAAAAACAAGGAATTGGGGAAGCATTGGTGAGCGAAGCAGAAAAATTTTGTACAACTCAAAAAGCCGATTTAATTTGGTTTAATGCACGAACCTCAGCCGTTGGATTTTATAAAAAAATGGGATATGAAATAGTAGGTACCGAATTTGAAATTAAAGAGGTTGGTCCTCATTTTTTGATGTATAAAAAATTTACGAAATAAGCGGTGAAACTAATTTTGGATGATAAATAAATAAGCAACTTTTATCCTTAATTGTTCCAATCATTGCTCTGGACAAATTTATTGGCACGGCCGGGCATCCTTGACTTCTTCCTAATCGTTTATTGTTTTTTATAAATGTTGTCGATACATAATCTGCCGCATGCATAACAACTCCCCTACTTCTAGCATTATCGTTAACCCCTTTTTCAAGACCGTCTAAACGAAGTGATACGCCGTGTTTTCCAATGTATACTTCTCCCGTTAAATAAAATCCAATACTGCTTTTGAATGATTGTGGCGAATTTGAAAAACTGTTAGCATATTCTTCACCTGTATTTCTCCCGTGTGCAACCAAAGATTGAAACAAAATAGTTTTGGTAGCCAAGTCAATCACCCAAAGTCGTTTCGAATTAGCAGATAAACTAAAGTCAATTAGCGTAAGAATATCTTTTTTGATTATGCCTTTTTCTTTCAATTTATAAAATCCTTTTACAGCTTTAGAAAAACATTTTATTTGGGGTAATTCAAAATGATTCGTTTGCAAATTGGCATACATCATATCTATATACTCGTTTGAATTTGCAAGACAATGATTCCTCGAAATTGGCTTTAGACCTGATGAAATTATCGGAAGACTAAAGAAAAAGGTAATTGTAAGTACTTTTAAAAACATAATTTCGGGATTTGGGTTCAATTAATTTTAGAAACACAAAAATACACTAACCCAGCACTTAGTCAATTATTATTCAGGACTTTAACATTCAATTTAAGAATACAACTCCTTTTAACATAATTATTATTGATTAGTTCCATTTAAATTGTAACAATTGGAAGAAAATGAATACTAATGCAAGCAACTCAATATTTTTGATGTTATTGCGTTTTATTTTTGAAATTATACATCTGCACCCCTTTACATGAAATTTATCTTCCGTATTCTATTTTTATTATTATTCTGCTTTGGCTACAGCCAAAAAAAATCACTGACTACACAATTCACAACTGAAAAAATTATTATTGACGGTAAATTTGATGAAGGCGCTTGGCTAAAAGCAGATGTCGCGAAAGATTTCGTAATGTGGATGCCCGATAATGGAACCCCAGAACCAAAAAACACTAGAACCGAAATTCGTGTAACTTATGATAATGAAGCAGTCTATTTTGCTGCAACTATGTATGATGATGAACCGAGCAAAATTTTGAAAGAATTAAGTCAACGTGATAATTCTGGAACCGCTGATCGAGTGGGCATATTTATCAATGGATACAATGATGGCCAACAAGAATTTAGTTTTATTGTTGGAGCTTCAGGTGTTCAAGAGGATTTTTTATTTACCGAAAGTAATGGAGAAGACTCCTCTTGGAATGCCATTTGGGAAAGTAAAACACAAATAACCAACTTTGGCTGGACAGCAGAAATCCGAATTCCGTATGCGGCACTTCGATTTAGTTCCGAGAAAAAACAAACTTGGGGAATCAACTTCATAAGGGATTTTAGAAGGGCACGTACTTTTTATTCTTGGAATTTAATTGATAATAAAATTAATTCGAGAGGAAATCAAGAGGGTGTCTTAAATGGAATTGAAAACATAACAACTCCAACTCGTTTGTTTCTTATTCCGTACTCTTCTTTTTATCTTAATTCGAATGCGACTCAAAAAACAAAAGGAGATTTAAAAGGCGGAGTGGATATAAAATACGGTATTAATGATGCTTTTACTTTAGATGCTATTTTGATACCTGACTTTGGACAAACTACTTTTGACAATGTCATTTTAAACCTTGGACCATTCGAACAACAATTCAATGAAAATAGGCCTTTCTTTACAGAAGGAACCGAATTATTTAGTAAAGGCAACCTATTTTATTCTCGAAGAATTGGCGGAAGCCCAACGATTAATGCCGACTTAAATTCAAACGAGTCCTTCACTGAATATCCAGCCAAAGTCAATTTGCTAAATGCATTGAAAATTTCTGGAAGAACAAAGAATGGTTTAGGAATTGGGGTATTGAATGCCGTAACCGAAAAAACAGAAGCTACCATCACTAATGACATTACAGGTGCAACACGCAAAGCCTTGATAGAACCTTTAGCAAATTATAATGTGATGGTTTTAGACCAACGTTTTGGAACAAATTCCTCCGTTTCCCTTATAAATACTAATGTGACCCGAAATGGAAATGGGCGTGACGGAAATGTATCTGCACTTTTGTTCGATTTAAACACAAAGAAAAATACCTACAACCTGACTGGTGATTATAAATATAGTGTTGTCAATGGTTTAGGAATTGATCACAAAACGGGGTATAGTTCGAGTATTACTTTTGGCGAAACCAGTGGAAAATTCCAATTTGGAGGAGGAGCTGAATATATATCCAAAGATTTTGACAAAGACGATATGGGGATTCAATTTCAAAGCAATTATCATTCCTTGTATTCTAACTGGAGTTATCGTATTTTAAGTCCAACTAAAACATTCAATATGTTTAACATCTACGTCAATCTCTATTCAGAATTTGACAACAGAAGTGGCCGAATTCAGCAAGGAATGGTTGAACTCAACTTAAATTCTACCAATAAAAAGAATCACTATTTTGGAGGTGGATTTAACGCAAGACCAATAAAAATTTATGATTTCTATGAGCCTCGAACAAATAACCAATCTCGCTTTTTAGAAATACCAGAATTCATATCAACATACCTGTATTTTTCGTCTAATTCAAATAAAAAATTCGGCTTTGACTTGAATCCTTTTCTTAGTTTTGTTAATGAAGAAGGAAGACGAAATTACGGAATTGCAATTGGTCCAAGATACCGTTTTTCAGACCATTTTTCTTTAAATTATAATTTCGACTTTAGTCAACAGAATAACAATCTAGGCTATGTAGGAGAAAATACTATTTCAAATGAAATTTTCATGGGCCGAAGAGATCGTTCCACCTACATTAATACATTACAAGGTAAATTCACTATCAATAGTGACATGAATTTTAATCTATCATTACGTCATTATTTAAGTTACGCGATTTACAATCAGTATTATAGTTTACAGAATGACGGATCCATAGAACCCACATCAAATTTTACTGAAAACAGCAATTCTAATTTTAACGCATGGAATTTAGATTTGTCGTATTCGTGGTGGTTTGCACCCGGAAGTCAAATTTCGATTTTATACCGAAACAATGCCGCTTTATTTGAGAACGAATTCAAACGAGATTTGGGAACAAATATTAGAAATGTAATTGACAAAGAAGCTCTAAATCATGTATTTTCGGTTAGTGTACGTTACTTTATTGATTATAATTCGTTGAAGAAATAAAAAGTCCCACTTTCATTAATAAACAAAACACAAAATTTTTGTTAGTATTTTGAATGAGTGCCATAATTGTGAATAGGTTGTCATTAGAGATTTTTAGAAATGCCTTATCTTTGCGCAAAATAAATTCCGATGAACAAGAAAGTTATCCTTATGATTTTAGACGGTTGGGGAAAATCTCCTGACCCAAAAGTATCTGCAATAGACAATGCTAATGTCCCATTTATAAACAGTTTGTATACCCAATACCCTAGCGCCCAATTGAGAACCGATGGTTTGAATGTTGGTTTGCCTGAGGGTCAAATGGGAAATTCGGAAGTTGGACACATGAACTTGGGAGCTGGACGTATTGTGTACCAAGATTTAGCGAAGATTAATTTGGCAGTTGCCAATAAAACCCTAGCCAAAGAACAAGTTTTGATTGATGCGTTTAACTACGCAAAAACCAACAATAAAAAAGTACACTTTCTAGGTTTAGTTTCTGATGGAGGAGTTCACTCACATACTTCGCATTTAAGAGGTTTAATTGACGCATCACAAGAATACGGATTGGACAAAGTATTCATACACGCCTTTACTGACGGACGTGATGTAGATCCTAAATCAGGAAAAAAATACCTGCAAGACTTACAAGATTATATTGCGCCAACCCCCGTTAAAATTGCTTCAGTAATTGGCCGTTATTATGCCATGGATCGTGATAAACGTTGGGAAAGAGTAAAGTTAGCTTATGATTTAGTAGTTCACGGAACAGGAACTCCAACCAATGATATTGTATCTTCTATTGCTACTAGTTACGGTAACGATGTTACTGATGAATTCATCCAACCTTTAGTTGCTGCTGACGCTAATGGGCAACCATTAGCCGTAATCCAAGAAGATGATGTAGTTATCTTTTTCAACTTTAGAACCGATAGAGGACGTGAATTGACAGAAGCACTTTCACAACAGGATTTTCATGAGCAAAACATGCACAAATTAAATTTGTATTATGTTACGCTTACTAATTACGACGAAACTTACCAAAATGTAAAAGTGGTTTACAATAAAGATAACATCACAGAAACTTTAGGAGAAGTATTAGAAAAAGCCAACAAAAAACAAATCCGTATTGCCGAAACAGAAAAATACCCACACGTAACCTTCTTCTTTTCAGGTGGTAGAGAAACTCCTTTTGAAGGTGAAAGCCGAATTTTGAGAAACTCACCTAAAGTGGCTACTTATGATTTACAACCTGAAATGAGTGCTTACGAATTGAAAGACGCTTTGGTACCAGAATTAAATAAGGGAGAAGTTGATTTTGTGTGTTTGAATTTTGCCAATGGTGACATGGTAGGACATACGGGTATTATGGAAGCTGCTATAAAAGCTTGTGAAGCAGTAGATGTTTGTGTAAAGGAAGTGGTAGAAGCGGCTTTAGCCAATGACTATACCACTATCATCATTGCCGACCATGGAAATTGTGAAACGATGATCAATCCAGATGGTTCTCCGAATACTGCACATACTACTAATCCAGTGCCAATTATTTTAGTAGATAAAGATTTGAAAAAAATTAATGATGGGGTTTTAGGAGACATTGCTCCAACCATACTAGAATTGATGGGAGTCGAACAGCCTGCTGCTATGACAAGTCATTCTTTGTTGTAGTTTTAAACTACTCCAGAAAAGTTAAGCTGTTCCGTTTGGGACAGCTTTTTTTATAAAAAAAAGTTAAAATTTCATAATTAATAGTAATACTATTATATTTGCATAAAAAAATATCGATTTATGCAAAGCATACTTTCAAATATCATTATTTCGGTAAACGACAAATTATATGTCAAAAACCCAGAAACATCTGATTTAGGAAAAAAAATCATTGAACAAAGTATTTTGTTGATTGATGATATTGGATTTGAAAATTTCACCTTCAAAAAACTAGGTGAAAAAATAAATTCTAACGAAAGCTCCATTTATCGCTACTTTGAAAGCAAGCATAAATTGATGTTATATTTATCTTCTTGGTACTGGGGTTGGATTGAATACAAATTGGTGTTTGCTACTAACAATGTCAACAATCCTCTTGAAAAATTAAAAAAAGCAATCACAATAGTTACCGAAAAAGTCAATGATGATAGTGAAACAACTCACATAAACGAAGCTGTTTTGAATAGGATTATTGTTCAAGAATTCACAAAAACATTATTGACAAAAGAAGTCGATGAAGAAAATAAAGAAGGTTTTTTTATAGTATATAAACGCATCATCAACAGAATTATAGAAATAATAATTGAAGTAAATCCAAATTATTTATTTGCAAAAAGCCTAGCTTCCTCAATTGTTGAAGGAGCATTACACCAACATTTTTTGAAAGAACATTTGAAAACCATCACTAGTTGTGACGAAACCAATACAGTGACCGATTTTTATTTAGATTTAATAGTTACAACTTTAAGTTAATCATCATGAGCCAAACACCATTACAACGTTTTTATAATTTGTTAAAATTAGATCGCAGAGATATTTCTCAAATATTCTTTTACGCTATTTTTTCAGGATTAGTGAGTCTTTCTTTACCATTAGGGATACAAGCCATAATTAACTTAATCCAAGCAGGAAGAGTGAGTATTTCTTGGATTGTTTTAGTACTAATAGTGGTAATTGGAGTTGCTCTTGTTGGCATATTATCATTAATGCAATTGCGAATAACCGAAAATTTACAACAAAAAATATTTGTACGTTCCTCATTTGAATTTGGGTATCGATTACCAAAAATAAAATTTGAAGAAATGTATAACCAATATCCCCCAGAATTGGCTAATCGATTTTTTGATACATTGACAATTCAAAAAGGAACCTCAAAACTCTTAATTGATTTTTCTACTGCTGTATTACAAATTGTTTTTGGGATACTATTACTATCCTTATACCATCCGTTTTTCATCTTCTTTGGGGTGCTTTTAGCCTTCCTACTCTATTCTATATTCAGATTCTCATTTGCTGCAGGACTATCATCTAGCTTAAAAGAATCAAAATATAAATACAAAGTGGTAAGTTGGCTACAAGAAATCGCTCGGAATAATTTTAGTTTTAGAAAACAAGAAAATTTTCACTTTGCCCTAGAAAAAAATAACCTTTTAGTAGCGGAATACATTAATTATCGTGAAAAACATTTCAAAATAATCAAAAGACAATTTACACAATTAATTGGCTTCAAAGTAATAATAACTGCTTGTTTATTGCTTATAGGTGGGTATTTAGTTTTAAATCAACAAATGAATATTGGTCAATTTGTCGCTGCAGAAATCATTATATTATTAGTAATTAATTCCGTTGAAAAAATCATTATTGGATTAGAAAGTTTATACGATGTATTAACTTCTGTAGAAAAAATAGGTCAAATAGTAGATTTGAAAATGGAAGATAGCAGTGCACAAACCTCAGACTATTGTTTTACCAATATTACAATTGAAACTGAAAATTTGAAATTCAAATATCCAGATGCTACAGATGAAATTTTAAGCGATATTAATTTAAAAATTGAGCCGTCAGAAAAAATATATTTGGATGGGGCTAATGGTTCTGGAAAGTCTACTTTGATTCGGGTTTTAGCAGGTTTTATTCAGCCTACATCTGGTTCTTTTTTTATCAATGATGACACATACAGAAAAATAGACATTACACAATATCGTTCACAAATAAGTACCATCATCCAGGGTGAAACTCCTTTTGAGGGAACCGTTTTAGAAAACATCACCCTGAATAATCCGACCATTTCTAATGAAGACATTAAATGGGCAATAGAAAGTGTACAACTAGGATCATATATAAAAACTTTACCAGATGGACTAGACACTAAAATCTTTCCTGATGGCAGACAATTATCATCATCCAATGCACAAAAAATTCTTTTGGCAAGAAGCATTGTCAACAAGCCTAAGATAGTATTTTACGAAGACCCGATCGACAAAATGGATGAAGAGGCAACTAAAAATATTATTGAGTTTTTAACACATCCTTCAAATCCATGGACTGTAATAATATCCTCAAAAAATAAGTATTGGGAAGAAAAATGCAGTAGAAAAATCACCCTTCAAAACGGAAAAATAATTGCAGATCTAAAAAAATAAAAACATGCTAAATATTTCAAAGAAAAATCCAATTGCTGAAAATATTGAAAAATACAGCACCGTGAAAAATTTGGCTAATAGGCCTCATTACCAAATTTTAAATAAGATCATAATTTACGTTTCACTGATTGGTATTGTGATTCTTTTCCTTCCTTGGACACAAAACATTTCAGGTTCCGGAGCAGTTACTACATTAAAACCAGACCAGCGACCACAAACCATCCATTCAGCTATTGGCGGAAGAATTGAGAAGTGGTTTGTCAAAGAGGGTGATTATGTTAAAAAAGGAGATACTATACTATTTATTTCGGAAATAAAAGATGACTATTTCGACCCTAATTTAGTAGAAAATACCAAAAGCCAAGTTAGCGCTAAAAAAATGGCATTGCAATCTTATGGAGGCAAAGTAACTTCTTTATCTTCACAAATTAAGGCTATCCAAAATGAGAAGCAACTCAAAATGCAACAAGCGCAAAATAAAATTCGCCAATCTTTACTAAAAGTAAAAAGTGACAGTATGGATTTAGTAGCGGTGAAAACTCAGATAAAAATTGCCAATACACAATTCAATCGTGCCGTTACATTAAACAAAGAAGGTTTAAAACCAATGACCGATGTAGAAGAAAAAAGGTTAAAACTTCAGGAGGTTGAGGCAAAAATAATTACTCAAGAAAATAAATTATTGGGTAGTAAAAATGAATTGATCAATTCAAGAGTTGAGGTAAATCGAATTCAAGCGGAATACACAGAAAAAGTTTCAAAAGCAGAAAGCGATCAATTTACCGCACTAAGTAATCAATATGATACAGAAGCACAAGTAAATAAACTCCAAAATCAATATGTGAATTATCAAATTCGCAACGGAATGTACTATATAAAAGCACCACAAAATGGATATATCAACCGTGCCATTCAATCGGGTATTGGGGAAATTATTAAAGAAGGAACACAAATTGTAAGTATTATGCCTTCTAAATTTGATATTGCTGTAGAAACCTACGTTAGCCCCAATGATTTGCCATTAATTCATAAAGGAGAAAAAGTACGCATTTGGTTTGATGGATGGCCAACAGTTGTTTTTTCAGGATGGCCCAATATGAGTTATGGAACATTTGGCGGTAAAATTGTAGCAGTCGAAAATTTCATTAGCTCAAATGGAAAATTTAGAGTGTTGATAGCGCCCGATCAAGAAGAAGATGCTTGGCCAAAGCAAATTAGTATTGGATCAGGGGCTCAAACTTTGGCTTTGTTAGACAACGTACCAATTTGGTTTGAATTGTGGCGAACACTAAATGGTTTTCCACCTAATTATTATCAACCCAAAGAAGAAAAATCTAAAGAAAAAAAATAATGAAACATTGCTATTTTGTACTACTCTTATTAGGTTCTTTAGTTTGGGGACAAGAACAAAACCTGAAAGAATTCAATTACAATGAATTTTTAGGTTATGTAAAAAAATACCATCCTTTAGTAAAAAGTGCGCAACTTGAAATCAACATGGCTCAAGCTAATTTGATGATAGCCCGCGGTGGTTTTGATCCAAAAATTGAAGCTGATTTTGACCAAAAACAATTCAAGGGCAAAGAATATTATTCCGTATTCAATAGTAGTTTTAAAATACCAACATGGTACGGAATTGAAGTGAAAGCAGGTTTTGATAACAGTGAAGGTATATTTGTAAATCCTGAAAATACATTGCCAAATCAAGGATTAACCTCTTTAGGAATAACAGTTCCTGTTGGACAAGGGTTGTTAATCAACCAGCGCATGGCCGATTTGCGCAAAGCAAAAATTCAAATCCAACTAAGCCAAGCCGAAAGAAAATTACAAGCCATCGAAGTATTGTACAATGCCTCATTGGCCTACTTCAATTGGAAAAGGAACCACAATGAAGTACAACTTTATTCGAATTATTTAAACAATGCAACCATTCGCTATAAAGGAATATTGACTCTTATTAAAAATGGAGATAAACCAGCGATTGATAGTGTTGAAGCTGGAATTGTTGTCAAAACCCGACAATGGAACTTGGAAGAATCAAAACTGAAATTAGTAAAGTCAAAACTAGACTTGTCCAATTATTTATGGCTAGACAACAATATTCCTTTAGAATTGCAAGACGATGTATTGCCAGAAAATAATTTAGAACAAACCATTAGTGAAACATTAAAAATCAACGAATTACTAACAGAAAATCAGTCTATTGAAAACCATCCTAAAATTAATTCATTAGAAAATAAGTTAGCCCTTTTAGAAGTAGATCGAAAATTAAAAGCAAATAGTTTATTACCAAAAATGGATGTGGGTTACCACTATTTATCCGAACCTAATTATTGGAATGATACTAATTTCAACAATTACAAAATTGGTCTTAATTTTAAATTTCCATTGTTCTTAAGAAAAGAACGGGGGAGTTTACAGTTGGCAAAATTTAAGATTCAAGACACCAAATTATCTTTAGATTTGGAGCGTGTGCAACTTAAAAATAAAATAAATGCCCAACAAACCGAAATAAAATCAATAGAAAAACAACTCCAATTGATCTCAGGTTTAGTTTCAGGTAATAGCCAAATGCTACAATCTGAAGAACGATTATTTTCCTTAGGTGAAAGTTCTATCTTTTTACTAAACTCAAGAGAAAACAACTTAGTAAGCATTCAACTCACACAACTAGGATTAGAAAATCGATTTCTAAACTCGAATGCTGAATTATTCAAGATAATGGCAAATCCAGATTAATATTGTTACTTTTGCAATCTTATTTTTATAAATATGATTATAGTAAAGTCACGTGAAGAAATAGAATTAATGCGCGAAAGTGCTTTAATCGTATCCAAAACATTAGGAATGATTGCTTCTGAAATAAAAGAAGGAGTAACCACATTATATTTAGACAAATTAGCCGAAGCGTTTATTAGAGACCATGGAGCAATTCCAAGCTTCTTAGGATTATATGGGTTTCCCAATACGCTTTGTATGAGTCCAAATACTCAGGTAGTTCACGGTATTCCAAACAATACCCCTTTGCAAAGTGGTGATATTATCTCGGTAGATTGCGGTGCTTTCAAAAACGGATTTCACGGCGATCATGCCTACACTTTCGAAATAGGAGACGTTGCTCCTGAAACTAAAAAATTATTACAAATTACCAAAGAATCATTATATGTTGGAATCCGCGAATTCAAAGCTGGAAACCGAGTAGAAGATGTGGGTAATGCAATTCAAAAATACACCGAAGCACATGGTTATGGTGTGGTTCGTGAGTTAGTTGGCCATGGTTTAGGACAAAAAATGCACGAAGAACCTGAAATGCCTAACTATGGCAAAAAAGGTCGTGGAAAATTATTTGTCGAGGGTATGGTTGTTGCTATTGAACCGATGATTAATTTGGGCACCAAAAACATTAAACAACACAAAGACGGTTGGACAATTACTACTGCCGACAATAAACCTTCAGCTCACTTTGAACACGATGTAGCATTAGTAGAAGGAAAACCTGAATTACTTTCCACCTTCAAATACATCTATGATGCTTTAGGAATAGTGAGTAATGAAGAAGATGAATTCAGACAAAATCCATTACATATCTAATGAAGAAAATTTTTAAGTTCATTCTCAATACTATCCCACGCCCTATCTTAATTCGATTGAGTATTGTGATACGTCCTGTTTTGGCATTCCTATTAAAAGGAAATACTTTTACTGATCCAATTGATGGAAAAAGTTTCCGAATGTTTCTCCCTTATGGTTACGGCACCCAAAGAAACAACGTGCTTTCTCCAAGCACATTATCTTTAGAAAGACACCGTTTATTATGGTTGTATTTGCAAAACGAAACCGATTTTTTTACCGCTAAAGAGAAAAAAAGTGTACTTCATTTTGCGCCAGAACAAGAATTTTATAAGCGTTTTAAAAAACAAAAAAATATTCAATACACTACTACCGATTTGTTTTCACCTTTAGCGGATGTAAAAGCAGATATTTGTAACCTACCTTTTGAAGACAACCAATATGATATTTTATTTTGCAACCATGTTTTGGAACACATCCCTGATGATACCAAAGCCATGCAAGAATTGTATCGCGTATTAAAACCAGGCGGAATGGCTATTCTTCAAATTCCACAAGATTTAAATCGAGCTACTACATTTTCAGACGATACTATCACTGATGAAAAAGAACGTGCTGCAATTTTTGGACAATACGATCATGTAAGAGTCTATGGACTCGATTATTTCGAAAAATTACGAAGCATTGGATTTACTGTTGTTGAAGAAGATTATACAAAAAAAATTAGTCCCGAACTGGTTACAAAATACTGTTTAGCTCCTGGCGAAATTATCCCTGTTTGTTTTAAATAATCTAAAGCAACTAATTGTTTATATTTACGATTCGTAATCAATCAATTATGCTTCGCTACTTGTTTCAAACAATGGTCTTATTTTGTTTTACTTTGGCTACAGCCCAAGTAGAAAATGAAATAGTGCCTCCTTACAACATCAAAACTGTATCTTTTGTACAAAACAATCAAAATGTAGTACCTATTTTCCAATTAGGCGATACGTTTCAATTACAATTTGATGATTTATATGGCAATGACGCTTCTTATTTTTACGAAATAATACATTGTGATTATAATTGGAACCCATCCGATTTACAAAAACGAGACTACCTTCAAGGATTTGACAACCAAAGAATTCAAGAATCTTCAAACTCCTTTAACTGTCTGCAAATTTATACGCACTACAGCTTACCTTTTCCGAACAGTACTACACAATTAAAAATCAGCGGTAATTATATGCTGAGAATTTTAAACGAGGATAAGGAAGTCGTTTTTTCAAGAAAATTGATGGTTTATGAAGATTTAGTATCTGTCCCAATTCAGATAAAAAGAGCCAGAACTGTTACAAATTTGGAATCCAAACACAATGTAGAATTCACAATTAAGTCAAATGTAATTAATTTCCAAAATCCATTAAAAACCATAAAAACTGTCTTATTCCAAAATGGAAAATTCTGCAATGCAATCAGCAATATTAGCCCCCAATTTACTATTGGAAATGATTTGATTTATAAATACGATATGCTCACACAATTTTGGGCAGGAAATGAATTTTTGTATTTTGATAACAAAGAAATTAGGGTAGCAAGTAATTCCATATCAAGGGTTGATAACCAAAAAGAAATCTACAGCAGCTATTTGTTTACCAATGAAGCGCGTGCAAATTCAAATTACTATAACTGGCAAGATGTAAATGGAAATTTCACTGTACGACGTTTATTTGCCGAAAACAGTGATATTGAAGCTGATTATAGTTGGGTGTATTTTAGTCTTTCAGCGCCATTATTTAGAACTTCAGACGGTGCGATCTATGTAACAGGAATGTTTAATAATTATGCCCTAACTCCTGAAAATAAAATGGAATACAATTCCGAAAAGGGCATCTACGAAAAAGCCATTTTAATTAAACAAGGATTTGTTAATTACGAATTTACTGCCGTCCAAAAAAATGGTAAAATCGATTCAGAAAACAACATCGATGGAAATTTTTTCCAAACGGAAAATGAATATACTGTTTTAGTATATTATAAAGAAGATACAGACCGTTATACACGAATTATAGGAAAAGGTACCGGCTCCTCTTTGAATATAATCAATTAGTGAACATTTTATAGCTATTTGTAAAAACAGAATCATTTTTTTGTAATTTTGAAGAGAGTAATTCTAATTCACTATGGTTTCTCAAATAACAAGAGGTATTAAAATTTCCGTTTTGACTAGTTTTGAAGGTACTTACTTCAAGAACTATAGAATCCACTTTGCCTTTAGTTACCAAATCAAAATTGAAAATCACAGTAAAGATTCTGTTCAATTAGTTTCGCGTCACTGGGAAATTTTTGATTCTTTGAATGAACTAGAAATTGTAGATGGCGAAGGAGTTATTGGGAAAAAACCTGTTTTAAAACCAGGGGAATTTTACACCTACAGCTCTGGATGTCTATTATCTTCTCCTCATGGCGCTATGAAAGGACACTTCAACATGATCAATTTTACTACAACCAAGACGTTTAAAGTAATTGTCCCTTCTTTTAGATTAAGTGCTCCATTTGCACTCAATTAATCCTGTTTTATTTTTGAATAAATTTTAATTTATTCCGCTCATTACTTATTTTTATTAAATTATCCTTTGTACTTTTGTGTTAGTTTAAATTATTCGCAAGTTTTAGAATAATTGTAACTATTTAATTGCTAATTCAAATCTGTGAATCAACAGGTTTTTTAATACCATTATTATGTTAAAAGGATTTTTTAAAGTACCCAAAGCGGTCAACGAACCCGTTAAAGGTTACGCACCCAATTCAGTAGAAAAAGCAGCTGTTTTAGAAGCTTATAAAAAAATGTGGAATACCACTGTCGACGTTCCTTTATACATTGGAAGCGAAGAAATCAGAACTGGAAACACAAGAACCATGTCAGCACCTCACGACCACCAACACATTGTTGGAACCTATCATTTAGCTGATAAGTCACATGTTGAGAAAGCTATAGCAAATGCTTTGGAATCGAGAAAAGCATGGGCCAACATGGCTTGGGAACAACGTGCAGCTATCTTCTTAAAAGCGGCCGAATTGATTGCAGGCCCTTACAGAGCTAGAATCAACGCTGCAACTATGATCGCACAATCTAAAACGATTCATCAAGCAGAAATTGATGCGTCTTGCGAGTTGATTGACTTTTTACGTTTCAACGTAGAATTCATGTCCCAAATATATAGTGACCAACCTACTTCAGACTCATCAGTTTGGAATCGTTTGGAATACAGACCGCTTGAAGGATTTATCTACGCTATTACACCTTTTAACTTTACAGCCATCGCGGCTAATTTACCAGCCAGTGCGGCTATGATGGGAAATGTTGTGGTTTGGAAACCAAGCGATAGTCAAGTTTTCTCTGCGAAAATTATCATCGATATTTTCAAAGAAGCAGGTTTGCCTGATGGTGTAATTAATGTGGTATTTGGAAATGCATTAATGGTAACCGATACTGTTTTAGCAAGTCGTGATTTTGCAGGAGTTCACTTCACAGGGTCAACTCATGTATTCAAAGATATTTGGGCTAAAATTGGAACCAACATTCACCATTATAAAACCTACCCAAGAATCGTTGGAGAAACAGGAGGAAAAGATTTTATCATTGCACATCCATCGGCTAATGTAAAACAAGTAGCTACCGGAATTGTTCGTGGTGCTTTTGAATTCCAAGGTCAAAAATGTTCTGCCGCTTCAAGAGCTTATATACCAAAGAGCTTATGGGCAGCTGTAAAAGATCAAGTAATTGCGGATGTAAAATCAATGAAAATGGGATCTCCAGAAGACTTCTCTAATTTCATTACAGCTGTCATTCACGAAGGATCGTTCGATAAATTAGCAAGTTATATTGATCAAGCTAAGAAAGATGCTGATGCAGAAATTATTGTAGGAGGAAATTACAATAAAACAAAAGGGTATTTTATTGAGCCAACAGTTATTGTAACTACCAATCCAAAATACACCACAATGGAAACCGAATTATTCGGCCCTGTAATTACCATTTATGTGTATGAAGATGCACAATGGGCTGAAACGCTACAATTAGTTGATACTACTTCAGAATATGCTTTAACTGGAGCTGTGTTCAGTACAGATCGTTATGCGATTGAAGAAGCTACTGTAGCACTTCAAAATGCCGCTGGAAACTTCTATATCAATGACAAACCAACAGGAGCTGTTGTAGGACAACAACCATTTGGTGGTGCTAGAGCTTCCGGTACAAATGACAAAGCTGGATCGGCTTTGAATTTATTGCGTTGGGCTTCGCCAAGAACAATCAAAGAGACATTAGTAGCTCCTGAAGATTATAGATATCCGTTTTTAGGATAGATTAATTAATATAGCCGATATAAAAAACCCACAAATTGAATTTCAGTTTGTGGGTTTTATTTTTATGACAATTTACAATCGTACTTCGTATATCTTAAATCGTAAATTTCAAAGGTAAATGCACCACTTTCTTAGTTTCAAAAAACTCGTCTTCAAAGAAATCGGCTAAATCATACAAAGTTGCTTTAGGAAAGTCTTTTAATTCTTCGGTCAAGTCTCCACCTTTAAGGTAAAGAATTCCGTTTTTCAATTCATGTTTGTGTTGTTTTTTGATTTTGGTTTTCACCCAAGAAACAAAATCAGGCATGTTGGTCACTGCGCGACTTACAATAAAATCAAAATCACCTTTGACATTTTCAGCACGAATTTGTTCTGCTTTCACATTTTTCAAACCCAAAGCATCTGCCACTGCCTGAACCACTTTAATTTTTTTGGCAATAACATCAATCAAATAAAACCGTGTTTCCGGAAAAAGTATTGCCAAGGGTATCCCAGGAAATCCTCCTCCTGTTCCAACATCTAACACAAATGTTCCTGGTTCAAATGACTGAATTTTTGCAATTCCCAAAGAATGTAAAACGTGCTTTGTATATAATGCATCAATATCTTTTCGAGAAATGACGTTAATTTTTTCGTTCCATTCGTGGTACAAAGAATCTAACTGCTGAAATTGTTCTTTTTGAATATCAGTTAAATTAGGAAAATGCTTCAGAATTGCTTCCATTTAAAAATTTTTAACAAAAGTAGTATTTTTAGATTGGAAATAGTAGTCCATTTTTGCACTTCAAAAATTTATAATAATTATCTTTGTAGCTTATTATTCAAGATTATGAAAAATACCGCTCCAACATTTGCAAAGCAAGACGATCTAAAATTTTTTAGAACTTTAAACTCGCGGGTCAATAATTATTTCAAAGAAAATAATCTCGATAAAACTGGGAACTGGAAATTACATCTTAAAACGATCGTAATGTTCTCTATTTTTCTAACGCCTTATTTCTTTTTATTGGCGATGGATATGCCATTTTGGACGTATTTACTACTCAATTTAATCATTGGTATCGGAATGGCTGGTGTTGGGATGAACGTAATGCACGATGGGAATCACGGCGCTTATTCTAACAAATCTTGGGTGAATAAATTCATGGGGGGGAGCATTTATATCCTAGCCGGAAATGTATACAACTGGCAAGTACAACACAATGTATTGCACCATACTTATACTAATATTTTAGGCCATGATGAAGATTTAGAAGCAGGACGTATTTTACGTTTTTCTAAAACTGCCAAATGGTACAACTACCATAAATTTCAACATTATTATTCGGTTTTTCTATACGGTTTATTAACTTTCAATTGGGCTATCACTACTGATTTTCTTCAAATGAAACGCTACCTAAAACGCAATTTATCGTACGGCGAATTCAAAAAACCAGCTATTCGTTGGACTACCTTAATCATTACTAAAGTAATTTATTTCTCTATTTGGTTAGTAATACCAATGGTATTAGGCATCATATGGTGGAAAGTGATTTTAGGCTTTTTAGTAATGCACTATACTGCAGGATTGATTTTGAGTGTTGTTTTTCAATTAGCACACGTAGTTGACGAAACAGCCAACCCAATTCCAAATGAAGTAGGCGAAATCGAAAACACTTGGGCAATTCACCAATTATACACTACGGCTAATTTTGCACCAAAAAATTGGTTGGTCAATTATTATACCGGTGGTTTGAATCACCAAATTGAACATCATATATTTCCTAATATTTCTCACGTGCATTACGATAAAATTGCTGAGTTTGTAAAACAAACCGCCAAAGAATGTAATCTTCCATACCATGAGTTTAAAACTACTCGAGAAGCCATTCTATCGCATTTCACCCATTTGAAAAATTTAGGAATGAAACCTGAATTAAGCGCATAAAACAAATACTAACTATACCTAATTCGAAACTGCGAATTAGACCATTTCAACACAATAGAAAATGAGCAATCCACTTTCAGACAGAATTAACAACTTAGCTACATCACAAACATTAGCAATGGCTGCTTTGGCCAGAGAATTAAAATCACAAGGGAAAGACATCATCAGTTTAAGTCTAGGTGAACCCGATTTCAATACGCCAGATTTCATTAAAGAAGCGGCTAAAAAAGCAATTGACGAAAATTACAGCACCTACTCTCCAGTTGATGGATATGCCGAATTAAAAGAAGCAATCTGTAGGAAATTTAAAAGAGATAACGATTTGGATTACAAACCGTCTCAAATTGTTGTTTCTACTGGAGCTAAACAATCCTTATACAACATTGCTCAAGTTATGTTAAATGATGGTGACGAAGTAATTTTACCAGCACCGTATTGGGTTTCTTATTTCGAAATAGTAAAACTTTCAGGAGGTGTTCCGGTTGAAGTCCCTACATCAGTAGAGACTGATTTCAAAATCACGCCAGCCCAATTAGAAGCAGTTATTACACCAAAAACAAAAATGATTTGGTTCAGTTCTCCTTGTAACCCAAGTGGTTCTGTATACAACCGTGAAGAATTAACTGCTATTGCTAAAGTGTTAGAAAAATACCCTAACGTTTATGTGGTAGCTGATGAAATCTACGAGCACATTAACTTCTCCGGAACTTTTTGCAGTATTGCATCTATTCCAGGAATGTTTGAAAAAACAATCACTGTAAATGGAGTGGCAAAAGCTTTTGCCATGACAGGATACCGAATTGGATACATTGGTGCACCAGAATTCATTGCTAAAGCTTGTACTAAAATTCAAGGGCAAGTAACTAGTGGAGCGAACTCTGTAGCACAACGTGCAACGATTACCGCAGTAGATGCAGATCCATCAGTTTTAAAACATATGGTGGATGCTTTCCATAGTCGTAGAGATTTAGTAGTAGGATTAATCAAAGAAATTCCAGGAATGAAAATTAACGTTCCAGAAGGTGCTTTTTATGTGTTTCCAGACGTTTCTTCTTTCTTTGGAAAAACTTTGAAAGGAACTGAAATTAAAGATGCGAATGATTTTTCTATGTACCTTTTGGCTGAAGCCAATGTAGCTACCGTAACTGGAGACGCTTTTGGAAATCCAAATTGTATCCGTTTCTCTTATGCTACTAGCGACGACATCTTAAAAGAAGCATTACGCCGAATCAAAGAAGCCGTTTCTTAAATCAATATAGAATAAAACCAAAAGCCTCAAGGAAACTTGAGGCTTTTTCTATTTGTATAATACACTTTATTCTTCGGCGGAAAGAAGTTATATTTAATCAACTATTACGGCTTTATATTTATAAAAAAGAGCACAGTCTAAAGTCAAAACTTTTTCCAAAAATCTCAATTATTTATAAGAACTTTGCAATCTTATTTTTCTAAAAAGAAAGTAATCCAATAATGAAAAAGAAAATAGAAATATTAGCACCTGCCAAAGATCTATTACACGGTATGGCTGCAATCAATAGCGGTGCCGATGCTGTTTATATTGGTGCTCCTCAATTTGGCGCCCGTTCCAATGCACACAACTCTATGGAGGATGTGGCAGCTTTAGTGCAATATGCCCACCTGTACAACGCTCAAGTATTTGTAGTAATCAATACCATTTTATACGACAACGAACTCGAAACTTGTCGTCAAATGATTTGGGAATTATACCATATTGGTGTTGATGCATTGATTATTCAAGATATGGCTATCATGGAAATGGAATTACCTCCAATAGTTTTACATGCCAGTACACAAGCCAATAACCGAGATCCAAAAAATATTAAATTCCTTGCCGATGCCGGCATCAAACGTGTCGTTTTAGCCCGTGAATTGAACTTACATCAAATCAAAGAAATCAGCGAAGCCACCGACGTTGAATTGGAATTTTTTGTAACGGGCGCTTTATGTGTGTCATTTAGCGGTAATTGTTATATGAGCGTTGCCAATGGAGAACGATCAGCTAACCGAGGTTCTTGTGCACAAAACTGCCGTTTACCGTACAATTTAATTGATGGCCACGGCGAAACATTGATCAAAAATAGCCACTTACTATCCATCAAAGATTTTGATGTAACTGATCAAATTCCAAATTTGATTGAAGCGGGAATCGTATCCTTTAAAATCGAAGGCCGTTTGAAAGATATGGTCTATGTAAAAAATAACGTGTCTTTTCTTCGCAAAAAAATCGATGCCTTCTTAGAAGATAACGACCAATACACCAAAGCCTCTTCTGGAAAATGTACGTTTACATTCGACTCAGAATTGAATAGAACTTTCAATCGTGGTTATACCGATTATTTCGTTAACGAAAGACACCAATCCATTGGTTCTTGGGAAAGTCCAAAATCCAAAGGACAATACATTGGAAAATTAATCAAAACCATAGGTAATTCTTACGAAATTGAAAACGGCGAATTACTCAACAATGGTGATGGTTTGTGTTTCATTAACGAAAACAACGAAGCAGACGGAATTTATGTAAACAAAGCCGAAAACGGCATCATTTACCCGAATGTTTTAAAAGAAATTAAAGACGGAACTTTCATCTATCGCAACAATGACGCGGCTTTTATCAAAATTGTAGAGCGTGAAGATAGTGCGGTTCGAAAAATAAGTACCCGTTTAGTATTAAGTGAAAATGAAACTGGATTTGAATTGACGGCTACTGATGAGGATGGTTATGTAAGCAACGTTCATTTAGAACATGCCAAAGAGCCAACTAAAAATAGTTTATCAATTGAAGAAAATATAAAAACACAATTAGGCAAAACAGGATTTACACCTTATACTGCTGACGAAATTAGGATTCAATTTTCTGATAATTGGTTTTTACCTATTTCAAAAATCAATGAAATGCGCCGTACTGTTTACGAACAATTGACCAGCATTCGTCTAGCCAATTATAAACGAGAAGAACACCAAATCGTAAAAACCGATCATCCGTTTCCAATAGATCAATTGGATTTCACTTACAATGTATCTAATAAAATGGCGCGAAAATTCTACGAACGTCACGGAGTTACTGAAATAGAAAAAGCATTCGAACTGCAATGGGACCCAGGAAAATCAAGAGTAATGACGACCAAATATTGTATCAAATACGAACTTGAAAAATGTCCTAAATACCACAAAGATACATTAGGTGTTAAAGTCAAAGAGCCTTTAGTATTAAAACAAGGCGAATTGGAATACAAACTCAAATTCAACTGCAAACCTTGCGAAATGGAAATCTGGGAAAAAGATGCCGAATTTGAAATTGAAGACGAAGACTAATTGCAAATATAACAACTATGAAAAGAATCCTTACTTTATTACTCTTGATAAGTAGTATTTCGATTTGGGCACAAGACAAAAAAGACAACTCAAAAATTCAAATTGTTGAGGCTTCGTGTGGACAATGCCAATTTGGGATGGAAGGAAAAAGTTGCGACTTGGCAGTACGAATTGATGGAAAATCCTATTTTGTTGAGGGCACTAATATTGATGCACATGGTGATGCACACGCCAAAGATGGTTTTTGTGCTAGCATTCGAAAAGCAGCAGTTATTGGAACAATCAAAGACAACAAATTTGTAGTAACTTACTTTAAATTGCAACCTACTACCAAACAATAATCAGCACTCATTATGGAAAATTTTATTTTACACAAAGCAAGCTCAAGAGGGCATGCAGATCACGGTTGGTTGAACGCTTATCACAGTTTTAGTTTTGCTAGTTGGTACAATCCAGAACGCATTCAATTTGGTATGTTACGCGTTTTAAATGACGATACAGTTGCTGCAGGAATGGGTTTTGGAACACATCCACACGACAATATGGAAATCATCACTATTCCGTTAGAAGGGGATTTGGCGCACAAAGACAGTATGGGCAATTCATCTACTATTAAAACAGGTGACGTACAAGTAATGAGTGCTGGAACTGGAATTCAGCATAGTGAATTTAATCCGAATGCGGATTTACAGACAAAATTATTTCAAATTTGGTTGTTTCCAAAATATAGAAATGTGGAGCCTCGTTACCAACAAATCACCTTAGACATAGCCAAACAAAAAAATAACTTTGCTCAAATTTTATCTCCAAATCCAGAAGACGAAGGTGTTTGGATTCACCAAGATGCTTGGTTTTATTTGAGTGATTTCGAAGCTAATTTTTCTAAAACATTAGCCCTACAAAAAGAAGGTAACGGTTTCTATATCATGAATATTGAAGGTGATATACTAGTTAATGGTGAAAAACTTGAAAAAAGAGATGCTATTGGAATCTGGGAAACGAATGCAATTGAAATCAAAGCCAATTCGGATTCTCGTTTTTTAATAATGGAAATTCCAATGGAACAATAATTTAAAAACTCTATTTTTGTGGTTCAAATTCAAAACTTGAATCAGTAAACTTGAAACATATTTTATGAAAGCATACGTATTTCCTGGACAAGGAGCACAATTTACCGGAATGGGTAAAGAACTATATGAGAATTCGCCTTTAGCCAAAGAACTTTTCGAAAAAGCCAATGATATTTTGGGTTTCCGTATTACAGACATCATGTTTGATGGTACTGCCGAAGAATTAAAAGAAACTAAAGTGACACAACCTGCTGTTTTCTTACATTCAGTAATTTTAGCCAAAACCCTAGAAGATTTTAAACCAGAAATGGTGGCAGGTCATTCATTAGGAGAATTTTCTGCTTTAGTGGCCAATGGTGCTTTGTCTTTTGAAGACGGATTACGATTGGTATCTCAACGCGCATTAGCCATGCAAAAAGCATGTGAAATTACTCCATCAACTATGGCGGCCGTTTTAAATTTAGACGATACAATTGTGGAGGATATTTGTGCATCAATAGATGGTGTTGTAGTTGCTGCAAATTATAACTGTCCTGGACAATTAGTAATTTCTGGCGAATACAAAGCGGTGGAATTGGCTTGCGAAAAAATGAAAGAAGCGGGTGCAAAACGCGCATTGATTTTACCTGTTGGCGGTGCTTTCCATTCGCCAATGATGGAACCAGCAAGAGAAGAGCTGGCAGCAGCAATTGAAGCAACTACTTTTGCGACTCCGATTTGTCCTGTTTATCAAAATGTAACAGCCAGTGCAGTTGCCGACCCAGCTGAAATCAAGAAAAATCTAATCATTCAATTGACTGCTCCTGTAAAATGGACACAGTCTGTTCAACAAATGATTGCAGAT
Source organism: Bacteroidota bacterium (assembly GCA_046048915.1). Taxonomy (GTDB): domain Bacteria; phylum Bacteroidota; class Bacteroidia; order Flavobacteriales; family Flavobacteriaceae; genus Flavobacterium. The sequence continues at coordinate 75,895 of JBJOFE010000007.1, read as the reverse complement.
GGCGCCACTAGTTTTACCGAAGTGGGACCAGGAAAGGTACTAGCAGGTCTAATTGGTAAAATTGACAAGGAAGCCGTTACAGCGAATGCATAAGTTGTAATATTTACTATATTTAAATCTTCATAGAATGTTTTTATGAGGATTTTTTATTTTTGGAAATACTAAAAAAATGAAAACATTAATTGAACTACTTTCTCATTGCGAAGCCTCAAAAGTGATAGCTCCTACTATTTCGTATTCCGAATACGTTCCGTTGGATTTATCCATTTCGAATTCTACAATTCACCATCTAGCAACCACTGAGGATTATGGCGTTTTTATTCAAAAGCATTTGGATGCAAATAATGGAAAAATAGCTTTTGGGGGCTACCAAGAAATTAGAAATTTTTACCAAAGAAGTAGTGTTTTTAAAGCTTATAATTCCGAAGAACGCAACATTCATATTGGACTAGATTTATGGATTAATGAATCATCTTCAGTTCATGCTGCCTTAGGTGGAACCATTCACAGTTTTCAAAATAATACCGCCTTAGGCGATTATGGCCCAACGATTATTATTCAGCATCAATTGGAGGATTCTATTTTTCATACACTTTACGGACATTTAAGCGAAGAAAGTTTGAAAGGAAAACAAGTAGGTGATATTGTAGAGCCAGGCGAACAAATTGGCAATTTAGGATTAGCTCCCATCAATGGTGATTATGCTCCGCATTTGCATTTTCAAATCATAAAGGACATGGAAAACAAGGTTGGAGATTATCCGGGTGTGTGCAGTGCTACTAGATTGAATCATTACACAACTAATTGTCCTGATCCGAATGTACTATTAAAAATAAATTAGCTTCTAATTTTTTGCTCCCATTTCCAAGCACTAGCCATTGCTTCTTCTAGCGTTGATTGTGCTTTCCATCCCAAAACCGTATTGGCTTTATCGGTATTAGCATAGGCTTCGGTAATATCGCCTTCTCTACGCGCTACAATTTTATAAGGTAATTTTTGTCCGCTAACTTTTTCAAAAGCATGAATCACTTCTAAAACAGAACTTCCTGTACCAGTTCCTAAATTAAAGGTTTCTACTTGGTTCAAATTCTTTTTGTTCAACAAACGTTGCATAGCTATAACGTGAGCTTTCGCCAAATCCACTACGTGAATATAATCACGGACAGCGGTTCCATCAGAAGTAGGATAATCATTTCCATAAACAGATAATTCATCACGTAAACCCATTCCAGTTTGCGTAATAAACGGCACTAAATTTTGCGGAACACCTAATGGCAACTCCCCAATTTCAGCAGAAGGATGTGCTCCAATTGGATTAAAATAACGCAATAAAATGGCGTTTATATTGGTAGCTCTTGCAGTATCAGTTATGATTTCTTCTCCAATTTGTTTGGTATTTCCATAAGGTGATAGCGCCACTTGAACCGATGAAGATTCAGTAATGGGCATAGTTTCAGCTTGACCATAAACGGTACAAGACGAACTAAATATCAAATTAGCAGTTGATTTTTTTTCCAATTCCTGCAAAACATAAACTAGCGCATTGATATTGTTTTCGTAATACAACAAAGGATTTCCAACACTCTCGCCTACCGCCTTAGAGGCAGCAAAATGGATTACTCCTTCAATATCAGCATGACGTTTAAAGAAGTCGTTTACCTTTTGTTTGTCGCGTAAATCCAATTGCTCAAAAGCCGGAACAATACCTGTAATATTTTGAATTCCATCCAAAACAGACAAAGATGTATTGGATAAATTATCGACTACAATTACTTCAAAACCCTCATTTTGAAGTTCAACAACGGTATGCGAACCTATAAAACCCAAACCTCCTGTTACTAGTATTTTCATTTATTTTGCTTATTGAATCAACTATTTATTTAAAAATTCTAAAATACTATCTGTAATAAATTGAATCTGTTCATCATCCAATTCGGTATGCATTGGTAACGAAATTACTTCTTTTACCAATTGATTTGTTACAGGAAAATCTTCTTCTTTATATCGTGAATCTGCATACGCTTTTTGACTATGTAATGGAATTGGATAATAAATTGCACACGGAATTCCTTTGTCTAACAAATGTTGCATCAACCCATTTCGATCAGCATCAATAATTCGTAAAGTGTATTGATGAAAAACGTGACAATCACAAATATCACAAATACTTGGCGCGATAATATTTTTATGTCCTTCTAAAGCCGCGCTATATTTTCTGGCTGCATTTTGTCTGGCTTTACTGTATTGATCTAATAATGGTAATTTGGCATTCAAAACCGCTGCCTGGATACTATCCAATCGAGAATTTACACCCACAACATCATGGTGGTATCTTTCGTACATTCCGTGATTAACGATTCCGCGAAGCGTGTGCGCTAAAGCATCATCATTGGTAAAAATAGCTCCACCATCACCATAACATCCTAAATTTTTAGAAGGAAAAAAAGAAGTTGCACCCACATGACCAATCGTTCCTGCTTTCTTTTTCGTTCCATCCGAAAATTTACAATTGGCCCCAATCGCTTGTGCATTGTCCTCAATTACAAATAAATTATGGTCTTTAGCCAAAGCCATAATGGCTTCCATATTAGCAGCGCGTCCAAATAAATGTACCGGGACAATTGCTTTTGTTTTTGGCGTAATAGCTTTCTTGATTTTTTCAATATTGATATTCATGTTGTACATGTCCACATCAACCAAAACAGGCGTCAATTGCAATAATGCAATTACCTCAACAGTAGCTGCAAAAGTAAAATCAGCAGTAATTACTTCATCTCCTGGTTGCAAACCCAATCCCATCATGGCAATTTGCAATGCATCCGTTCCATTGGCACATGGAATGACATGTTTTACTCCTAAATAGTCTTCTAATGACTTTTGGAATGTATGAACCTGTGGTCCATTGATATATGCATTGGTATCTAAAACTTCTTGAATAGAAGTATTTACAGTATCTTTTATAGCATCGTATTGACCTTTTAAGTCAACCATTTGAATTTTTTTCATTTACTTTTTGTTTAAGATTGGAAGATTTATAATTAAAATTCCATTTAAAGTGAATCCATTTGAAAAACGAAAAACAAAAATAGGTATTTAATGAGTGCTAACCAATCAAAATAAAATAAAGAAACTGTATTTTAGCACCAAAATTTGGGGTATGCATTTTATTTACAGTATAATTGTTGCTATTGCTGGACTATTGTTACAGATCGTTGCTGTCTTTGTTCCAAAAATCAAACTTTTTGTTAGAGGAAGAAATGACGTATTCCCAACTTTAAAAGCTAAGATCAAACCTGACGACAAAACGATTTGGTTTCATGCCGCTTCTCTAGGTGAATATGAACAAGGCTTACCTGTTATTGAAAAAATAAAAGAGAAATATCACAACCACAAAATTATTGTCACCTTTTTTTCGCCTTCAGGGTATGAGGTTAGAAAAAATAATACCATTGCAGATGCAACTGTATATTTACCTCTAGACACAATATACAATGCAAAAAAGTTCATTGAATTAGTACATCCAGAAATGGTCTTCTTCATAAAATATGAATTTTGGCCGAATTATTTAAGCGAATTGAAAAAGCAAAATACCCCAACCTACTTGATTTCAGGGATTTTTAGAGAAAAACAAGCTTTCTTTAAATGGTATGGCGGATTTTACAGAAAAGCATTAGAAACATTTACCCATTTCTTTGTTCAAAATGAAAGTTCATTACAACTTCTTCAACGATTAGGAATACACAACGCAACTATTTCTGGAGACACTCGTTTTGACAGAGTCACATCTATTTTAGAAAAAGACAACAGCTTGGAATTTATAGCGCAATTTAAAGGCGATAAAACAACAATCGTCATAGGAAGTTCTTGGCCGATAGACGAGGAATTTTTGCTAAATTTTATTAATTCGAGTACACTAGATTGCAAATTTATTATTGCGCCGCATAACATTAAACCGGAACAAATTCAATATTTTAAAACCAATTGTACCAAAAAAACACTTTTGTTTTCAGAAAAAGAAAATAAAAACATGGCCAATTATGATGTTTTTATCATTGACACTATCGGAATCTTAACTAAAATTTACAGTTATGCCGAAATTGCCTATGTTGGAGGTGGGTTTGGTCATCCTGGAGTACATAACATCTTAGAACCGGCTACATTTGGAATCCCAATAGTGATTGGACCTAACTATTCGCATTTTGCAGAAGCTATAGATTTGGTTCGTTTAGGAGGTTGTATTTCTATCACAAATTCAGAACAATTAGAAGCGGTTTTGAATGTATTAATAACCGATAATACTGTCCGAAAATCAAAAGGTACAATCAGTGCAACTTTTGTCCAAAATAACACCGGTGCAGTTGCTACAATCATGAAAAATTTATAACCCTATTTTTGTTGTAATTTGAGATGAATTGCTGATTTTCGACCTTTTTTGATAAAAAGTATAGAAATTGTCGAATATTATTTAAAAAAAAAATGAAAAAATATTTTACATATTAAAAATTTTATATCTTTGCCACGAATTAATAATTAACCTTTTATAATAAATTAAGATGAAAAAAGTATTTTTAAGTTTAGCTGTTGTTGCTGTTTTAACTGTTGTATCTTGTAAAAAAGCTGAAGCTCCTGCTGAAGAAGTAGCTGTAGATACTACTGCTGTTGCTGTTGACACTGCTGCTGTTGATACTGCTGCTGTTGATACTGCTGCTGTTGATACTGCTGCTGCTGCAAAGTAATTAATTACTACACAGAAAAAAAATAAGCCGTACACTTAGTGTAACGGCTTTTTTTATTCCTAACAATTTCTTTCCTATTCATAAATGATCAGAAAAGGTTAATCTGTAAAAATAACATCGTTGGATGAAAAGTCCAATACTTCTGAAATTGAAGCATATTTTACAATTTCGTTAATTCCTTTTTCCAGTCTAAGTTCAGTTGTATACTTTCTACTTGTTGCAAAGTGCTCTCCATCTAATAATACTTTAAAATAGTATTTTCCTTTAGTTGACTTAAATTTCAAGAAAGTAGCCAGGTCAGCATTCGTTTTAAACTTATCTATAGCTTCTTCTCCTTCAAATTTAAGTTCGTAACTCAAACTTGTAAATATTGTCTTGCCTTTTCGAGAGGCAAATACAAATTTATATTCGTCGTTAAATCGTTTTGTAATTACAAAAGTGCCCATATATATCACACCCAAACGGATGTCAATTAATTCATTACATAATAAACAAAAAAAGCCTCTTCAATAGAAGAGGCTTTAGTACTCAGAGCGGGACTTGAACCCGCACGAACATTGCTGTTCACTGGATTTTAAGTCCAGCGTGTCTACCAATTTCACCATCCGAGCATTGTATGGTCTTGGAGCGAAAAACGGGGCTCGAACCCGCGACCTCGACCTTGGCAAGGTCGCGCTCTACCAACTGAGCTATTTTCGCATTTTCAATTCTTGTAAAAGAATCGCGATACTTGTTCTGTATTGCGGATGCAAATTTAATACATTAATTCAATTACACAAGCCTTTTGTACAAAAAAATAGCCCTTTAAGGTTAATCTTCTGATTACGTAAACTTTAAAATCAAAACTATTTTTTAGTCAGCATTCTTTTTATTTCATTCAGCTTCATCAAAGCTTCCATTGGTGTAATAGTATTGATATCTAAATTCAGTATTTCATCTTTAATCTCTTCTAAAAGCGGATCATCTAAATTAAAAAAACTCATTTGCATTTCGTCCTTCGCTTCTTTTATTCCATTAAGTGCATCATTCGAATGGTTCTTTTCTAATTTCTTCAACAACTTTTGTGCTTTCAAAATCACAATCTGCGGCATTCCAGCCATTTTAGCTACGTGAATCCCAAAACTATGAGCACTCCCTCCTTTAACCAATTTTCGAACAAAAAGAACTGTGTCCTTCAATTCTTTAACTGCTACATTGTAATTTTGAATTCTTGATAGCGATTCACTCATTTCATTCAATTCGTGATAATGGGTTGCAAAAAGTGTCTTTGGTTGTGCCGGATGCTCGTGCAAAAACTCCGCAATAGCCCAAGCAATCGAAATTCCATCATAGGTACTTGTACCCCTTCCAATTTCATCTAAAAGAACAAGACTTCGATTGGAAATATTGTTCAAAATCGAAGCAGTTTCGTTCATTTCGACCATGAAGGTTGATTCACCCATCGAAATATTATCGCTTGCTCCAACTCTTGTAAAAATTTTATCTACAATTCCCATTCTAACGCTTTCAGCCGGAACAAAACTTCCCATTTGAGCCAAGAGCACTATTAAAGCTGTTTGGCGTAAAATTGCCGATTTTCCCGACATATTGGGTCCCGTAATCATAATCAATTGCTGCGATTCTCTATCCAAGAACACATCATTAGAAATATAGGGTGTTCCAACTGGTAATTGTTTCTCAATTACAGGGTGTCTTCCTTCTTTGATTTCCAATTCGAAACTCTCGTCAATTTCTGGGCAAACGTATTTATTTTCAATTGCCAATTGTGTAAACGAACACAAACAATCCAATTGTGCTATTAAATTGGCATTCATTTGAACCGGTTTGATGTAGGTACTAATCCATTGCACCAATTGTTCAAATAATTCCGATTCTATTTTATGTATTTTCTCTTCGGCACCTAAAATTTTCGTTTCGTACTCCTTTAACTCTTCTGTAATATAGCGTTCTGCATTTACTAAAGTTTGTTTGCGAATCCATTCTTCAGGTACTTTATCTTTATGCGTGTTTCTTACTTCAATATAATACCCAAAAACATTATTAAACGAAATTTTCAAAGAGGATATTCCAGTTCTTTCCGATTCTCTTCTTTCAATACCCTCTAAAAACTCTTTTCCTGAAGTAGAAATGGCACGCAATTCATCTAACTCGGCATTCACTCCTACTGCAATCGCATTTCCTTTAGCAATAGCCACAGGAGCTTCTTGGTTGAGTGTGGTTTTAATTTTTTCACGCAATAAATCACAACTATGCAAACTATCACCAATCACTTTTACCGCTTCTTGAGGACTTTGCAAAGCCAACGATTTAATTGGAAGAATTGCATCTAAAGACTCTTTTAAATATACCACCTCACGCGGCGATACTTTCCCAGCAGCAATTTTTGAAATCAATCGCTCCAAATCGGAAATTTGTTTGATTTGCGATTGTATATTTTTTAAAATTTCCTGATTGTCTTTCAAATAGGCCACCACTTGATGACGACCTTGAATTTTAGCGGTATCTTTTAAAGGCAAGGCCAACCAACGTTTTAACAACCGCCCACCCATTGGCGAAAGCGTCCTATCGATAACATCTAGTAACGTAACCGCATTAGGATTATAACTATGATAGAGCTCTAGATTTCGAATTGTAAATCGGTCCATCCAAACATATGCATCTTCTGCAATGCGTTGAATAGAGGTGATATGTTGCACTTTGTTATGTTGGGTTTCTGATAAATAATACAGAATAGCACCCGATGCTATAATTCCTTCTTTCAACTCTTCTATTCCGAATCCTTTCAACGAAACGGTTTGAAAATGTTTAGTAAGGGTATCAAAAGCATAATCTTCTTTGTACAACCAATCTTCTAAATAAAAACTATGATAGTCTTCACCAAAGGCAGCTTTAAAATCATTTTTATTGTGCTTTGGAACCAAAACCTCACTCGGATTGAAATTTTGAAGTAATTTATCTATATACTCGGCATTTCCTTGAGCTGTTAAAAACTCTCCCGTTGAAACATCTAAAAATGAAATCCCAATTAATTTATTTGTAAAATAAACAGATGCTAAAAAATTATTTACCTTGGCTTGTAATACCTCATCATTCATTGAAACTCCAGGCGTAACTAACTCTGTAACGCCCCGTTTCACAATGGTCTTAGTCATCTTTGGATCTTCGAGTTGGTCACAAATGGCCACACGTAAACCTGCTTTCACTAATTTAGGTAAATACGTATTTAAAGAATGGTGAGGGAAACCTGCCAAAGCGGTTTCGGTTTCAGAACCTGCTCCTCTTTTTGTTAATACGATTCCTAGTATTTTAGAAGCTCGAATTGCATCTTCGCCAAAGGTTTCATAAAAATCCCCTACACGAAACAACAAACAAGCATCAGGGTATTTCGCCTTGATTTCATTATATTGTTTCATTAATGGTGTTTCTTTTGCTACTTTTTCTTTTGCTGCCAAATCAAATGTTTTAATCAATTCCAAATGTGAGAGCGAATTTATAGATTTTATAGCGAATAAAGAACTGTTCTTACATATTAACCATTTTTAGTTGAATTATTAGGGCTAATTTCTAAAATTTATATAGCTTTGTATTTCAAAATTAAATTTATCAAACATTATGAAAAAAATACTAGTTATAGCACTATTGGCTCTTGGAACAGTAGCAGCAAACGCACAAGAAACATCTAAAAAAGTAAAAACTGCCACTGCAAAAGTAAATGGAGCAGGAATGGTTTTTGCAAATGAAGTAATTGATTATGGAACAATTACACAAAATGCAGAAGGCAAACGTGAGTTTGTATTTACTAATAATGGAACTTCTCCATTAGTAATTACTAATGCACAAGGTTCATGCGGTTGTACTGTCCCTTCTAGCCCAAAAGAGCCAATCGCTCCAGGTGCTAAAGGAGTTATTGGAGTAAAATACGATACAAACAGAGTAGGCCCTTTTACCAAAACAGTAACTATTTCATCAAATGCTGCAGGACAGCCAACAAAAGTATTGACTATTAAAGGAAATGTAGTTGCTTCAGCGAAAAGCTAATTATATTTACAATATACTTAAAAGCTTCCTCATTTATGGAAGCTTTTTTTTATACCTATACCTATCACAATAATGAGAAAATTAGAAAATAGCGAACTGGATAGAAAATCCGTAGCCGATTTTAAACAATCTGAAAAGACTCCATTAATTTTAATATTGGATGATATACGAAGTCTACACAATATTGGATCTGTTTTTAGAACTGCTGATGCATTCTTAATTGAAAAAATTTATTTGTGTGGTATTACTGCTACTCCTCCCAATAAAGAAATTCACAAAACTGCTTTAGGCGCAACAGAAACAGTAGCTTGGGAACATGCTGAAAATGTTTTGGAAGTAATCCATAAACTAAAAGCAGAAAAAATTCAAACTTTTGCGATTGAGCAAGTAGAAAGCGCCATTTTTCTTCAAGATTTTGAGGTAATAACCAATCAAAAATACGCCCTTATATTTGGCAATGAAGTGTTTGGTGTCGCCCAAGAGGCCGTAGCTATTTGCGATGGTGCTATCGAAATTCCACAATTAGGAACCAAACATTCCCTTAATATTTCGGTAAGCGCAGGTATAGTAGTTTGGGATTTATTTAAAAAATTACATTTCACAAGATAAATCCTCCTAGTTGAGTGAAAATACTATATTTACAGCATGAAGAAAAGAAATACCACAAAACTCTTCTTGACGCTTCTTACAATAATTGGAACTCAATTGGGTTATTCAAACCATCTTTCATTTGATCCCCCTACAAAAAAAACAATACTAACTACACCGCCAAGAATTACAGCTACTGGAGAATTTTCCTATTGTCTTTCCACAGAACAAAAAATTGTAGATACTGTAACCTTAACTGACCCTGACAACTTAATAACTGAAATATATATTCAAATTTCAGATGGCTATGTAAGTGGACAAGACAAATTAAGTTACACAGGGACTAATCCATCTATAGGGGTTGGTGTTTTTGATATTAATACTGGAAAGATTAGAATATTTAAAACTAATCCCTTAACAACTTTAACGGATCTTGAAAATGCAATAAAGGACATTAAATTTAAAAATTCTACTGCCACAGCCTCAGGAAAAAGAAGTTTTTCTATAACCATAGGTCAAGCCAACTATTTACCAAGAAACAAACATTTTTATAGATATATTGCTGATCCAGGTATTCATTGGTCTGAGGCTAAAATTAAAGCTGAATCATTAACAAATTATTTCTATGGATTAAAAGGGTATTTAGCCACACTGACCTCTGCTGATGAAGCGCAGATAGCAGGAAAACAAGCAGACGGTGCTGGATGGATTGGAGGAAGTGATGCTGAAACCGAAGGAGTTTGGAAATGGGTAACTGGTCCTGAAGCAGGCACCAATATGATTTATACAAACTGGAACACTATTAATGGTGAGCCCAATGATTATGGACCTGCCGTCGGAAGTGAAAATTACGCTCATATAACTACACCTGGAATGTTAAATAGTATTAAAGGTTCGTGGAATGACTTATCGGACACAGGGGATACTGATCCAGCAAGCGCCTATTATCCATTAGGATACATTGTAGAATATGGTGAAATGGTGCCTGGAGATATAAATTCAATACAAATATCAGCAAGTACCACTTTAACAATTGCAAAAATAACAGCTGTAACACCTGCCTCCCGATGTGATTCAGGAACAATTACACTAAAAGCAACGGCTTCAATTGGAACAATTGAATGGTATGATGCTGTTTTAGGTGGAAGTATTATTAATACAGGGGGTGATTTTATAACCCCGAATTTAACAAGTACAAAAAACTATTATGCTGAAGTTTCTGGCTGTACAAGTACTAGAACGGTAATTTCAGCTACTGTATATACTATTCCAACAATAAGTACAACTAAACCATCTGTTACAAGATGTGGCACAGGACCAATTGTTTTAGAAGCCAACCCAAGTATTGGAAATGTCAATTGGTTTATTGACGCTACTGGAGGCACTCAAATTGGGACCGGGTCTATTTTTACAACGGACCCAATATCAAACGACACCATATTGTATGCAGAAGCTAATAATAATGGATGTATAAGTACTAACCGGATCCCATTTAACGTAACCATCCATCCTGTACCATTTGTTGATAATGAAAATTTAATTCTTTGTGAAAACAGCTCTTTAGAACTTGATGCAGGACTCAACGGAATGGACTATTTATGGTCTACCGCAGAAAGTACACAAACTATAAACATCACTTCTGGAGGTAGCTATGAAGTTATCATAACAAACTCCTATTCTTGTTCTAGCACAAAAAAAATTACGGTAACAGAATATCAAATTCCAGAAATAGATTCTATTAAAATTCAAGAAAGAACAATTGAAATTATTGTAAAAAATCCTCAACCCTATTTTGAATATACAATAGACGGAATAAATTATCAGCTATCCAACATCTTCAACAATACCCCAGCTGGAATAAATACGGCTTATGTGAGAGATAGCAATAACTGCGGAACCGATTCTGAAATTTTTGTTACTATCGTTGTCCCAACTTTTTTTACACCTAACATATTACCACATGATAAATGGACAATAAAAGGAATGTCAATTTATCCTGAATCAACAGTTCGAATCTTTGATCGTTATGGAAAATTATTAAAAGAACTAAGACCAGATAACTCTCCAGATATTAGTTGGGATGGTACCTTTAATGGACAAGAACTTCCATCCTCAGATTATTGGTATGTTCTCAAATTAGACGCCGATACTCCAGAAAAAAAAGGGCATTTTACCTTGAAAAGATGATTTATTTATGAAATTTTTTTTTGAATTTCATTTAAAATAAAAAGGTAATCTTCATGATTTTTAACAAAATCACGATCCGAAACATCGATGATTAAAATATTCAAATCAGTTTGAGATTTGATATAATCTAAATAACCTGTGTTGATTTTATCCAAATATTCCGCTTGAATTTCTTGCTCATAACTTCTGCCACGCTTTTTAATATTTTCAAGTAAACGTTCTGAATTTTGGTACAAATAGACATATAAATCAGGCTTAGGCATTTCTTTGTAAATGATATGAAACAAATTGCTATACAATCGGAATTCATCATCTGCCAAAGTGATTTTAGCAAAAATTAAGGATTTAAATATGTGATAATCGGCTACAATAAAGTCTTTAAACAAATCAAATTGCGATAAATCATCTGACAATTGTTTGTACCTATCAGCTAAAAAAGACATTTCTAAAGGAAACGCATATCGATTTTGATCTTCATAGAATTTGGGTAAAAAAGGATTGTCTGCAAAACGTTCCAAAACAGACTTAGCATTAAAATCTTCTGCTATTTTAGTTGCCAAAGTAGTTTTTCCAGCACCTATATTTCCCTCAAAAGCAACATAATTGAATTGCTCTAAGCTAATTTTTCGCAACGGACTTACCAAAGTATGAACTGCCACACAATGACTTGTATCTTTAGTTTCAGATACCATTTCCAAAACATCTTTTTGGAGAAACGGATGAATCCATTCTAGATTCAAATCTAACATTGGCTTCAATACAAAGATTCTATCCTGCATTAATGGATGTGGAATTTGCAGATGCTCAGTGGTAATAATTTCGTTGTCAAATGATACAATGTCAATATCAATGATGCGAGATTGATAACCAATCGTTTCCGATCTCACTCGCCCCATTTGTTGCTCTATTTGTAAAATTTTTAATAGAACAGTTGCTGCCGAATCGTAGGTGTGAATTAAAATCGCCGCATTATAAAATGCATCACTTTCAAAACCCCAAGAGGGAGTTTCGTAAACTTTAGATACTTTAACTACCGTAGCTACTTCATGATGAATCAATTGCAAACAACTTTCGATGTTTTTCAAACGATTCCCTTGATTGGTTCCTATAGATAAAACGACTTGATGCTGTGATTTCATAACGGCTGCAAATTAAGTAAAAGAATGTTATATTTGTGTGGGCTGTTAATAATTAAATTTCTATTAATAAAATCAAATTATGTAACAATTTAACCTCAAGGTCTACTTATAAAAAAATTAAAATAGTATGAAATTTTTAGGTAATGTATTAGCTACTATCGTAGGGATTTTTGTTTTCTCCATGTTGTTCTTTTTTGGAATAGTATTCCTAGGTGTTATTTTTGGAGGTGATGAACAAAGTGTTGAAATTAAAGAAAATTCAGTAATTGAATTGAATTTAAATGACGTACAATTCGATTATGCCGGTAAATTTTCTGACCCTTGGGTAACCGCATTTTCAAATAAAAAACAAATTGGACTAACTGACGTAATTGCCGCAATTACCGCTGCAAAAAACGACGAAAATATCAAGGGAATATCCATTTTAAATAATTACTCTTCCCTCGGAATGGCTCAAAATAAAGCTGTTAGAGATGCCTTGGAGGACTTTAAAAAATCAGGGAAATTTGTTGTGGCCTATGCCAATTCATATTCTCAAAAAGAGTATTACTTAAATTCAGTTGCCACTACAATTTATCTTAATCCTGTTGGGGAAATGGAATTCAAAGGATTATCTTCTGATTTGTTGTTTTTCAAAGATTTTCAAGACAAAACAGGGGTAAAAATGGAAGTGATTCGACACGGAAAGTACAAAAGTGCTGTAGAGCCTTTCCTTGAAAATAAAATGAGTGAGGCAAATAGAGAACAAATTACAGCCTTGTTGAATTCGATTTGGAATTCTGTTGTTACAGACATTGCGAAAAGTAGAAACCTTTCAATTCAAAAACTGAACGAAATTGCCAATGGTTTATTAGCTCGAACTCCCGAAATGGCAAAAGCGCAACAATTAGTAGACGTTGTAGCTTACGAAGACGTGTATCATAATGCAATAAAAAAGTTATTGAATGTGGATCCAAAAGACGAATATGAAACAGTTTCAATTATGGATTATACCCAAAATTTCTTGACCACTTCCATTCCATCGGGTGCAGCTGATGAAATTGCAATTATCTATGCTCAAGGCGATATTGAAAGTGGTGAAGGTGATGTGGATGTTATTGGAGAAGGCGCTATGCGACGTTCTATTCAAGAGGCAAGAAATAATGAGGATGTAAAAGCAATAGTATTGCGTATTGATAGCCCAGGAGGAAATGCTTTAACTTCTGATTTGATTTGGAGAGAAATTGAATTGACTAAAAAAGTAAAACCGGTTGTTGTTTCTATGGGAAATTATGCAGCTTCTGGCGGCTATTACATTGCTTGTAATGCTTCAAAGATTTATGCAGAAAACAATACTATTACAGGATCTATAGGCGTTTTTGGCATATTGCCTAATTTTAGTGGTTTGAGTAATAAAATGGGAATCCATTCCGAGCAAGTCAATACACATCAAAATGCAGGAAATTATAATCCATTTTCTCCAATAGATGAAAAATTCAAAGCAGTCACTTTAGAGGGAGTGGAACATATATATACAACATTTGTTGCTCATGTTGCTCAGGGACGAAAAATGACGTTTGCACAAGTTGATGCTATAGCGCAAGGTAGAGTATGGACTGGATCAGATGCTTTGAAATTAGGGTTAGTGGATTCAATTGGGGGCTTAGATGATGCTATCAATGAAGCGGCACGTTTATCAAAAACAACAAACTATAACACTCGAAATTATCCTGAATTTAAAAAAGATTTCGATGAATTCCTTGAAAACTTTCCTTTTGCTAAAACAAAAGAACGTTGGATCAAAGAAGAAATTGGCGAAGAAAATTACAAAGTTTTGGAACAAATCAAACGGGTTCAAAGCTACAAAGGAATTCAAGCCCGAATGCCTTTTGAAATTAGCATTCAATAAAAAAACAGCTTCCAAACTATACTAGATTGGAAGCTGTTTTTTTATATATCAATTTTAACAATATAACCTTCAGAGCTTCGGATATTAAAAACAATTCCGCCTTCAAAAAGTAAATATTGTCCTTTTATTCCCATTAATTTCCCTTGAAAATTAGGCGTTTTATCTAAACTTAAACTCGTTACTTTGGTTGGATATTCCAAAACAGGATATTGCATTTCATACAAATCAATTGTCTGATTGTAAAAATATTCCTGAACTTCCGTTGGAATTAAATGTTCCACTTTCAATCGCTCAGCAACTAAATCAATAGTCTCAAAAGAATTGGCTAACATTTTACGCCAATTGGTTTTATCTGCATAATGATTTTTCAAAGCTACCTCTGTAATTCCTGCCAAATATCGATTGGGCACCTCTACAATAGCAATAGCTTGACTTGCACCTTGATCAATCCATCGTGTAGGCATTTGGGTTTTTCGGGTAACTCCCACCTTTACTTCACTTGATAAAGCCAAATACACGATATGAGGTTGTAATTGTACCTTTTCTTCATAAGCTAAATCGCGGTCTTGAATTCCAAGATGTGCCGTACTTAGTTCGGGTTTCATTATCCAATCTCCCACTGCTGGGCTAGAATAAAAACAATCATAACAAAATCCTTGACGAAATATCTTTTTCTTCTTTCCACAATTCAAACATTGAAAACCCACAAAATTGATTTCCATTGGCTTCCCCAACAATTGATTCACATTCAAAAAGTTGTCTTCAAAAACAAGATAGTATTGAATTGGGTTGCCAAATTCAGTTTGCATTTTGGTTAAAACTCCTTCGTAAGTCATTTGGTTTAAAGTTTCAGGGTTGGAATTGAACAAAAAATGTTATTTTTGGTAAAGTTATCATTCGGAATCCGAAATTCATAATTCCTAACTCACAAATATGCCCATACCGATCATTAACTCCATTGCTTCATGGGTTTTAAAGCAACGGATTCATCAAATTGAATTGTTCTTGAAGTACCCGAATGAGGTGCAAGAAGAATTGTTGATGAATTTGATTCGGCGAGCAGAAAATACGGTAATTGGCGCCCAATATGAATTCAGTTCGATCAACTCATACACTACTTTTTCAGAACGAGTTCCCGTTTCTACCTATGAAGATTTACAACCGCTAATTGAACGCACGCGCCAAGGCGAACAAAATGTTTTTTGGGACGCCCCAATTAAATGGTTTGCCAAATCAAGTGGTACAACCAATGCCAAAAGTAAATTTATACCAGTAAGTAATGATGCATTAGAAGACTGTCATTACAAAGGAAGTAAGGATTTGTTGTGTTTGTATTTGAATAACAACGAAAATTCCGAAATGTTTTTGGGGAAAAGTCTTCGATTAGGTGGAAGCTCTCAAATTTATGAAGACAAAGCAACTTTGTTTGGCGATTTATCTGCGATTTTAATTGAAAATATGCCTATTTGGGCTGAATTCAGCAGTACACCTAGCAACAAAATATCGTTGATGAGTGAATGGGAAAACAAGCTAAATGCTATTATCAACGAAACCAAAAGTGAAAATGTGACTAGCTTTGCAGGAGTCCCTTCTTGGATGTTAGTCTTGATGAACCGAATGCTCGAAGAGACGGGTAAAGGAAATTTATTGGAGTTATGGCCTAATTTAGAAGTTTATTTTCACGGAGGAGTTAGCTTTGAACCTTACCGCGAACAATATCAAAAGTTACTCCCAAAATCCGATTTTAAATACTACGAAATATACAATGCCTCCGAGGGCTTCTTTGCAATTCAAGATCTAAATGATTCTAGTGATTTGTTATTAATGCTGGATTACGGCATTTTCTATGAGTTCATTCCGATGGATACTTTTGGCACTCCCAATCAAAAAATAATCCGTTTGGCAGAGGTAGAATTGTTTAAAAACTACGCGGTTGTAATTACTACTAATTCAGGATTATGGCGGTATTTAATTGGCGATACTGTTCGATTTACATCTTTAAATCCGTATAGAATTCGAGTTTCTGGAAGAACTAAACACCATATCAATGTCTTTGGGGAAGAACTCATGGTAGAAAATACCGATCAGGCTATTGCCAAAGCGTGTCAGCTCACTCAAACAGAAGTAGTGGATTATACCGTGGCTCCTATTTTTATGGATGGCAAAGAAAAAGGTGCTCACGAATGGATGATTGAATTCAAACAAAATCCAAAAGACATCAGCCAATTCCAAAAAATATTGGATGAAACGCTACAAAGCCTTAACTCCGATTATGAAGCTAAACGATATAATAATATGACCTTAAATCCATTGGTTATTAATTTGGCTCGACCACATCTATTTTATGATTGGCTCAAAGTGCGAGATAAATTGGGTGGTCAGCACAAAATTCCTAGATTATCAAATCAAAGAGAGTATTTGGAGCAATTGAAAGAATTACAGTAATAAAAAAAGCCCAACATTATTGTCGGGCTTTTTTTTTATAATGAGTAGGATTTTTATTCCTCCATCATATCAATATGGCGATCGTGATATCCTAACAAGTACAAAACACCATCCAAACCTAAACTAGAAATTGAAGTAGCCGCATTTTCTTTTACCGTAGGTTTAGCATGGAACGCAATACCTAAGCCGGCTAAATTTAACATTGGCAAATCATTAGCGCCATCACCTACTGCAATAGTTTGATTGATGTGTATGCCTTCTTTTTCAGCTATTGCTTGAAGGTATTCTGCTTTCTTTTGTCCGTCGACAATTTCGCCAAGGTATTTACCCGTTAATTTGCCGTCTTTAATTTCCAATTGGTTAGCATGAACATAATCAATCCCCAACTCCTTTTGCAAATATTCTCCAAAATAGGTAAAACCTCCTGATAAAATAGCCGTTTTATAACCATAGTATTTTAAAGCACGCATCAAGCGATGCGCTCCTTTGGTTATGGGTAAATTGATAGCTACATTATGTAATACTTCTTCGCTCAAACCTTCTAATAAAGCCATGCGCTTTTTAAAGCTTTCTTTAAAGTCAATTTCGCCATTCATCGCTGATTCGGTAATAGCACGTACTTGTTCCCCTACTCCAGCTAGATCTGCTAACTCATCAATTACCTCAGTTTGAATTAAAGTCGAATCCATATCGAAACAAACCAAACGGCGGTTTCTGCGGTACATATTGTCTTCTTGGAACGAAATATCAACATTCAATGTTCTTGATATTTCCATAAAACTAGCGGTCATTGCCGTCTTGTCTTCAATGATACCGGTAACAGATAATTGCACACAAGAACGAGGATACTCCTCTTTCTCCACTACCGATGTTCTTCCCGTTAATCGAATAATGGAATCAATATTTAAATGTTGATCCGACATGATTTTAGTTACCGCAGCGAGTTGAACTGCTGTTAGTTCTTCACCTAAAACATTAATGATATATCGCTGTTTAATTTGGGCTTTTACCCAAGTTTCATAATCGGGGACAGAAATTGGTATAAACTTTACTTTGATTCCTAATTCATACCCTTTAAATAACAAATCTTTCAATACAGGTCCCGAAGAGGAACCTGCTTTTATTTGGAACAGAATTCCTAACGAAAGCGTATCATGAATATCGGCTTGGCCAATATCCAAAATAACGGCATCATAGTTTGCTAAAATAGAAGTTAAACCCGCTGTTACACCCGGTTTATCTTGACCAGAAACTTTCAATAAAATTATTTCTTTATCTTCTATTGCCATTTGTAGTGTTGTTAGTTAGAAGGACAAAAATCGACATTCTATCGCTGATAAAAAAGAATAATGTTGTTTTTTTAAAAGCCTAGATGTAATTAGAAATAAACATAAAAAAACCTGCTACAAAATAGTAGCAGGTTTCGATATCACTTATTAATCAATAATCTAGGAAGCTATTTCCAAACGCTTCAATAAATTTTTATTCAAGGTTTCTTGAGCATATTCCAAATCAATGGCTAATTTTTTATCCTCAGAACTTGGCAATTCATACATAGCATCTGTTAAAATCGCTTCGCATAACGAACGTAATCCACGAGCGCCTAATTTATATTCCAACGCTTTTTCAACAATGAAGTCCAAAGCGCCATCTGTAATCGTAAATTCGACCTCATCCATCAAAAACAATTTAGCATATTGTTTAATTAAGGCATTTTTAGGCTGTGTTAAAATAGCGCGTAAAGTTTCCTTATCCAATGGATCCATATGCGTTAATACAGGTAAACGACCAATAATCTCCGGAATCAAACCAAAATCTTTAATATCTTTAGGGATGATGTATTGTAACAAATTGTCTTTATCAATATTATCCACATTTTTTGAAGTACTATACCCCACTGCTTGACGATTCAAACGCTTTGAAATAATACGTTCTACACCATCAAAAGCACCACCAGCAATGAAAAGAATATTTTGAGTATTCACCTCCACAAATTTTTGATCGGGATGCTTACGACCTCCTTTCGGCGGTACATTTACCACCGTTCCTTCTAAAAGTTTCAGTAAAGCTTGTTGTACTCCTTCTCCTGAAACATCACGGGTAATCGATGGATTATCACTTTTACGAGCAATTTTATCAATCTCGTCAATAAACACAATACCTCTTTCAGCTTTAGCCACATCATAATCAGCAGCTTGAAGTAAACGCGTTAAAATACTTTCCACATCTTCTCCCACATAACCCGCTTCAGTAAGTACAGTAGCATCAACTATAGCCAAAGGAACGTCTAACATTTTTGCGATTGTTTTAGCAACCAATGTTTTTCCAGTTCCGGTTTGACCCACCATAATGATGTTACTTTTTTCAATCTCAACCTCATCATCCAGTTGTTGTTGCATCAAACGTTTGTAGTGATTATACACCGCTACCGACATGACTTTTTTGGTTTGGTCTTGACCAATCACATACTGATCTAGAAAAGCCCTGATTTCTTTTGGCTTTTTAAGAATTAAATCTCCAACCAGTTTTGAGCTTCCACTCGATTTTAGTTCCTCTAATACAATACCGTGTGCCTGTTCGATACATTTATCGCAAATGTGTGCATCAATACCCGCAATCAATAAATTGGTTTCTGGTTTTTTTCTACCACAAAAAGAACATTCTAATACTTGTTTTGCCATCTATTTTAAGTTGCAAAGTAACAAAGTAACAAAGTTGCAAAATCCTAAAATATGGAACTTTGCAACTTTATCATTTGAAACCATTTTTTATCCTCTTACTAATACTTCATCAATCATTCCGTAGGCTTTTGCTTCTTCAGCAATCATCCAATAATCGCGTTCACTATCCGCATGAACTTTGTCAAAAGTCTGCCCAGAATGTTGCGAAATTATGTTGTATAATTCGTCTTTCAATTTCAACATTTCACGCAAGTTGATTTCCATATCAGTCGCTACTCCTTGAGCGCCTCCAGAAGGTTGGTGAATCATAACTCTTGAGTGTGGTAATGCTGAGCGTTTTCCTGCAGCACCTGCACATAACAACACAGCTCCCATTGATGCTGCCATTCCTGTACAAATTGTAGCTACATCGGGTTTGATGTATTGCATGGTATCATAAATTCCTAATCCAGCATAAACACTTCCTCCTGGAGAATTCAAATAAATTTGAATGTCTTTAGAAGCGTCAGCGCTTTCTAAGAATAGTAATTGCGCTTGTACAATGTTAGCAATTTGATCGTCAATTCCTGTTCCCAAGAAGATGATTCTGTCCATCATTAATCTTGAAAATACATCCAATTGTGAGATATTTAATTGACGTTCTTCGATAATATAAGGAGTCATATTTTTTGGCGTCATCGCTCCTACGATTTTATCGTAATACATAGCATTTACACCTTGGTGCTTTGTTGCAAATTTTCTAAATTCTTTACCGTAGTTCATTTTTTTAGTTTAAAAGTTTAAAGTTTAAAAGTTTAAAGTTGCTCAACAAGAACTTAAACTTAAAAAAAAATAAAGAGCGTCAGAAGAAAATTCTTTTGACGCTCAAATATACTTAATTTTTTAGAAATTATTCTCCGTATGACGCCGCAATAAATTCCTCGTAAGTAACTTCTTTTGTCGTTGGGTTTGCTTTTTCTTTGAATACTTCCAATAATTTAGCAGCTACTACTTGATCTGACAAACGTTTTACCTCTTCTTGGTTCGATAAAACTCGAGCTACAATGCCTTGCACTTCCTCATCTGTTGGATTAGTTTGTCCAAATTGTGCCATTTGTTGTCTGATCGCATTTGAAGTAAAGGCTTTCAAATCTTCAAAATTGATTTGGATATTACTTTGTGCCAAAGCTCTACCTTCGATCAATTGGAAACGCAATCCTTTTTCAGAACGAGCATATTCTATTTCAGCTTCATCAGCTGTTAATTTTTTCTCTCCAACGGTTTGCAACCATTTTTTCAAGAATTCAGCTGGTAAATCGAATTTGGTGTTTTCTATTAAGAACTCCGTTACATCACCTAATAATTTTTGGTCTGCTTGTTGCGCAAATTGGCTTTCAGCATCTTCTTTTATTTTAGCTTTCAATTCGGCTAAAGTTGCAACGCTTCCTTCTCCGAATAATTTATCAAATAATTCTTGGTTCAATTCAGCCAATTCAGTTGAGTTGATTGACTCAATAGTAAAGTCAACGTCTACTGCTAAAGAGTGAACGTCATCGTGTCCTATCTTAAGGTAGTCCATCAATTGGTGATCATCCTCAAACAATCCTTTTGTATTAACAGTAACAACATCACCCACTTGTTTTCCAATGAATTTTTTAGCTGTCTTTTTATCTTTGAATACATCTAAAGCCAAAACAGTTTTATTATTGATTCCTTTTTCTTCATTTGAAAAAGTTCCAGTTACATCATATCCTTCAGCAACAACTTCTTGTGGAATTGCTTTACCAAATTGTTTTTGGATACGCGCTACTTGACCGTCAATTAATTTGTCATCTGCTTTAACGATGTATTTGATGATATTGTTTTTTGCTTCTAAGTCCAATTCGAAATTAGGCACTAAACCAATTTCATATTCGAATACCAATTCTTCAGCATCCCAATCTAAATTTTCATTTTCTTTAGCCAATGGAGTTCCCAAAAGATTCAAACGTTCTGATTGAATAAAACGCTCTAAAGCCAAATCAACTACTTTTTTAACCTCTTCTTTTTTGATTCCTTTTCCGTATTGTTTTTCAACAAGATCTTTAGGTACTTGTCCTTTTCTAAATCCTTTTACGGTAGCCAAAGGCATTTTTTCATTGATTCTTTTTGCTACTTGTCCTTTGTAATCCATATGAACCACAGTCATGACAATCGTTTCATTTACAGCATCTATAGCTACTCTTTTGATATCCATCTTGTTCTTTAATTTACATAATAAAATTGGGTTGCAAAATTATAAAAATTTTACAACCCAAACAAGTTTTAATGGAATCAATATATTAGGTTAAAAACAACCTAATTATCCTTATTTTTTTGAACCTCCAGTTATTTTATACATAATGGATTGCGAAAGCGATAAAATGACGCTGAATAAGGTCGCTGTCCAAAGTGAATCTACATGAAATCCTCCCACAATCTTGGTACATGCCAAGATTAAAATTCCATTAATCACAATTAAAAATAGACCTAAAGTGAAAATGGTAAAGGGCAAAGTAAAAAACACCAAAACGGGCTTGATAAAGGCATTCAACAATCCCAAAACAATTGCAACAGTTAGTGCAGTTAACACACCATCTACGCGAACACCTTTCATAAAATAAGACAAAACCATCACTAAAATGGCAGTCACTAATATTCTAATAAATAACTTCATAACTATATATTAATTTAAATACGACAAACTCAATTGATAAAACAAAGCAGGATTTTCTGCATGAAGCCAATGACCTGCGTTTGGAATAGTTTCAAAACTAGCCTTTGGAAATTGAACTTTAATAGCTTCAAAATCTTCATCCAAAATATAATTGGAATTACCGCCACGGATAAAAAGTGTCGGTTTTTCAAAAACTAAATCTGCTGGCAAGGGAACTCCAATTTCAATAATTTTTGAATTAAAAACCGCTAAATTAAATCGGAAGGCCAATTGACCTGGTTCTTGCCAAAACAAACTTTTCAATAAAAACTGGCGAGTTCCAAAGTCTGGAATATACTGCGAAAGTGTCACTTCGACTTCAATACGACTTGGTTTTAAAGTAAAATCAACGGCATTCAAACCTGCCAAAATATCTTGATGATGGGGAGCGTAGTATTTTGGACCAATGTCGGCCACAATTAATTTTTCAACTAATTCTGGATAACGCGCTGCTAACAACATTGCCGTTTTTCCACCCATGGAATGACCAATGATATTAATGTTGCTCAACTGATGTTCCTTACAATACTGAACAATATCTTGTACCATTAGTTCGTAACTAAATTCGTCCGAGTGAAAACTACGCCCATGGTTGCGTAAATCCAAAATATGGACTTCAAAACCTTCAGAAGCAAATTGTACTCCCAATGTTTTCCAATTATCTGACATTCCTAAAAATCCATGAAGAATTAAAAGTGGTTTGCCTGAACCTTCTATTTTTGAATACAACAAATTCACTTATTTTAATTTTTGCAAATACATATTAACTACATTGTCCAAACCTAAATACAACGCTTCGGAAATCAGCGCGTGGCCAATGGAAACCTCTAATAAATCGGGAATACTTTGTTTGAAAAATTGAACATTATCCAAACTTAAATCGTGACCTGCATTAATACCTAATCCCAATTCGTTAGCCAAAATGGCTGAAGTTACATAAGGCTCAATTCCTTTTTCATTGCCCAAGCCATATTGATGAGCAAAGGCTTCGGTATACAATTCGATTCGATCCGTTCCAGTTTTTTTGGCCCCTTCAATCATTTCGAGAATGGGATCTACAAAAATAGAAGTCCTAATGCCATTGCGTTGAAATTCTTGAATCATCTCTGTCAAATACGCTTGGTTTTTCATTGTGTCCCAGCCTGCCGAAGAAGTGATAGCTCCAATCGCATCTGGAACCAAAGTCACTTGATCTGGTTTGCATTCTAAAACCAAATCAATGAAATTATGTTGTGGATTGCCTTCAATATTGTATTCGGTTGTGACAATAGACTTCAAATCGCGCGCATCTTGATAGCGAATATGGCGTTCGTCTGGTCGCGGATGAATGGTGATGCCTTGTGCTCCAAATTTTTGAATATCGGTAGCGACTTTCAATAAATCAGGTACATTTCCGCCACGGGCATTTCGTAAAGTTGCTATTTTGTTGATATTTACACTTAACTTTGTCATACAACTGGAATTGGTTTTAATAAACTATTTTTGCGAATACAAAAATACAAAGTAAAAGGTAGGAGTTTTTGCCTTTTTTTGATTATTTTGCATAAACTATTGAGGATTGATTTTATGACAGCGATTACAGACTACATTACCAACGACTTTAGAGCTCTTGACAGCCAAGAAACAGTTCTTGATGCACAAGATTTTTTTATGGATGCTGCGTTTTCTCATTTCCCTGTAATAGAAGACGGAATTTACATTGGTAGTATTGTCGCTGACGACTTAGAAACTTTTGACACCGACAAAAAAGTAGGAGATTACAAATACACTTTGGAACCATTTTTTGTAAGACCCAATATGATCTGGCTGGATGTTTTAGAGGTTTTTGGTAAAAATAATTCGGATATTGTCCCTGTTTTAGATGAAAACAATATTTATATAGGCTATTATGAATTAGCCGATATTATAAAGTTTTTTAACGAAACGCCCTTTATTAAAGAAGCGGGAGGGATCATTATTGTAAAAAAAGCGCTGGTAGATTACTCCATGAGTCAAATCACTCAAATTGTTGAAAGTAATAACGGGAAATTATTAGGTCTTTTTGTTTCTAATTCGGACAATGAAACGATAGAAATTACAATAAAAGTAACTTTAGGCGTTATCAACGATATTATCCAAACTTTCAGACGCTATAATTATGAAATTATTTCCGAGCATAATGAGGACAATTACATTAATACGTTAAAAGAACGTTCTGATTATTTAGACAAATACCTAAATATTTAACTTCAAGTTTTACCTACAGAAATGAAAATAGCCATCTACGGACAATATTATCTCAACAGCACCGAACCAATCATTAAAGACATTTTTGTTTTTTTTAAAAAGAATAACGTTGAACTTATCATTGAATCGGCATTTCTAGAAATGTTGTTTGAAAAAAATATTATTCACGAGCACTATCCCACTTTTTCGTCTCATACAGAATTAGATACAAGTTTCGATATGCTAATCAGTATTGGTGGTGATGGAACTATTTTAAGAGCCGCAACTTTAGTTCGGAATTCTGGAGTGCCTATTTTGGGCATTAATGCAGGAAGACTCGGATTTTTAGCTACTGTCCAAAAAGAAAATATAGATTCGTTTTTACAGTTTGTCATAGATAAAAAATACAGTATCTCTAAGAGAACTTTACTAAGTTTGGATTGTTCACCTGAAAATGAAGCTATCAAAGAGATCAATTTTGCAATGAATGAAATCACCGTTAGTAGAAAAGATACAACTTCGATGATTACCATTGAAACTTATTTGAACGATGAGTTTTTAAATTCCTATTGGGCAGACGGATTAATTATTTCCACTCCAACCGGATCGACAGGCTACTCTATGAGTTGTGGAGGCCCTATTCTAACTCCTGAAGTTAAAAGCTTAGTTATTACACCTATTGCGCCGCACAATTTAAATGCAAGACCGCTGGTAATTCCAGACAATACAGAGATTAAACTTCGAGTAACGGGTAGAGAAGATCAATATTTAGTTTCGCTTGACTCCCGAGTAACTACCGTTAAAAACGAATCGGTTTTAACCATTAAACGAAATCCTTTCGAA
The DNA here is from genome assembly GCA_046048915.1 of Bacteroidota bacterium. Taxonomy (GTDB): domain Bacteria; phylum Bacteroidota; class Bacteroidia; order Flavobacteriales; family Flavobacteriaceae; genus Flavobacterium. The sequence continues at coordinate 50,432 of JBJOFE010000007.1, read as the reverse complement.
ATAAATATGATAGAAATACCTCAAGAAACCTTCTTGAAAACCCTGCGCAATAAATTGCTTTGGGGAGAAGACAAAAGAAATTAATTCCCAATCATACAATTTTATTCTTTTTTTTCGTTTGTACTTTGTCGATTTAGCCTGTTTAGGACCGACTTTAATTGGCAACTGAAAGACATCACTAAATATGGACTGATATACCTATATTTGCGCGCAATTTTTCATCAAATGAATAAAGTTTTCTTTTTACTACTAAGTTTAATCTACAGCTTTACATCTAATGCTCAGATCAATGAGATTGGAACTTTTATTGGTGGAAGTAACTTTATTGGAGATCTTGGAGCAACTACTTATGTTAATCCAAATAGCCCTGCAATAGGCCTAGTTTATAAATGGAATAAAACACCTAGACATTCTTGGCGATTTTCAATAATTCAATCAAAAATAGTAGCAAAAGATACCAAATCTAATGATCCAGGCCGAAAGTTTAGAAAATATGAATTTAAAAATACCATTAAGGAATTTACTGGGGGAATTGAATTCAATTTTTTTGATTTCAACATGAACAACCCTTTGGATAGAAAATTCACTTCTTATGTATTTACAGGTCTGAGTATCAGCTTTTATGATAGCTTATTTTTAATTACTAATCAAGCAGATATAGACTCAAAAGAAAAAACGGTAGCTTTACCGCTAATTTTAGGTGTAAAATCCAATTTAACTTCTAATTTTGTCATCGGATTAGAAGTAGGCACACGATTTACTTTTGCAGACGATATAGATGGTAGTCTGCCAAAAAATAATCTTGGAACCCCCTTTGGGAATAAGAATAATAATGATTGGTATGTTTTTTCAGGTTTGACATTAACCTACACTTTTGGTAAAGAACCTTGTTTTTGTGCAGAATAAAATGGATATAAGTAACAATATAGATAAAAATAAACTCCCAAAACACCTTGCTATAATAATGGATGGTAACGGTCGTTGGGCCAAACAACGTGGCTTATTACGTGCTCTTGGCCACGAAAGCGGGACAAAATCGGTCAAAAAAATTATCGAAGCTTGTGCCAAATTGGGCATTGAAAATTTAACCTTGTATGCTTTTTCAACCGAAAATTGGAACCGTCCAAAATTAGAAGTAGAAGCTTTAATGAGAGTATTAGTTAATTCTCTTAAAAAAGAACTACCTACTTTAGAGCGCAATAATATCAAAATGAATGCTATAGGAAATTTAGATCAATTGCCTAAAGTCGCTCAAAAAGAATTACAAGAAGTAATTGAAAAAACAGCTTACAACACAAAACTCACTCTTACACTTGCATTAAGTTACGGATCAAGAGAAGAAATTGTACGTGCAGTAAAAAATATAAGTGATAAAGTTAAAAATAATATAATTTCAATAGACACTATTGACGATTCCATTATAAATGAGCATCTTTACACCCAAAATTTACCAGAGGTAGATTTATTAATACGAACTAGTGGAGAACATAGAATCAGTAATTTTTTGCTTTGGCAAATAGCCTATGCAGAATTGTATTTTACTGACATATTGTGGCCTGACTTTAAAGAAGAAGATTTATATGAGGCTATCCTTAGTTATCAAAAAAGAGAACGTAGATTTGGAAAAACAAGCGAACAAATTAAATAATTTTTTAGTGTTACAAAAAAGCATACGAATAGTAATTGGTTTACTATTATTTGGAAGTATTTTCCAAGCAAAAGCACAAGACAGAGTACCATTTGATCAAGGAAAAAAATACTTCCTAGCGGATGTTAATGTTGTTGGCAAAATCACTTTCAACACACAAACAGTTGTTGCTTTTACTGGGCTTGAAAAAGGAAATGAGATAACTATTCCGGGAGAAGAAATAAGTAGTGCAATTAAAAAATTAGGCAAATTAGGTTTGTTCAATGAAATTTCATTTTTTGTAAATAAAGTCGAAAATGACAGCGTTTATCTTGATTTACATTTAGAAGAATTACCTAAATTGAATAAGGTAAGAATTGTTGGGGTTAAGAAAAACAAAACAGAAGGTTTAATTAAAGATAATGGACTAACTGAAAATAAAGTTGTCAATGAAAACTTGATAACCACAACCAAAAACTATATCGAGAATAAATACAAAAAAGATGGGTACTTTAACACCAAAGTAAACATCAATACAGTTATTGATACTACAACTATCAATCAAGTTAATATGTTAGTTTCGATTGACAAAGGATCTAAGGTGAAAATTGATAAAATTGACTTTGTAGGTAACACTAAACTATCTGATAAATCATTGCGAAAAGCAATGAAAGATACTAAGCAGAAAAAAGTTACTCGTTTGTTTAAAGCGTCTAAATTTATAAAAGACAAGTATAAATCAGATTTAGAAAAAGTAATAGATGCATACAAAGAAAAAGGATTTAGAGATGCTCGAATAGTATCTGATACAGTAAGTTATGATAAATCAAAAAATGCTTTAGCAGTATCAATAAAGGTAGAAGAAGGGAATAAATATTACTTTGGTAATATCAAATTTTTAGGCAATACCGTTTATCCAGACCAAGGATTAAGCAGGGTTTTAGGCCTTAAAAAAGGAGATGTATATAACGGTGTTTTGTTAGAGAAAAGAATTGCTGACAAATCAAAACCAGACGGTGAAGACATTACTAACTTATACCAAAATAATGGTTATTTATTTTCAAATATTAACGCTGTAGAAGTAAAAACTGCAAATGATACTATTGATTTTGAAATCCGCGTTACAGAAGGACCAATTGCATACTTTAACAAAATTACTGTTGTTGGAAATGACAAAACCAATGATCAAGTAATTTACCGTGAGTTGCGAACCAAACCAGGAGAAAAATACAGTAAAGAAGAGTTAGTTAGAACCATTAGAGAGATTGGACAACTTGGATTTTTCGATCCAGAAACTATTGATCCAAAATTTAAAAATGTAGACTCGGGAGCTGGAACTGTCGACATTGAATACAACCTTGCCGAAAAAGGGGCTAGCCAAATAGAACTACAAGGTGGTTATGGCGGCGGAGGTTTTATTGGAACACTAGGTCTATCTTTTAATAATTTTTCTGCCAAAAACATCTTCAAGAAAGAAGCCTATAAACCATTACCTATGGGTGATGGACAAAAAGTATCTTTACGTCTTCAAGCAAGTACGTATTTTAGAACCTATAGTGCTTCATTTTCTGAACCTTGGTTTGGGGGTAAAAAACCCGTTCAATTTAGTACTTCATTATCATTTAGCCAACAATATTTAAATAATTTTGTAACATATCAAGTTGATAAATCAAAAAGTTTTAGCATCTTGACTCTATCTATTGGGGTTGCAAAAAGATTAACTGTTCCAGATGATTATTTTGTACTATCACAATCGTTAAGTTACCAACATTATGATTTGAATAACTATAATACTGGATTGTTTACTTTTGGAAACGGTACATCAAGGAATTTATCATATACAGTAGGTTTAACACGAAGTAATAAAGGGGTAAACCCAATATTTCCAACTTATGGTTCCGAATTCAGTATATCAGCTAAACTAACACCGCCTTATTCATTGTTTAGCAAGACTGATTATGCAACAATTGGTGACCAAGAAGAATTCAAATACCGACATGCTGGAGCAACATATGCTGGAACAGACGGCATCTTAGTTAATGAGGGCGATCTAGTTGAAGCAATTCCTTCTTCAGAAAATCCAACACCTAATCGTGTTACATCAATACAAGATGCAGTAGCAGACCCTTCCAAAGTGGATCAACAAAAATTCAACTGGTTAGAATACTATAAAGTAAAATTTAAAGCAGATTGGTATACTAAAATTTTTGGAAAGTTAGTGCTACGTAGTTTGTCTGAATTTGGATTTATGGGGGCTTACAATCAAAACCGTGGATCTGTTCCATTCGAAAGATTTTATTTAGGCGGGGATGGAATGGCAAATTTTGCAATGGATGGTAGAGAAACTATTCAATTAAGAGGATATCCAAACAACTCTCTAACTCCAATTAATAGTGCTGGTGAACAATTGGGAGCTACAATATATAATAAATTTTCATTGGAAATGCGATATCCAATTACATTGAAAGCTTCGGCTTCCATTTACGCATTGGCATTTTTAGAAGCAGGTTCATCGTATGATTCATTCAAAAACTACAACCCATTCGCATTGAATCGTTCGGCTGGTGTTGGTTTAAGAGTTTTCATGCCAGCTTTCGGTTTATTAGGTATCGATTTTGCTAAAGGTTTTGATGCATTACCAGGACAAACTACACCTAATGGATGGGAAACTCATTTCATTATCGGTCAACAATTCTAGTACTTGTTTCAATTTCCAAAACAACAAAAGTTATGAGAAAACAATTTTTATTTCTATTTTTAACGATTATTGGAGCAGGATCAATTCAAGGACAAACAAAAAGTACTAAAATTGGCTATATTGATATGGAGTACATTTTGCAAAATGTTTCCAATTATAAAGAAGCTCAAGAACAATTAGAACAGAAAGCACAAAAGTGGAAACAAGAAATTGAAGTTAAAAAGAATGATATTAACACCCTTTCTGAAGCGTTAAAGACAGAAAAACCTTTATTAACTAAAGAGCTAATTGAAGAAAGAGAAATAGAAATCAAATTATTAGAGAAAGAATTACTTGAATTTCAACAGAAAAGATTTGGTGCTAATGGCGATTTGATACAACAAAAATTAGTTTTGACTAAGCCAATTCAAGATCAGGTTTTTGCAACGGTTCAAGATATAGCCGAGGCCAAACAATTCGATTTCATATTTGACAAATCATCTGATTTAACCATGCTTTTTGCAGCAAAAAGGTATGATATTAGTGATCAGGTTTTGCGTGTTATTAACAGGAGTGAAAGGAGAGAACAACTCACTAAAAAACAACAAAAAGAGTTAGAAGAAAAAGAAAAGAGAGAGGATGAAATTAAAGAAAATCCGGGACTTCTTGACAAACAGAAAGCATTAGATGCAAAAAAAGCAGATCGAGAAAAAATATTGCAAGAGCGCAAACAGTTGCAAGAAACGAAGAAAAAAGAATTTGAAGAACGAAGAAAAAAATTAGTAGAAGAAAAAGAGACAAAGAAAAATGCTAATTTAGCCGCTGAAATTTCAAATGAAAACGCTACTGTAAAAACTGGTACAACGGCTGAAGAAAAAAAACAAGCTGCCGAATTAGCCAGACAAAAACTAGCAGAAGAAAGGCAAAAAAAGCTAGAAGAACGCAAAAAAATTATTGAGGAAAACAAAAAAGCATTAGAAGAAAAGAGAAAAAAAGCATTAGAAGAAAAAGCGGCTTCCAAAAAAGCAGTAAATGAAAAAATAAATACAAATACAAACAATAATTAATTATAAACACTTTTTAAAATGAAACAAATCAAGACTTTATTAATCGCTGCAATAGTACTATTAGGAGCTAATCAAATTTCGGCACAAACAAAAACTGCTCACGTAGATGTGAATGAAATTATGGCTAAAATGCCAGCCATGTTAGATGCTCAAAAACAACTAGAAAAATTGAGTACTACTTACGATGCTGACTATAAAAAAATGGTGGAAGAGTACCAAGCTAAATTAAAAAAATACGAAGCTGAAGCTGCAACTGTAACTGAAGCTGTAAACGGAGAACGTTCTAAAGAAGTACAAGACATGCAAAAAAGAATTGTAGACTTTAGAGATAATGCTCAAAAGGAATTACAACAAAAAGAATCAGATATTGTAAAACCATTAATGGAAAAAGTAAGAGCTTCAATCCAAAAAGTTGGAAAAGCAAAAGGTTTCCAATATGTTTTAGATGGTGCATCTCTTTTATTAGCAGATGGTACTAACATAACTGTTGATGTAAAGAAAGATTTAGGTTTCTAATCTTGACATACTCTACTAAAAAAGGCTCCTTCAAATGAAGGAGCCTTTTTTATGCACTAATAAATTTGTAGGAATTTAAATTTGTAGTTGGTAACTTTGTTTCTATGGAGAATAACCAACCTGTAGGAATTTTCGACTCTGGCATTGGAGGTACATCAATTTGGCAAGAAATACATCAATTACTTCCAAACGAGAAAACCATCTATCTTGCCGATAGTAAAAATGCGCCTTATGGACAAAAATCAAAGCAAGAAATCGTTGCTTTGAGCATGAAAAATACTGATTTTCTTCTCAAAATGAATTGCAAGTTAATTGTAGTAGCTTGCAATACTGCTACTACAAATGCAATCCAAGAATTAAGAGCAAAGTACAATGTTCCTTTTATTGGAATTGAACCTGCAATTAAACCCGCCGCAACTAATTCAAAGACACAAACTATTGGAATATTGGCTACCAAAGGAACTTTAAATAGCGAATTATTCCATAAAGCAATAGAAATGTATCAAGATACAAGAATTGTAGAGCAAGTAGGTCATGGTTTAGTTCAACTAATCGAAGGAGGTCAAATCAATTCTCCAGAAATGAAACAGCTGCTTCACTCCTATTTACAACCCATGATTGATGCGAATATTGATTATTTGGTATTAGGTTGTAGTCATTATCCGTATTTAATTCCACAAATAAAAAAAATGCTGCCTGAACACATTCAAATTATCGATTCAGGACAAGCAGTTGCCAGGCAAACGCAAAAAGTACTTCAAGAAAAAGTTGGCCTTTCTAGTTTAAAAAACCCTGAACCCATTTTCTTTTCAAATACGGAGATACAAGTGTTATGTGAGATCTTAAAAGAAAAATATAGCGTTCAAAAAATCGATTTTTAAATCTCTTCTTCCTTAAACCAATTGGAGTACATCACATAGTTATTTGAGATTCGCTCAATTTCTCCTGCAAAATCAGATTGATTAATTTCTTTTACTTTTTTAGCTGGCACACCAGCCCAAATAGTACCAGACTCTACGATAGTGTTTTGGGTAATAACAGAGCCCGCTGCAACAATCGAATTGCTTTCAATCACACAATTATCCATCACTATAGCGCCCATTCCAATTAACACATTATCTTGAATTGTACATCCATGAACAATGGCATTGTGCCCAATAGATACATTATTACCAATAATAGTAGGATGTTTTTTATAGGTACAATGGATGACCGCGCCATCTTGAATATTTACCTTATTCCCAATAGAAATAAAGTGAACATCACCTCGTATCACCGCATTGAACCAAACGCTACAAGAATGTCCAAAAGTTACCTCACCTACAATAGTAGCATTTTCAGCAACATAACAATCGTCCGGGATTAAGGGAGATTTCCCGTTAACAGATTTAATTAACATAGAATTAGAATATTTAAATTTTATAAAGTACCTCCAATGTAATACACTTGTTTACAATTAAAATTGAACCCAAGTGTAATTTGATGATAAGCTCCTGAATCAAATAAAACAGACCCTAAAACTTTGGAGTACGTATAGCTCACCATGAATTGTTTATAAGTTATACCTAAAAACGGGGTAATTGACTGTAATTTTTGGTTATGACTTTTCCAATCTGAAGATGTAGTTGCAGTTGCAGTAGTAGTAGTAGTAGTAGCCGAAGTAGGAATGGTAAAATATTGAGCTCCTTCAAAACTGCGTCGATACGAAATTCCACCCCAAACTGCACCTAAATCTAATCCCAACTGTTTATGTACCTTTAAATTAATGTCCACTGATTTTTCTTTAGTTAGATCAGTCATTTGAAACATAACAGAGGGTTCCCAAAGCATGGTTTGGATGTCTCCAAAAGCATATCCAGTACTAAAAATGTACCGACGTAAATTAGCACTTTCAGCCTCACTATATAACGAACGCTTTGATTCCAATGAACTTAAAACAGTGGCATGAGCATAGAAATTTAAAAAATTATATGAAACTCCAAAATCTAGATTTAAACTCTGCCCTTTTATAACTAACCCATTATTATAAAAACTAGTCTGATCTAACTGTCTTTGAACCAATCCTGCACTCATACCAAATGAAAGCTGGTTCAAATCTACATCATCTCTTGAAAACATAATATGATGTGCATAGGTAAGTTTTGCACCCTTTTGAGAATGATAGCCGTTTTGATCGTTATATAAAATAATTCCAGCTCCTGATTGTTGATTTAAGCGCATATTAAGACTTATCGTTTGCAGTTCTGGTGCATCTGGTATACCAAACCATTGCTTGCGGCCCGTAATTCTCAATTTATCACAACTACCGGCTCCCGCCATAGAGGGATGCAATAAATAATAATTATCCGTCAAATAATCCGAATAAACAGGGATTCCTTCTTGAGCAATTGAAGAAAATTGTATTATAAATAAAAAAATAAAGTAATTAAATTTCGAATACATTCGTTGGTGGTATTTATTACTTAAACTAACGTTAATAGTATGTTAGTATTGCATTTAATTACCAAATATAGCAATTCAAAGAAAATAACTTTAGTAAATTTGCAGAAAAAGAAAACTCATGATAAAAGTTACTATAAAAGAAACGCAAAACCCAACCATATTAAAATTTGAATTTCCTGATTTTATCACTCAAAATGAAAATTATGAATTCAAAAACATTGACGAAGCAGGAACTTCTCCATTAGCACAACAACTTTTTTACTTACCATTTGTAAAAACAGTATATATCTCTGGGAATTTTATAGCCATTGAACGTTTTAGCATCGTAGAATGGGATGATGTTAAAGAAGCCGTTGCAGAACAAATAGAAAAATTTGTTGCTGACGGAGGAGTAATAATCAAACAAGACGAGAACAAGGCTAAAAAACAACCCATAACCGTTTACGGAGAAACTACCCCGAATCCATCAGCTTTAAAATTTGTAGTTAGTAAAATGCTTACTCGTACAGCGGTTGAATTTAAAAATATTGATCAAACAGCTTCTTCACCATTAGCGAAAGAATTATTCAAATTCCCTTTTGTAAAAGAAATATTTATTGATGAAAACTATATCTCTGTTACTAAATACGATATAAATAATTGGGACGAAATAACACTTGAACTGCGAAGTTTTATTAAACAATTCATCGAAAATGGCGGAACTGTTTTAGAAGAAAATTTCGTTCAAGAAACACTTGTAGAGGAAACAAAAAAAACAGAGGAATTCGACAATTTAGACCTTACTTCTCAAAAAATTATAAATATCTTAGAAGAATATGTAAAACCAGCAGTTGCAGCTGATGGAGGAAATATTGCTTTCGATTCTTTTGACGAAGAAAATAAAATTGTAAAAGTCATTTTGCAAGGTGCTTGCAGTGGATGCCCATCCTCAACTTTTACTTTAAAAAGCGGGATTGAAAGTTTACTTAAATCAATGCTAAACGACGACACTATAGTTGTCGAGGCGGCTAATGCTTAATTACATAAAACCTTAAGCGTTTCTTTACGAAACGCTTTTTTTAGCATCCAATTTAATGAACGAGCTACATTTAGAATCCAGTCCCTACCTTTTGCAACATGCCAATAATCCAGTACATTGGAAAGCTTGGAATAGTATTTCTTTGGCAAAGGCTAAAGAAAACAACCAACTTATCATTATAAGTATTGGCTATTCTGCTTGCCATTGGTGCCATGTAATGGAGCATGAAAGTTTCGAAAATGAATCCGTTGCAGCTGTTATGAATGCTCATTTTGTTAACATCAAAGTAGATCGAGAAGAACGTCCTGATGTAGACGCAGTGTATATGAAAGCTATACAAATTATGACTGGACATGGAGGTTGGCCTCTCAATATTGTGGCGTTACCTGATGGTCGACCGGTTTGGGGCGGCACTTATTTTAGATCAGAGGAATGGACTGACACTTTGGAGCAATTGCAAAAGATGTATCAAATGGCTCCAGAAAAAATGATTGATTATGCTGAAAAATTACATCAAGGTATTAATTCTATTTCTATCATTCAAAATGAAGCACAAGAAAATACAAATCAACAACAACTGGTAGAAAACTTAGTAGCCAAATGGAAAAAGAGTTTCGATTGGGAATTTGGAGGCATGGCCAGAGCACCTAAATTTATGATGCCCAATAATTACCATTTTTTATTACGCTATGCGCATCAAAATCAAGATAATGAATTGTTAGAATTTGTCAATCTTACATTGACTAAAATGGCTTATGGTGGAGTTTTTGACACGGTAGATGGCGGATTTTCTCGTTACTCTGTCGATATTAAATGGCACGTTCCTCACTTTGAGAAAATGCTTTATGATAATGGACAATTGATTTCATTGTATAGCGACGCCTATAAATTGACCCAAAATCCCTTGTATAAAGAAATCATTGAGAAATCATTAGACTTTGTAAACAAAGAGTGGAAAACAAAAGAAGGAGGTTTCTATTCTGCTTTGGATGCTGATAGTTTGAATGCTACAGAGCATTTGGAAGAAGGTGCATTTTACGTTTGGAAAATCGATCAATTAAAGGGATTATTAAAGGAAGATTTTGAACTGTTTTCCCAGGTTTTTAATATCAATTCATTTGGTTTATGGGAAGAGGAAAATTTTGTTTTAATTCAGAATCAAAGTATTGAAACGATTGCCATACTAAACCATCTTTCTTTGACTGAATTAGCAACTAAAAAGAAAAATTGGGAGCAATTGTTATATACCGAAAGAGAAAAACGAGCCAAACCTAGATTAGATGATAAATGTCTGACTTCATGGAATGCTATTATGCTCAAAGGATATGTGGATGCCTATAAAGCTTTGGCAAACGAAGATTATCTTTCTATTGCCCTTGAAAACGCCAACTTTATAATCCAAAAAATGTGGTCCAGTGAAGGGAATTTGTTTCACAGTTATAAAAATGGGAAAAGTACTATCAACGGTTATTTAGAAGATTATTGTTTTGTGATTGCTGCATTTATTGGATTGTACGAAGTAACTTTTGAAGAAAAATGGCTTCATAATGCTAAACAATTAACAGACTATGCCTTAGAACACTTTTATGACGAAAAACAATCGTTTTTCAGATTTACTTCAGATAAAGATGAGGTGTTAATTAGTGTGCATTATGAAACAGAAGATAATGTAATTCCAGCTTCAAATTCTGTGATGGCAAAAAATTTAAACCAGCTTAGCATTTATTTTAATAACCCATATTATGAAAAGGTGGCCCAAAAAATGCTCTCAATACTGATATCTTCAATTGATTATCCTTCGGCTTATTCCAATTGGTTGGATTTAGCACTCACTATTTCAGGACACAATAAAGAATTGGCTATCTGTAGTCCAAATGCAAAAGAAGCAAACAAAATTCTTACGAGTTTGTATTTCCCAAATGTAATCATTGCTGGTACTGAGAAACCATCTTCTTTACCATTATTAAAGGATCGATTTGTTGAAGGAAAAGATCTCTATTATCTTTGCCAAAATAAAAGTTGTAATTTACCTAGTGCTACAATTCAAGAAGTAATTAGCCAACTTTCTTTGAAGGCGTAATCATAAAATCTTTTAAATAGTAAGGTTCAAAATAAGCTAGATCTTCAAAATTATTGTTTTGAAATTTATAATAACTCAAAGAACTCATTTCTTTTGCAGAAGGGTATATTTTTTTATCTAAAAAAATAAAATTGGGTTTTGCTAAAACAGTTTTACATTTATCGGCGCAATCTCCAACAAAATAAATCGTTTCAGTTATTGTTTTAAATGAGTTTTCAGTAATTACTTCTGCTTGAATTTCGCGTTGCTTTGCTAATTTAGAATTATACACTGCACTATAGACTTCCATTCGCCTAGCATCCAACATTGGAATAATTAGACCATCAGAGACTGTTGCTTGAGACGCTAAAATTTGCAAAGTGTCAACGGCTATCAAAGGAATATTCAATGCATAACACAAGCCTTTTGCCGCAGAAACTCCTATTCTCAATCCAGTATAAGATCCTGGGCCTTGACTAACCGCAATAGCTTGTAAATCTTGAAAATGAATCCCAGCTTCTTGAATCAATTCTTCAATAAAAACATGCAACCGTTCGGCATGAGAATAACCTTCTTCAGCAATTTCCTTGCAAACTAAGGTTTGACCCTCTTTAGCCAAAGCTACAGAACAATTTTTTGTAGCCGTTTCAATATTTAAAATGTAATTCAAGTTGATTACTTCTTATCGGATTTTACTTTTACTTTATCACCAGAATTTAAATCTTTGGAAACTGTTGTATAAGGGCCTGTAATAATAACATCGCCCTTTTTGAGACCAGTTAAAACCTCAATGTTAGTGTCGTCTTGAATTCCGGTTTTTATAACGCGTATTTTCGCTTTATTGCCAACTTTAACAAAAACGCATTCAAATTTCTTATCACTTTTTGGAGCAGATTTTTCTGCTTCGGGATCATCTACTTTAATTTCTTTTACTGCAGCAGTATCCGATTTTACAACAACAGAGCTAATTGGCACTGCCAAAACATTCTTTTTAGTTTTGGTAATAATATCAACAGTAGCTGTCATTCCTGGTCTAAATGGTGAATAAGTAGACGGCTTTCCTTCCAATAAATCTTGATACGATTCTTTTAAAATTCGCACTTTTACTTTAAAATTAGTCACCTGATCTGCTGTAAGAGCTGAACTAGCCGAATTAGCAATACTCGTTACAACTCCTTTAAATTCCTTTTTCAAATAGGCATCTACTTCAACTTTAGCTTCATCACCTACTTTGATTTTAACAATGTCATTTTCATTAACATCTACTTCCACTTCCATATTGTTCAAATTGGCAACTCTTAAAATTTCAGTGCCTGCCATTTGTTGGGTTCCCAAAACACGTTCTCCTAATTCTACATTAAGTACCGAAACTGTTCCGTCTGCTGGAGCATAAATAACTGTTCTACCTAAATTATCTTTCGCTTCAATAACTGTAGCTGAGGCACTTTTAACATTGTAATAAGCCGATTCTTTGGTTGATTTTGCTACCTCAAAAGCAGCAACTGATTTATCCCAATCTGCTTTAGAAATGATTCCTTTTTGGAATAAGATTCGGTTTCTTTCGTAACTTGCTTTCGCTTCGTTGAAACTAGCATCTGCTTGCTGTAAGCCCGATTTAGTTCCAGATAAATTAGCTTGTGCTCTATTCAAACCTGAGGTATATAAATCCGGATTGATTTTAACTAGTAAGTCTCCTTTTTTAACTACTTGCCCTTCTTTGATAGGCAATTCAATAATTTCTCCTGAAACCATTGAGGCAATTTTAACTTCAATTTCTGGTTGAATTTTCCCAGTTGCAGAAACAGTTTCAATAATAGTTGAAGCATCAACATTAACTGTTTCAATTTCTTTTCCTTCGTCTTTATTACCTATAGTGCCTGTTTTTGACAAAACGATTAATAAGGAAATTAAAGCTACTGCGGCTCCAGTTAAGATGTATATGGTCTTTTTTGACATGATAAATTAGTTTTTAATGATTGGTATTCCGAAATAGAATTCAAGAATTTTGATTTTAAAAATAGAGTCGTATTTAGTTCTAAGCACTTCTGATTGGGCATTTACCAATAGCGTTTGGGCCTGATTATAATCAAAAGAATTCATCAACCCTACAGCAAATTTTTCTTTGGCATAATTGTAAGCCTCTTGGCGTGCTTCCAAAGTTGAAATTGCAGATTCATTAGCATTCAACGCTCCTTTAGCATCAGTAAATGCTGCATATACAGTGCGCTGCAAATCTAAATTTTGTTGTTCTAAAGCAATTTTTGATTTCTCTAAATTAACTTTTGAACGTTCCACATTGTTTTTCGCAGAAAATCCGTTAAAAATAGGAATTGACAATTGTGCTCCAAAAGATTGTCCTTTATTATCACTGAACTGAGTCCAAAAAGGATTTGCTGGTTTTGTACCAATTGTACCACCTGAAATGGTAGTTACATCCGCATATGAAATTCTAGTATTAAATCCATAAAAACCTTGAATAGTAGGCTGAAAAGTGCCTTTTGCAATAGCGAGATTTTTTTGAGCAATTTCTAGATTTGTTTGGGCAATTTTAAGATCAGTTCGAGATTCTTTCGCTTTTTCAACTATTACAGAAGGTGACTGTGATAAAATTGCTACTTCATCTGTAACTGAAATAGCGTCAATTACATCAAAATTTTCAAAACCTTTTATTTGAAGTAACTGTGCTAAACTTAATTTAGAAATTAATAAGGCATTTTCTGCAGCAACTACATTTTGACGATTTAAAGCCAAATTAGCTTTGATGTCTAAAACATCACCTCTTGGAATTGATCCTGCATTAACTAATTCTGTAGAGCGGCTCAATTGTTTTTCATTAATAGCCAACTGCTCTTGTTGAACTTTTAAATTTTCTTTATTAAAAAGCACTTGCAAAAAAGCATTTGCTACATTTAAAGCAATATCCTCTTGCATTTTTTGCAGCTGATATTTGGAGGCAATTAGAGCTAAATTAGCTCTTCGTAAATTATTTTGATTTTGTAAACCTTTGTAAATATCAATTCCAATATTGGCTCCAGTAGAAGTAAATTGAGTTGTTTGATTTCTTAATAAACCTGTGGTTATATCTTGATTTAATCCAATATTCCAAGAATGATTTGTTGTAACATTCATTGAAGGAAGAAAATTACCTAGAGCACTTTTTTTGTCTATAGAAGCTGTCTGAGTATCCAATTCCGATTGTTTGATCGAGATGTTGTTTTCTAAGGCATACTTTACACACTCTTCGAGAGTCCACTGCTTCGATTGTGCTTGAGAAGATAATCCAATTAAAAGGATTATAACCAAACTGATATAACTATTTTTTCTCATATTCTTTGAATGAATGTTCTGTAAAGATACTATACAAATTTACATTTTCTAGTTAAGAATTAAAGCCGAAGCAATAATTATTTTAGCAACTAAAAGCAATTAGACAGCATAGTTCCTGATTTGTTACAAATAGTAGTCAAAATATACTACTTTTAGTATTTTTGTACAAATTCATATCCAATGCAACGCACCTTTAAATTTGTTATATATCTAAGTTTTTTATTAGTAGCGATTAACTGTGCTTCACCTTCTAAAATAAAAAACTTCCAACCAGAACCTGATGATGCGATTCCGTTAGTATATGAAAATAGTCCTTCATATATCCATTTACCCCTATCCATACAATTAAAAGACATTGAAAATAAAACCAATAATTTGCTAAATGGTTTAATTTATGAAGATACAATCATCGAAGATGACAATATTGAAATTAAAATTTGGAAAGTCGCTCCGATTCAATTTTACAACAATACAAGTCGAATTGATAATGGTACACTAAAAACAACTTTACCTCTTAAAGTAGCAATAAAATACCGTATTGGAACAGAAAAGTTGGGATTAAAATTGTACAATATAAAGGAATTCAATCTTAACGGAGTTGTCACCTTAGTTAGCGAAGTAGATTTATTAAATTGGAAATTGACAACAAAAACTAAATTGGAAGCAATTGAATGGAACGAAAGCCCTACCATGAAACTATTGGGCAAAAATGTACCGGTAACTTATCTTTTTACCTCCAGTCTTCCTCTTTTCAAATCTAAAATCGAAAAAAAAATCGACGAAGCTATTTCCAAAACTATTGATTTCAAGCCTCATATTTTGTCAACTCTTGAAAAAATAAGTAAACCATTCCAAATGAGTCAGGAATACCAAAGTTGGCTTAGAATAAACCCAATCGAAATTTATAGTACCAATGCACGATTAAATGGCGAATCTATTCAATTAAACATGGGGCTAAAATGCACTATAGAAACTTTAGTTGGCAACAAACCTGAGCCAAAATTTAATCCCAATTCTATTACTTTAAAAGCTGTTACTACTATGCCAAATGCTTTGACAGCTAACATTGTAGCTGTGTCAAATTACACAGATGCCTCTTCCATTATTACAAAAAACTTTGCTGGACAAGAATTTGTTTCTGGAAAAAAGAAAATAAAAGTGCAAAATGTAACTATTTGGCATAAAAAAGGAAAAATAATTATTAGCCTAGATATTATAGGAAGTGTTAATGGTACTGTCTATTTGACTGGAATCCCACAATTCAACGAAACCTCTAAAGAGATATATTTTGACCAGATGGATTATGCACTAGAAACCAAAAACAAACTGCTTCAAACAGCAAATTGGTTAGCCCAAGGAATTATTCTTAAAAAAATTCAAATGAATTGTAGGTATTCTATTCGTCAGAATTTAGATGAAGGAAAGAAAAATATTGTAGCGTATTTAACTAATTTTTCCCCAATGCCTGGTGTTTATATTAATGGAAAAGTAGGCAATCTACAATTCAAAAAAATACAACTAACAAACCAAGCGATGCTAGCGTTTTTAAGTATAGATGGGAATGCAAATATTTCAATTAACGGTATAAAGTAAACCTACTTTTTTTTCATTCGATATATAGCATACCCTATTCCTCCAACCAATAAATAAGGAATGACCATCAAATAAACAATTCCATCATTTACAGCTTCAGCTTTTGTTTTATTGCCTTCGCTTGCTAATGAAGCTCTACACATCGCACATTGTGCATAGGAAGTAGTGCCAAAAATAAAAAAGATGACTAAAGCAAGACAGAAATTGGAAATCCAACTAAATTTTCTTTTTGGCAGCTTTTGAAATGGATTAATGTACATAGTAAGGAGCGATCATTATGTATACAATTACACCAGTTACTGCTACATACAACCAAATAGGAAAAGTGATTTTTGCAATTTTTTTATGCTGGTCAAATTTAGCAGCCAAAGCACGCACATAGCTAATTAAAACTAAAGGGATTACAGCAATCGACAAAATAATATGTGATATCAAGAACCCAAAATAAACTAATCGTATAGTCCCGTCACCTCCAAATTTAGTAGAGTCTGAAGTCATATGATAAGCAACATACATCACTAAAAAAGCTAATGATAATGCAATTGCAAAAGTCATCAAGCGTTCATGAAGTTTTCTATTTCCTTTTTTTATAGCTATTACAGCTGCAATAAGAACTACGGCTGTTATGCCATTAATTGTCGCATAAATAGGAGGTAAAAAAGAAAGTGGTTCCACATCGTACCCCAAATCTTTTAATTTTACATTAAATAAAATAGCCACTACAACGGGTATCACAATAGAAACTATTGCAATTAAAACATTGTATTTTTTATCAATTGTTGTTGTATTATCTTTCATAATTATTCGTTTAATAATAGTTTAATATCTTCTTGAATTTCTTTAACTCCTTTTGCCTCGAGTCCATCGTAATATAAAATAGGATTTCCATATTGATCTTTGCGACAACGAATAGCACCATTTTTATCAATCAAAGCAAATAGTCCAGAATGTTCAAATCCACCACTTACTTTGCTATTTTCTCCAGCATACAAATTAAATCCTTTGTTGGCTAAATTAAAAATATAATCTTTATCTCCAGTTAAGAAATGCCAATTGGATGACTTAACTCCTAAAACAGCAGCATGTTCTTTCAATACTTTTGAAGAATCTGTTTCAGGATCAATACTAATTGAAGCAATACCGAAATTAGGATTGCCGAAAAATTGATTTTCAATAACTAGCATACTTTGATTCATCTTTGGACAAATTGTTGGACAACTAGTAAAGAAAAACTCAATAACAAAGACCTTCCCTTTGAAAGAATCATTTGTAATCTTCAAATTATTCTGATTTGTTAATTGAAATTTTGGACAAGGACCAATTTTCACTAAACTTTCATTTTCAGAATCACTATTTTGAATTTTATCCAAGCGATCAGCTGAAGTTACAGCCCCTTTTTGAACACGATCAACAATTGTTGGAATAACTAAAATTCCAAAAACTAAAATAATAAATGAGATTCCTATGTATGATTTATTTTTCATGCTACTGCAATTAAATTTTTCTTGAGGCATTATTATTTTTCTTAAGTGCCGCACGGTATTCGTACAAAATCACTTTAAAATCATCTAACATTTCATTACTTAATTCTGATGGATGAAACGTATCGTAACCCTCTTTGTAGTCATTACGATCTTTTCTTCCTCTAAGATTTCTTTCTTTATCAAGAATATAGATCATAGATGTTCCTAAATTAGCATCTAGTTTATCTACTAAATGTAATTGTTTATGGTAAGCTGCAATTGCTTCAGGAGTAGTAAATACAAATTGCCATTGCTCCACTTCAGTATAGGTCCCCAATGCTTTAACAATTCGTTCTGCATCTTTTTCAGTCCCGATAGGACACAAATAAACAAACTGTAGATCTTTAAACCCATGGTATCGTTGATACACTTTCTGATTCAAATTATATATGTTACCTCTATTTTTCAATAGTTCAGTTCCCCCAAAACCAAGAACAGTTACTTTGCCGTCCAGACTTACTTTCTTTCCACTAAGTGATTCCCAAGTGCCAAAATCAGCAGTTTTAGGCGTTATAATTGGTAATTTGGTATAACTATTAACACCTGATGCGAAGAAAAGATACGCAACAATAGGTAAAATAAAGAGCACAAATAAAACTATATTTTTTTTCATTAGTTTCAATCAGATTAATAAAGTACAAAAATAAAAAAAGGCACGCAAAGCGTACCTCTTTTATTGAATTAATATCGTGTTAAAAATTCCATTTTATAGTAGAATCTTTAAAAACCCCATAAATATAATCTCCTTCTGTCAATAAAATAAAAAGAATATACAATACTAGAAATACAACTGGAAAAACCACAGCATTTCGCAAAGAACTTTTTTCTCCTTCGATGTGCATGAAAGCCCATACAATATAATACGCTTTAAAAATGGTTAAAGCATAAAAAATCCAGTTCAACAAATTCATTCCTAATAAATTAGTCATATGAAGAGACTCTGGTTTAATGATCCCTAAAATAACTTCTATAATTGTTACCGCAGATAAAATTCCGAAAACTTTCCAGATTCTACTAGTATTTGATACGTGATCGTGTGACATGATATTTACTTTTTTTGAAAATTAAACAAGATAGAATACTGTAAATACAAATACCCAAACTAAATCTACAAAGTGCCAGTATAAACCCACTTTCTCAACCATTTCATAACTTTTTCTTTTGTCATAAGTTCCTAAAAGAACATTAAAGAAGATAATGATATTAATGATAACTCCAGAGAAAACGTGAAATCCGTGAAATCCAGTAATGAAGAAAAAGAAATCAGCAAATAATTTATTCCCGTATTCGTTTCTAATTAAATTAGCTCCTTCAACTACTACTACTGCATCTTGCAATCTAGCAACAGATTCTTCTCTAGATAATATTGTTTTTTGTTTTTCTTTGTTGATTGTTTCAGTTCTGATTAACAAATCAGGATGTGCTTCAAAACCTGCTTGAACTTCAGCAACAGAGTATGAAGGTAATGTAGCTTCTTCCATGAACCATCTTCCTTTACTTCTGGTCAATTGCTCTCTTTCTTCAGGTAAAGTAGCAGCAAAATCAGCCAAAGCCACTCTATGCCCTTCTTTGTCAACAAATTGAAGTAAACTACCTCCTTTTGTTTCGATAGCTCCATATTCCCCTTTGATGAAATTTTTCCATTCCCAAGCTTGAGAACCAACGAAAATTAAACCACCAATGATGGTCAAAAACATATAAATAGTAACTTTTTGTTTGTTTAATTGATGTCCTGCATCAACAGCTAAAACCATTGTAACAGATGAGAAAATCAATATAAATGTCATTAATGCCACATAATACATTGGAGCAGTTACTCCATGTAAAAATGGAAAGTGTGTAAACACTTCGTCAGCCAAAGGCCAAGTTTCAATAAATTTAAATCTAGAAAAACCATAAGCTGCTAAAAATCCAGAGAATGTTAAGGCATCTGATACGATAAAAAACCACATCATTAATTTACCATAACTTGCTCCCATTGGCTCATTTCCGCCTCCCCAAGTTTTTTCTTCACTATTTGCAGTAGTAACTGTAGCTCCCATAAAAAGTAATTCGTTAAAAAGTTCCCAAATTTACGTTTTTTTCTTATTTAAAGAAAATTAAAAATAAAAATATATATACCCATAGAATATCCAAAAAGTGCCAATACATCGCACCTAGTTCAATTCCAAGAGTTTGTGATGCATTGTATTTTTGTTTAAAATGATTATAAATTATAATTAACAGCGAAATTATCCCTCCTGCCAAGTGCAATAAGTGCATAACCGTTACTACATAAAGAAAGGTAGTAGTAATTGAACTAGCTGGTCCCGTAAAATAATAACCCTCTGATACAATCTGACCAAAACCTACAAATTGTAAAATCACAAATACAATTCCTAATAATAATGTAGACAACAACATAAAAGTTGTTTGACCATGATTATCTTTTTTAATTGCTTTTTTGGCCAAGAAAAAAGTAAGACTACAACTTAAAATTACAAATGTGCTCCAATAAAATGCCGTTGGCAACTGAAAATCTTTCAACCAATCTGCTCTTGACTTACTTACTACAAAAGCACTTGTTAGTCCTGCAAACATCATGGTCATACTTACCATTGCAAACAATAAAATTAATTTAGCCGAACGCTCTTTCTTAATTTTCTCTTCGTCTTGTGTCATTGTCATATTCATAACTATCTTAAAAATTTGTCAAATATATAAACTAATTGTAATAGTGTAATGTACGAAACGCTAACTAGCATTAAGGTTCTTGCCGATTTTGCAGTGCGCAATTGATACAATCTGATCGCATAAAATAACATCCAAAGTCCTAGTAATAAAACTATAACGGCAGCTATTGGTGTAATATATAACTGCCCTGTATATCCCAATACCGGCAAAAGTGATGCGACAATTAGCCAAATCGTATACAAAATAACTTGCATGGCTGTTCCTTTATCTTTTTTTCCTGTTGGTAACATAAAAAAACCGGCTTTTTCATAATCTTCATATAAAAACCAACCTATTGCCCAAAAGTGAGGAAATTGCCAAAAAAACTGAATCAAAAACAAAGTCCCTGCTTCGATGCCGAAATTATTTGTTGCCGCAACCCAACCTAACATAAACGGAATGGCTCCCGGAAAAGCACCTACGAAAACCGAAAGAGAGGTAACAGTTTTTAACGGTGTATAAACACTTGTGTATAGAAATATTGAAATCGCACCAAACATGGCCGATTTTGGATTGATTGTATACAGTAAAACAATACCTAAAATAGTAAGTGCAACAGCAATTATCATTGCTATATTAGACTCCATCCTTCCTGACGGTATAGGTCTATTTTTGGTACGATCCATTAAAGCATCTAGATCTTTTTCGATCACTTGATTGAATGCGTTAGAAGCGCCAACCATACAATATCCACCTATAATTAGTTTTACAAGAATAACACCACTTAATGATGCTAAATCCGTTACGCCAAGCAAAAAACCTGCAATAGATGAAAAAACGACACTAACCGCAAGACCTGCTTTAGTAATCGCTTTGAAATCAAAATAAATAGCTTTGAGTGAAATTGTATTCAATGTAATTGGTATAAAACTGGTGCAAAGATACAAATAAGATTACGGAATCTAGAGCTTGAATTTTAGATTTTTTTTAGAAATAAATACTTCTAAAATAATTATTTTTTCAGCTGATCAAAAGTAAAATACAAATAGAAACTAAGTATAATAATTGTTATTTCAAAAACAATTAATGAAGCAATAATTCCAATTGAATCTGCTAAAAATCCAAGTATAACTGCTGGTATTCCAAAACCAACATACCCAAAAAACATATAACCCGATACAGCTCTTGCTTTTTGAACACCCCCTAAATCGGCAATTAGCGCTAAACCGCCTTGGTAACTAAATCCATATGCCGCTAAACCGATACATGCGGTCCCCAATAATACCAATGGTAAAAAACCAAAATACGACCCTGCAATTACGATTCCAAAACCAATAGGTATAATCGCAAATCCTAATTTTAAACTAGTTTTAGGCGCAAATCTTTTTCTAATGATGGGTTGCAAAAAACCGCCCGTCCAATTAATTAGTACCAAACAAAAACCAGCATAGGCTGTAAGCTGGAAAGTGGCCAATTGTGTTGGTATTATTGCAATGACAACACCAGTGGTTGCCCAACATATAGCAATTGACACATTAATCGGAAATGATCCTTTAGGAAAATAGGGCAATCGAACTAATGATCCGCCGATTGGTGGTAATTTGGGTAGAAAAAAAGACAATATCAAACCCAATATTGTAATGCCAACTGCCAAAAAATAAGTGAATGGCAAATACGAAAAATGAATTAGCAAAGCAATACTGGTCATAAATGCACCTCCACTAAAACCAATTGCTGTTGCCATGGAGGTAGCATTCGCAGCGCGAACAGATGCTTTAGAATCAAAATGGAGCAATTCTGCGATATAAGCAGTTCCTGTTCCCATACTTAAAGCTAATGCCACACCTTGAAAAAACCGAGCAAAAATCAACGCATAAACGGTAGGGAAAATAGTAATAATTACATTGGAACAAAAAGCTAGGAAAAGACTAAAAATCAACACCGGCTTTCGGCCTATTCGGTCGGAAATTCCGCCTAAAAAAACATAGCACGGCAACATCCCAAGAATATAAGCAGATAAAACTAATGACGTTTGTCCATTATTAAATCCGGCTAATTCTGCATAAGGTCGGAATAAAGGCATTGACAAATTGACTGCCAAAGTAATCAGAAATAATGCGAAAGATATAACAGTAGTAGGTTGTAATTTCATATTTTTTCTACAAAAAATCCCACCTAAGTGGGACTTGTTATGTATGATGAGGTGATTTCTTTTTTATTTGTTTTGCAATAAGTACAAATACAAAAGCTAATATAGCTCCTGATAAATTAGCAAGAACATCAAAAAAATCTCCATTTCTTGTAGTTGTTAGTCGTACCTGTAGCACTTCTATCACAATGCCAAAAAACAATGAAAAGATTACTGATCCAACTAAAAGCTTTGTTTGATTTCTCTTTTTTACCTGCTTTTTAAAAAATAAAAACCAGAGTATAGTAAAAACAAAATGAAAAAAAGAATGTGCCAGTTTATCTAAATGGGGAATACTAACCGATGGAATATCTGAAGATGGTACCAAACAAAAATAAGCTACCACTAAAGTCCAACTGAAAGCAATCCAAAAAAAAAGATTTTTAAGCACCAATTAATTCTTTGTAAGCCTCATTTGAAAGTAATGCATCCACTTCTCCTAAATCGGCAACTTTCACTTTAATCATCCAGCCAGCGCCATACGGATCAGAATTTACACTTTCTGGTGCACTTTCTAAAGCGTCGTTGAATTCAATAATTTCTCCTGACAAAGGCAAAAACAAATCAGATACAGTTTTTACAGCTTCTACTGTTCCAAAAACCTCATCTTTTGCCAATGTTTGGTCTAAAGTTTCTACTTCAACATAAACAATATCTCCCAATTCTTTTTGAGCGAAATCAGTAATTCCAACTGTAGCAACATCTCCATCGATGCTTACCCATTCGTGATCTTTTGTGTACTTTAAATTTGCAGGTATATTCATAATAGGTGTATATAAAAATTAATTATTGAATTTCAGAGGACAAATGTAACATCTTCGTTGGAAATTTGAATTACAATTAAAAATTAATTTCCAAAATTGTAACGTAAAGTAAATCCAGAACGAATATTCGTTAATGGAAAAGTCGTCGATACCACCGCTTTTGAAAAAGAATGATCGTAATAAAATATTGCGGTTAAGTTTTTACTTAATGTATAATCTGCCGTCAATTTCAAAGACCAAATGTTTTGTCCAGAAGCTAATTGATTCTTGTTGTAATCTAAATATCGTACTAAAGTTTGATTGTCTCTCAATGAAACATCCGCTTTTAAATTAATATCACTTTTAATTATTCCAGTTGGATTATCTGCTAAACGAGAAGAAAAAATAACATCTTTAAATCGGTAGCCCAAACCAATAACATATTCTATACCCTTTACTTCTGTCAATAGATTATTGTCAAAACTCATTGATAATGCCCTGTCTTTTTTAATCTCAGTCAATACTTTCAACGAATTTTTTAATTCAAAATCCATTCGAACTAAAGGGCTAAATTGTTCAACGAGATTTACGTTGGACATTATTATAGCGTTAAGGAAATTACCATTTTTATCCAATCCATTTGGATTATTATCGTATTCAAAATTGGAACGAAACGCATTGATAGTGTAGGAAGATCTATAGTTATGTTGGAAAGAAACTCGTTTGAAATTTTTCTTAAAAAATTCGTAGCGCATAAATCCGTTATATCGAATGGACCAATTGGGCAATGGTACACTCTTAAAAATTCCTAAAGAGGTATCATTTGCATTTGAACCCGAGTATGCTGCTATAAAAGCGGGCAATAAAACCGCTTGATTACTTTTCCCAAAACCTAAAGGATAGCCGTCGATATCTAAATTAGACGCATTGGTAATATCAATTCCTCTTGCTGTCGCTAATCGTCTAGCTACAATTAATCGGTTTTCTCTAAAATCATCAAAAGCAGCAGAAGAAACCTCATCGCTATTGGCAAATGAAGTTGAAATAAGTACAGTTGAAATCGAAAATATTCCAGAGTTATAAGGTGATCTTGCATTGTATGTTCCATTTTCAATATCGTATTGTTCAGAAAAATTCTCTGAATAGGATCGATCTAAACTCAAATCAATTTTTAAATCTGGAAGCACATCAATATTAGCAGTTGCTTTAAAAATAGTGTTTTTAACTTGAGTAAAATTTTGATTAAAATTAGGATAATTGGTTAACCAACCTTGTTTGGCAGCTTCATATCGGATGTCGTCTTGGCTACCAAAAATAAATCCTAATGTGGGTTTTGAAGAACCAAAAAACCCAATTCCTGGAGTATAGCCCGGGAGAACTGTTCCGCTATTTTGAGTATAATTCATTTGGATATTTTTCACGCCAGTAAGAACCCCAATTAATCCATCTACAAAAGGACTAGATTGTTTTTGCTGATTATTTGCATTCACCATTTTCTCTCCTGGTTTTGGAACAACAAGTTTAGGCCTTGAATTTGTTTGCGCTTTTGATTTGGTCAAACCTAAATAGCGATACAAATTTTCCATATTAAAAGTGGCATTCAAATTGTTTGAATTGGCATTTTGGATAGTATTTCCTAAATTAAACGAGGCACCTTCAATTTCAATTTGAGACAAAGCTTCAGATGTGCGCTGCCAACTATAATCTGCAGTGTAGGAATAATTCGCCTTTATAAAACTAAAAATTGGAATTTTATTAATAGGTAATTCATAATTAACTACAAGTTGCTGTTGGTGTTGATTAGGTGTTCCAATGTTCCAATAATCATCCCAAACTGTTAAATCGTTATTTGATGAATTATCTGCGTTTAAGTAGCTCTTAACAATATTTCCTGAAGAGGCTGAATAATTTAATTTTAAAGCTTTGGTAAGATTGTAATTAAACCCATATTGATAATTAAATGCATAATTTCTTCTATACAAAGCATCTAAACCAATTCCTTCCACACCTTCTACTTGTCTAAATTGTTGGCGATTGTATTGTCTAATGATATCTGAATTGAAAGAGATACTTGCCGGTAAAAAGTTAAAATTAAAATCTTGCAATAACTTCCAATAATTACTTTTTTTCATAAATGCCATTTTATTAAATGGCTCTATAGGCTTTGAATTAAAACTATACGCAAAATCAACAGAGGTAGTGACTTGTTGATCTGCATAATCTTCGATCTCAAAGTCGTGTCGTTGAACTTCATTTATAGATTGTGAAAACGTAAAATTTTCTGGATCATATAAATGCGATTTACTTGTTGGATTTTTTTCTTTACGTACTCCAATAAAATTGATGCTAGTTCGTTTAGTATAATCTATGGCGCGATTGCGAATATTTGCTTTTTTATTATCATCCGAAGTATTTTCTAAAAGTTGTTTCAAACGAATATCTTGATTGAATGGATCATATTCTGGGGTGATGATTTCCTCACCCACTCCATAATTGAATGGCAAATTAACACCCCATTTTTTTGGCAATAACTTTCCTAAGTTGATATTGGTTACGATATTATATTGCTGAATATCTTCTCTACTTCTTTCATTGGGTCCTTGTTCCAAAGTTCCAAAACCAACTGTTGTTTTCTTTCCTGAAGCTGAAACCGTAACTAAATCAGCCATGTTAGAATCAATATTTAATATCGCTGCCATTCCGCCTTTATTATCCATGTCAGCTAAACGTAACTCATTAAACCAAACTTCTCCTTTAATTGGCAGATCATTTTTTTCACTGCTTTTAACGCCTAACATCAAAGCACGTACAAGTCCAAAATTAGGATTTCCTTTAATCCCTATATTTAACTTTTCATCAAAATAAAATCCATCCTCAAAAATTAGGTCTGTTATGTCACCATTTAAAACCTTAACTTTTAATTTTGTCAATAAATCTAGAGACAAATCGATTTGATTTTCTTCTAACCAAACTTCTTCTGGTCTCCGAGAACAATCCGAATTTGCATCTGTTACTTTTAGTGGAATTTCGATTTGATAAAAATTTTCTGTAAAATCATTCCCAATTCGAATAAATCCTTTCATCTGATTGTCTCTAATTGCAACTTCATTAGGTAAAGATTCCGCATGCAAAAACATTTTCAGTTTTTTAAATTGACGCATATCTACACTCACATTTTTGAATACTGCTCTTGAATCACCTGATTCAAGACCGTTACCTCCCACTCGAAGAGAGAGTGACTGTTCATCCTGATTAATTACTGTATTATTATTGAATAATTGTTCACGAACTACTCCTGGAGGTGTGACATAATTGATTGGACATCTTTCATTATTCTGTTGCAAATTCACTGCCAATACATCCAATTCGGTTTTGTCGTCTACGACATTAACATCTTTGGGATCTAATGTATTTGTGTACCTTCTCCATTCTCCGCGAACCAATTCCAATGCCCCGAAACGAACCGTAATTGGATTAGCAAAGCCAGTCAAAAATAGTCGCATAAAACGAATGGAACGAAAATCCGAAATACCGCCAATAGTATTTTGAGGCTGAGAAACAGGGATTTTGAACTGAATCCAACGTGCATCTGTTCTCGATCCGTCAGGTAATTCAACTTGTGTATTTCTGATATCAGTCACAAAATTTTGACCTACTTCCATGGCTGGTTTCATATCAATACTGTATTCATAATACGCATTAATAGTGTTCATGGTATTATCTCGATTGATATCTTCTACATCAGGAAAAGTAGTCGCACCTCTGTTAGGCGTATCTATAGAAACTGCTGAATTTCCATCAGTTCCGTTATAATTTTTATAGCGATCTAACACATTTCCTGATGCATTTAAATAATAGGTATAATCATCTGCAGCAGGATCTGTTTCGGTTGCAAAATTTGAATAGGTAGCTGCTTCATCGTCATTCTTTAGACCGTCAAGCCCAATATCTTGATTAGTTCTATTTGTCGGATTTGTATCAAAAGTATAAATCAACGATTGAGAAGCTGGCACATTACCCCAAAGTGGTCTTGGATTAGCAACTACTTGATCAGGACCTAATCCGTTTTCATATTGTTTTCTTCCGTCTTTTAGGACATCTTCGGAAATTTCGCCTAAATTGAAATATATTTTTCCTGCATTTGATGTAGTTGTAGCGCCATTACCTACATACGGATCTAAAACCCAAAATTGAATATATTCGACATTACCTTGTTCAAAATTAGTGGAGTTAATGGCTCGCATAATTCCCCCAAAATTATCTCTAGGGTTAGATGCTACTGCTGAATTATTGTTGTATGGTCCCCGCTCAGAAGGGAAATAACTTAAATCCAACGTATTGATTACTTGTGTTTGCCCCTGCGCTATATCTGTTAACGGATATAGTTCTTGGCTAAAAATCCTTCTTGTAGAATTCAAAGAAAGATCATTATTTGAAATTCCAGATGGCTTTTGAGTATAAAAAACAGGATCCACTGTGTACCAAGCCAGCTTAGCTCTTTTGAAACCATAGGACAAATCATTAGCACTTTCGTTGAAATTATATATACTTTGAGCGTCATTAACTGGTGTAGACGACAAACTCCATGATAATGGAGAACGCATATCTATAGTAGACTGAGATCCTTCAAAATCATCCACATAAATGGTTGATTCTCCCAGAAATTGATCGGCTTTTGGAGTATCTGGTTGTAAGAACGCTATTTCTCCTTTTACAGATAGATTTGATGGAACATCGGTATCAATATTGGGTAATTTATTTGCTAAACGAGTTAAAAAAGGAAGCTCGGTTGAAAAGGCTGTATTTACTCCAAAAATAGTATTGTTAACTGATTCTTGTCCGAAGCTTGACTTTTGAGTAAAAGGCCTTTCTGACATTTTTAAAAATGTAGCACCAACAAGAAATTGATCAGAAATCTTGTGCTCTACATTTATTCCCATAAAGCGTCTGGTTTGTTGTCCAAAAATAGAATTGTTTTCTAACGAAACTTCTATAGGTGTGTTTGATGCTTGAAGTGATGCATCTAAAATTTGAACTCTACCTAGTTGATAATTCACACTGTAATCGACACCTTCAACTAATATTCTTCCTGCGGCAGAAACTTTTACAGAACCCTGGGGCACGTTAAAAGCGCCTATTGGTATTCCGTCACCTGTAGAGGACTTATACTTCCCTCTCAATAAGAACTTGTTTTTTTCACTATCCTGCAAAGCAGCGGATTGCGTACTTCGATACATGTTTCTAAAAACATATTTCTTTTGATTGGGATTATAGGAATCCACGCTATTATAGGATTCAGCTGAACCTGTATTCTTTAATTTTGAAAATAGTAATTCGCCAAAAGGCTCTTTTACAGTAAAAATAATTCGACCGTTTTGAGCATCAATGGTTAATCCAGGCATAAAATCAAAAAAACCATCCCCACCTACTTGTGGATCATTATTGTAATTCAATTTATCTAAATTGAATACTTTTAACAAAGGTGTTTCAGCTAATTTATTTTCAGGACTAGGGTTAACAGGAAATGGAGTTCCCGCAACAGGTGTAATATAATTTAATGGGGAAGGATCGGTGTATAAAATATTGAACCTAAAATCTTCTTTTTTCAATTGATATCCTCCTGGAATTTGATAAATATTTTTCATCATCAAATTCCAAACTGGATTATTTACATTAGTCAAGTTGCTTTTTAGCATCTTCAATATCAAACTTTGTGTAATCACAGCCTGAGTTGCTGGTGTACTCCCTGTCACCACAGTAGCATCAATTCCGTCATTACCAAATTCACCAACTTGATAGACTTTGTCACCAATTGTATATTGATAAGCGACCGCTAATACCTCATCGTTTGCTAATTTTTGTTGCAAGGAAATGTAACCTAATTGAGGATGAAAAGTATACTCATTAGGATTCAATTTTCTGGCATTTTCTAATTTGGAATAATCTTGCCCTTCACTTACGTTTAGATTAGATTTAAAGCCTTCTTGTACGGTTGCCATTTCTCGAATTCTTTTGTCCAATAATCCTTCAGATTTGTCGATTTCATCTGGATTGTAATGATTGTTTCTATTATCTGAAGGAGAATCAAATTGAATATCGTTATTAAATATAGTAGAATTTACTACAATTTCATTCTCTGGTAAACTTGACAATCTACCTTCTCCTAAATCTTGAAGTGCAATAATATTTCTAATATTATTATTAGTAGTTGTAATTCGATTTTGTCTATTAGTCACCCAAACCTCTAATCGGGTAATTTGAACTCTACTGTCAATAAATGGGTAATTTTTAAGTGCTGAATCGTATTTGTTTCTAAAGAATTGAGATAAGAAAAAGTGGCGATCACTATCGTAATCTAACGCAAAAATATCAAAATTTTGAACCGTGCCACCCCCTTCTGCTACAAGGCTTTTGGTTTGTGATTTTTGTTCAGAGAAAACTCCAGTTACGGTGGTTTTACCAAATTGTAGTTTGGTTTTTAAACCAAATAAACTTTGTGCTCCACGTATTAAAGTACTGTTCAAGGGCATGCTTACGTTACCTACTTCAATATTTTGTATTATGGCATCTTCGGAAGCGCTATAACTTGGATCGTATGCTATTTTAAATATGTTTTGGAACGAAAAAGTAGATTGAGTGTCATAATTGGCATTAACACTAAGTCGCTTTCCAACTTTACCTGTCAATCCTAAACTTATTCTTTGATTAAAATCAAACGTAGTTGTTGAACGATTTCTGGGAGAAAAAGAAGGATTGTCTTGTTTGGTATACCGAACACCTAAATCCATCTCTACAGAACCAGTAGGTTTTACATCAATCGTATTTCCACCGAAAATAGTTTCAAATAATCCTGATTTAACATAGTATCTGGGTAACAAGTCTTTCTTTGCTTCTTCAGCACCTTGTTTTTTACCGTCTACAGCATCTGATTTTTTCCTGAAATACGTACGCATTGACTCTTTCAAAACCCAATTCTCATATTCTTTTGGAGTTAAAATTATTGGGTAATCAATAGTAAATCCATCAACAGTATTGGTGTAAATATAACGATCTGTAATAGGGTCATAAGTATAACCAGACAGAATACTTTTAGGGTCTTTAATATTGATTTTGCCAATAGAAAAACCTTTTTTAATAGTATCTTGAACAGTTGGTGTAACTTGAGCTTGAACGACACAAGTAGTAAATAAAATTAGCAATAGCTGACAAATTTTATTCATAAATTCAATGTTTCTATATGCAATTACAAACTTTTTAATGCTTTCTTAATTATCGACTCTACAGTAGCATCTGGATCTTCTTTGATGATTTTTTCCACTACTTTTTCTGAAGATTTACGCACAAAACCTAAAACCTCCAAAGCAGATAACGCTTCATCTCTGTTTGTATTGTTTAAAACCATTGAAACTTCATCTAAATCGTACAACTTAAGTACTTTGTCTTGTAAGTCGAGTATTACTCGTTGTGCTGTTTTTACTCCAATCCCTTTAATGGATTGGACCGTTCCAACATCACCTGAAGCAATCGCTTGAATTATTTGCTTAGGTTCCAATGAAGAAAGCATCGTTCTTGCTATACTTGCCCCAATTCCAGAAACCGATAATAGCATTTTAAATATTTCTCGTTCCGATTTTTCAAAAAAACCAAACAAGGTATGAGCATCTTCTTTAATTTGAAGATACGTGAATAGTTTAATTTGGTCCGAATTTGGAAGGAGCGAATAGGTATGCAATGAAATGTTGATATGATAACCTACTCCACCGCAATCAATTACGACTTCTGTTGGATTTTTTTCAACTAATTTTCCTTGAATGTGTGCTATCATAACTATGAGGGAATCGACTATAAATTGTTCTTACTTTTTTTGCTTTTCTTGTGCATCAATTACTGCAATAGCGGCCATATTGACCATTTCTTCAACACTAGCACCTAATTGAAATATGTGTACTGGTTTTCCCATACCTAACATAATTGGCCCGATAGATTCAACATTATTTAACTCTTTCAATAATTTATAGGTAATATTTGCCGACTCTAGATTGGGGAAAATTAAGGTGTTTACTTTCTTACCCGCTAATTTAGAAAATGGAAATTTTTTCTCTAGCATCTCTTGATTTAAGGCAAAATCGGCTTGGATTTCTCCGTCCACAATCAGATCAGGATGATTTTTATGCAAATAAGCTACTGCTTCTCTTACTTTAGCCGCACCTTCATTTGTTGAAGAACCAAAATTAGAAAAAGACACCATAGCAATTACCGGCTCAACACCAAACATCCTAGCTGATTTGGCTGTCATAATTGCAATTTTAGCTAAATCATCAGCCGAAGGATTTATATTAATTGCAGTATCGGATAAAAACATTGGTCCACGAGATGTCAACATCATATTTGTAGTGGCAACTAAAGAGGCTCCTGGTGCTTTTTCAATTAATTGTAACATTGGTTTTACTACGGATGGATAACTTCTTGAATGTCCTGAAACCAAAGCATCTGCTTCACCTTCATTGACCATCATGGCCGCAAAATAATTCCTTTCACGCATCAATTTTTGGGCATCTAACAAAGAGATTCCTCTTCTTTGTCTTGTTTTCCAATACGAAGATGCAAAACGATTTCTTCGATCTTCTTCACCAACTTTAGGATCAATAATGAGCACATCAGCATCAAAGCCAATCTCCGATTTTAATTCTAAAATTGCATCCTTATCGCCTAATAATATAGGGAATCCAATGCCTTCTTCATGAACTATTTGGGCTGCTTTCAAAACATCTAAATGATCTGCTTCAGCAAAAACAATGCGTTTTGGATCTCTTTTGGCTCTATTGGTAAACAAACGAACCATTTTGTTATCATGCCCTAAACGTTCCAAAAGCGACTCTTCGTATTCGTTCCAATCTGTAATTGGATTTAATGCCACACCTGAATCCATAGCGGCTTTTGCTACAGCAGGTGCAACCACAGTTATTAATCTAGGATCGAATGGGGACGGAATGATATATTCTCTACCAAACGTTAACTTAGTTACTCCATAAGCAATGTTTACTTGTTCGGGAACATTTTCTTTTGCCAAAGCTGCCAAAGCTCTAACAGCTGCCATTTTCATGGCTTCGTTAATTTTAGTTGCGCGTACATCCAACGCTCCTCTAAAAATATAAGGAAACCCAAGAACATTATTCACTTGGTTAGGAAAATCAGATCTTCCAGTTGCCATAATGATATCTTTACGGGTTGCTATTGCTAAATTATAATCAATTTCGGGGATTGGATTGGCCATCGCAAAAACAATAGGATTGTCAGCCATAGTCAATAACATTTCAGGTGACATAATATCTCCTGATGATAATCCTAAGAAAATATCGGCTCCAACTAAGGCTTCTGCCAAAGTCATTTGGGGCATGTCCTTAGCATATTTTTGTTGTAAAGGCGATAGTGAAGGATTGTCTTTGGTCAACAAGCCTTTACTATTGAACATTAGAATGTTTTCTAATTTAACACCAAGTAAAATATATAAATCGGCGCAAGCCAAAGCCGCAGAACCAGCTCCAGAAACAACCATTTTCATATCTTCTGCTTTCTTTCCAGCTAATTCTAACGCATTTAAAAGCGCTGCCGATGAGATGATAGCAGTTCCATGTTGGTCATCATGCATCACTGGAATATTGAGTTCTTCTACTAGTCGACGCTCAATTTCAAAAGATTCAGGGGCTTTAATGTCTTCTAGATTAATACCCCCAAAAGTAGGTGCAATGTTTTTAACCGTTTGAATAAACTCTTCAACGTTTTTTGTATCAACTTCAATATCAAAAACATCAATACCTGCAAAAATTTTAAACAATAATCCTTTTCCTTCCATTACTGGTTTAGAAGCTTCTGGACCAATATCTCCAAGTCCTAAAACTGCGGTACCATTTGAGATTACTGCAACTAAATTTCCTTTTGTAGTATATTTATAAACGTCATTAACATCTTTAGCAATTTCTAGACAAGGCTCAGCAACCCCAGGGGAATAGGCCAAAGACAAATCTCTTTGAGTAGCATATTTTTTTGTTGGAATAACTTGTATTTTTCCTGGTTGGGGATGGGAATGATATAATAATGCCTCGCTTTTTTTACTATTTTTATCCATTTCTGTTTGAATTTTAAGATCTGCAAAGATAGAACTCTTGAACTAAAAAAAGGATTTTAGAACAAGTCTTTTGCAAAATGCAAAAAGCTGCACTAATTGCAGCTTTCCTATATATTTAAAAGGTATTATTGAGTAATGTAGGAATTCAAATGGTTGATTGTGTCTTTTTGAATTTCAATAATTGCTTTTACCACATCACTTATGGAAATAATTCCAACTACCACATTATTATCCATCACGGGCAAATGTCTGATTTTTTTGGTATTCATCAGTTCCATACAATAGTCTAAATTATCAGATGGTTTGATACAAATTACTTCACTAACCATAATTTCTTTAACTAGTGCGTCTTTTGATGACTTATCTTTTAATACAATTTTACGTGCATAATCTCTTTCTGAAAGAATCCCTTTTAAAATTGTATCCTCGATAACAAGTATAGCTCCAATGTTTTTTTCACTCATTATAGTCAATGCTTCATACACTGTATTAGTTGAAAGCACAGAATATACTTCTTTTCCTTTTGAACTAAGAATTTGATTTACAGTCATAATTTTAAGTTTTAGTAAGCCTAAAGTTAAGAAAATAATCTTTCCGAGCACAAAAAAACTAATTACTAGACGCTAAATATTTTTTTATATTAATACCTTCTGGCAAGCGACCAACATTTTGCAATTTCAAAACAGCTAATTTTTGTGCTATTGTTATCGTATCTTCAAAATCTTTGCCTAACAAGCGAGCGTATAAGAAACCTGTCCAAAAAGCATCTCCGGCCCCTGTTGTATCCTTAATGTCATCTATTTGAGTGGCTTGTTGATGAAACATACCATGTTCTTTATCTGATAAAACCACACCATCTTTCCCTTTGGTTAAGCATATAGTAGATGCTCCTAATTCATGGAAATAATCAAAAATAAAATCCTCAGTTTTGGAAGCGGCAAAAAGTCGGTAACAATCATCCTCGCTCAATTTAACAAGCGGATTTGTGGACAAATATTCTCTTAGCACTTGTTTTGCTTCTTCTCTATCAGGCCAAATACGTTCTGAAAAATTAATATCAATACTGGTAACTAATCCTAAAGCTTTAGCTTTTTTTGCACTTTCAACTATGGTAGTCCGTGCAGGATTTTTACTTAATGCAAAGCAGGTAGTGTGAAAAATCTTAGCATTTTCTAATAATTCATCTGGAATTTGAGAGGGTAAAATCTGATAATCTGCCTCTCTATATGGAATAAAATCTGGTGTTCCTGTAGATTTAGAAACAAAAATTACTGAGGTAGGTTCGGTTTCAGATTTTCTAACGTGAGAAGTAATCACATGATTATCCTTTAACTTTCGCACGATATATTCGCCAAGTCCATCTTCTCCACAAGTTGCCACTATGACTGATTTTAGTCCCAAACGTGTTGCATTTACTGCAACATTGGTTGGCGAACCACCCAAAAAACGGTGGTAATCTTTGGTTCTATTGATCGAAGTATTTACTTCGTGCCCTATAAAATCTATTAGTACCTCTCCGGCACAGATCAAGTCTATTTCTTTTTCCAATTGTAACGAACTATATGTGTTTAATTTTTTTGAGTAACTTTTTTTGATTGTATCAATAAAGTACAAGCTGCACCTATCAATAGTAAAACACCTGCAAAACTAATTGCTAATCTGGCATCATTATTCAAGAAGTTTTTAAGGATATATCCAAATGTAAGGTTTTGAAAAATCATTGGAATTACTATCATCATATTAATAATTCCCATGTAAACCCCGTAACGTTCTTTAGGAATATGATTTACAATTATTAGATACGGAATTCCCATCATACTAGCCCAACCCACTCCATAACCTATGATAATAGCAAAAAACAAATATTCATTATGAATCGTTGGGAAAATTAAAAAGCTGATTCCCGCTAATATTAAACACGCAAAGTGGACTAATTTTGGACTGAATTTTTTGGCCAATTTTGCCAAATAAAAAGCAACTGAGAACGTAATTACAAACCCAAAAGCGCCAATCAAACCATTCCATTCTACTGCATTTTCATATAGTGATTTGTTTTTTGGTGTCGTGTCCCATACAGAAAGCGCTATACTTTTTGCGTTATTTTGCCAATAACACATTAAAGCATACCACTGAAATAAATACACTAAAAACAATTGCCACATTACTTTAGGCATTTCTAAAACTGCTTTGTAAATATCTATAAACGGAGACAAAATATTTAAGGGCTCCGATTTTAAACGGATTAATTCTTCTGCTGTTGGTGGTATTTCTGGAGTTTTTTTCATACTCCACCAAATTGATGTTATAGACAAAACTGATCCAAGAAAAAAGGAAGCGTAAATCCAATTTGGCAAAGCGCCTGTGTAACCCACAAAAACTATTGGAAACAGGAAGAGTGAAATATAAGATAAGAACTGACCAAATCCAGTAAAGAAACTTTGTGCTTGAAAACCTGTAGGTTGTTGCTCTTCATCTAATGTGTCGGCAACGAACGCTCTATAAGGCTCCATAGCTGTATTATTTCCAACATCTAACAATAATAATAAACCAGCAGCCATCCATAAAGAACTACTAAAAGGATATAACAATAAGGCCACACTACAAATCATAGCTCCTATGAAAAAATAGGGCTTACGTCGTCCCCAACGTGGGTGCCAAGTTTTATCACTCATAGCTCCGATAATAGGCTGTATTAACAAACCAGTTAATGGACCTGCCAAATTCAAAATTGGAATTTGATCCGGATTAGCTCCTAAAAAATCATAGATAGGATTCACAGCACTTTGTTGCAAACCAAAACTATATTGAATCCCGAAAAATCCAACATTCATATTAATTATCTGCCAAAAATTTAGTTTTAATTTCGAACTCATCTGGTTTGGTATATTTGGTTAGCTTGTAAAAGTAATTGTAAAATCTCAAATTAAAACCCTAATAAACCAAAAAACGTTTTCGCATGAGGCGAAAACGTTTTCGAGTTGTTGAATTTATGTTGTCAGATTTTACATATTATTTTTTATCAAATGGTATTATGATTTTCGTTTCCCATTCTAATTCATTTCCTCCATTAAAAGGATTTGCTAAAAAATATTCTACTATTTTCGAATCTAATAGTAGTTTATGCTTATTAGCGTAATCCAACAAAGAAAACCAAGCCCTATCTGAAGTTCTAAAATTTCCAAAATAAGTAGCTTTTAATCCTTTAACAACAGGGATATTTTTAAATTTCACCTTTGGATTAATAACAAATTTGGCGTCTTTAGGAATTGGAAAACAATAATTGAATTCTAGTAATTCTTTGTCTTTATCCCAATGAGTTACTTCTACAAAAGGTTTTCCAATAATTTTAATATTATTTTTAAACAAATAACCTGTAATAACAGCATCATTAGCAATCATTGTTTGTGCTTTTTCTTGCATTACACTAGTTAAACTAATGTATGCAACATAAGCAGCTGTTGATTCACCTTCTCCATCTATTTGCACCTTAAACGCTTGTAAATGTTCTTCTAGTCCCGCTTTAAAATCTTTTACACGTGCAATTTGTTTTTCACGGAAAGTAGTTTTGATGAATGGAGCTGTAAGCTTATTGTACCAACTGTGATTTTGATCTTTTATATCAACTACAATTGAAGTAATAGAATCATTCAATGGGGTAATCGTCCAAGAATAAACCAAATTTTCATCCCCTTTATTAAGTTCTTGTTTAATAAAATCAAAATTTCTTTTTTCTACAGTAGTAAAATTATCTGTATTGGATTTTGTCTTTGCAGCAGACCATTCTTGAATTCCCTGAAAAATTGTTCCCGTTGCCGCTTTAGCTTCAAAGCGAATCGTATAATCAGACTGCTTTAGTAAAAAATACCAAGCAATAAAAGCGATTAAAATGAAAATAATAGATCCTTTAATTTTAGTGTTCATTATTAATAGTATGTTTTATTTTGATTTAAAAAAACTGATTTCTTTATTTATATAATTCCCCAAATTTGTTCCTTGAACAACACCGTTTTCAATAGCTGCACGATAGTGAATACCACCATACAGTCTACTCATTGAAGCCTCTGATGCTGCTTGTTTGAAAGATTTGAAATTTCTTTTTGGCAACCCAAATGGAATTTCAGAATCATCCGTATAACCAAAGTTATCTCCGAAAATTTCGGTTAAAATTACTGCAGAACAAGATGATACTACAGAATGTCCACTAGTATATTCTGGGAATGGAGGTGTTTGTAATTGCGGCTTCCAATCTTCGTCAATATATAAATTAATATAGGTTTCTGGGCGAATCACATTGGTTCTGTATTTTTCATGCCAACAACTAATAAAACTTTCAAAAATTCCAATAGACGTTTTGGTAAATGTAAAAACAGTGGTTTCAAAATCTGATTTTGTTTTCTTTAATGCAATTTTTGCAATATTAATCCAGTGCGCATCGGGGGTGTTTTTCTTTTTTGCAAACATCATATGACCTTGGGTAACGGTAGCATATGGATTGCAATCCCAAAATGTGGCAATTGCTGATTCTTCTGGAACTATATTCGTTTTTGCATTTTCAATTGCAAGTAATTCCTTTGCCATTTTGTTACCAACATCATAAGTTTCTTTTGCTTCTTTATAAAATAGCGAGTTTTTTTCGATAGAAAATGGATGTGGTGCTTTTGGTTTAAACTGAGAAGCCGAATCCATCACTAAAGTCCTAATTTCTCCCCAATGCGGCTCTACACCATCCATATACGCCGGCGGAGTAGGTTGCCATCTTCCTGGTTGATCTGTATGAACTGAATATTTGGGGAAAGTTCTGGTTTGTTTGTAATTGTCTTTTCCCATCCAAATTTTAATTCTATCGACTACTTTTAGGGCGTACTCTTTAGAAACCTCAAATTCTTTTGAGTTTTCAGATCCCCACTTTTCGTACAAACTATCTCTATACTTCTCTAATGCTTCTTCCGAAAAAATCAATTGTTTACTAACTTCCATATGTGCAATTAGCGCAGCTAGTTTCTGATTCACACCACTTTTAGCCTCTAATACAGGAATAGAATCCAATCCTTTTAATTGACCCTGAAGACTTTCGTACTTTGAACTGTTTTGCGCAATAATCTCGTAAGCAGCCACATTAGGATAGACATAAATTCTACTTGCAACAGGTGGTGAAAAAATATCATGAACCATGATTCCGGTTACGGTATCAACTGCTGCACAATAATCATCTGTCGTTACTACAATCGGTTGGTCTTTTTTACAAGAGCTAAAAAGAACTAATAGTAATCCTAAAAGAGAAATTTTAGTTTTCATTTTTTATAATTTAATTTTTGTTCATTGGAAGCTCATATACTTCCGCTTTTTTGTTATTGATGGTCACCAAAAGATATTTTTTTCCATTAAACGGAATAACATCTAAATGTCTTACTGCTTTTTGAGACAAATCTATTCCAATTTGGTTCCCCAAATAGATCGTTTTTTGATTTTTAATCAAGGCACCCGAAAATCCATCAAAACGACTATGGTAGGGCGTAACTCCAAAATAATTTCCTGCCGCAAAAACTTCTTCTTTTCCATCGCCATCAAAATCTAATTTTGCAAAACTAGTAATTGGTCCAACTTGCATCTTATTTGAAAAAGGAACAAAAATAAATTTTCCTTTGTCGTTTCTCAAATAACCTGATTTTAAATTATGCACTTCATATAAAGCTGCTTTTTCTAACATAGACATATCAAAAATTTCTTCAACTTTTTTTCCAGCAAAAGATTTGTAGTTATTGAATTTTTTCTTCAACATACCACTAAATTCTTCAACTAGTTCGTCAAGTCCCAAAGTTGGATAATAGCCTCCCTTCTTTTCTATTGTCACAATCGTTTCAAATGTTCCATTGGCATCAAAATCATCATAGTACATTTTCATAGGAAACTCTTTTGAAGATTTGAATTTGGAATTCATTCCCCAGTTCCCCAATAGATAATCCTGATCCCCATCATGATCTATATCAAATGAAATTATAGACTGCCATAAACCATTTTGATTTCCTGGCAATAGACTTTCTGTAACTTCTTTAAAGTTGCCCTTAGTATTAGCGAAGAATTTTGGCTTCATCCATTCACCAACAACAATCAAATCTAAATTTCCATCCTTATTAAAATCAGAAACTAGGGCATCTGTAACCATTCCAATCCCAGAAAAAGTTTTTGCTTGTGTAATAGTAAAAACACCTTTGTTATTATTTAATAAATAACAATCCGGCATTTTACCAAAACTATTGTACTTAGAATTATTACCAATAAACAAATCCAAATCACCGTCTTGATCATAATCCAGCGTCTTAATTACCGATGCATTCATCGCATTTGTATCAGGAAAAATACTTTTGGTTAATGTAGCTCCTACATACAAACGATGTACTAAATCAGCCGCAAATTGACCACTACCCGAAGCAACTATCAAATCGTTTTGGCGATCCCCATTGAAATCACCAATTACTGCTGAAGCATCTTCATAAATTGAATCAGCAACAATAGTTGGAAAAATTTTCTTCGTAAATCCATTTCTATTTTGAAAATAAATTGCCGCTTGTTTTCCTTGTGCACCACCAAAGAAAATATCTTTTTTCCCATCGTTATTTAAATCACCAACTACTGTGGCAGGACCTCGATCTGAGCGCTGATATGGAATTAACTTTTGCGCAGTAAAATCAACAAAATCATTTTCTTGATGGGTAAAATCAATACCTATGTTCGTTGTAGACTTTTTGAAAATGGGCAAAATTCCTGGATGTAATTTGGCGTAATTAAATGACTTTCTAATCTTATTAGGTTGAACCGTAAGTGTTTGATTAGTTGTAATCTTTTTGATTGTTTGGTATGTTTTATCTGGCCAAATAATTTGAACCGAATCAACCTGGGCGATTTTTCCATAACCAAAATGTACTATTGGTTCTGAACTTGATTGAAAACCACGTGTTGTTTGGATGTCTTTAAATTGTTTTTGCCCTTTGACATAAGAAATTACTTTGGCACCAACTCCAAAAGTATTACTGCCACCAAACTGCAGTTTTAATTTTAAGTAATTTGCTTTGTCATTTGTTTTATTGATGTAAATAGAAGCAACACTATTCAAATTATTAGTCACTACATCTAAATCCCCATCATTATCTAAATCAGCATAGGCGCCACCATTAGAAATAATAGAATCATTTTCTATCCAGTCATTAGAACGGTTTTTAAACTGTAAATCTTTAGACCCTTGAAATACATAGTTGGGTACATTTGCCGAAGGCATTTTCTTCAAAGCTTCTCTGTCTATAAGTTTTGTCGAATTCAACTTGGTTTTAATGTTCGAATTGGAATAGTATTTTATGTAATCTAAATCGTTAGGTCGTTTTGGAATTCCGTTGCAAACAAAAATATCTTGTTCACCATCTTGATCATAATCAGCAAATAAAGTACTCCAACTCCAATCTGTTGCTGCTACTCCACTTAGTAAAGCTGTCTCGGTAAAATGTTTTCCACCTTGATTGATTTGCAACATATTTCGAGTGTACTGATAGTGGTACCCTAACTTTTCAGTACGGTATTTTAACATTTGCGGATTATCATCTCCAGCAGATGCTTTTAAAGCCGTTTCGTCTTCAGGCAGCATGTCTAAAGTCATCAAGTCAGGAAAACCATCGTGATTGATGTCGGCAACATCTATACCCATTGAAAAACGACTGGTATGCCCAAAATAATTTTTAATACTTTCGGTAAAAGTACCGTTGCCATTATTCAAGTAGTAATAATCGTCTTCATGGAAATCATTACAAATATAAATATCCGGATTACCATCTAGATTAAAATCGGATACAGCAATTCCCAATCCATACCCATTGGCTCCCCCGAAAATTCCAGCTTTTTCACTCACATCGACAAAATGACCATTGTCGTTTCGAAATAATTTATCACCCGTTTCATAGCTTCTTTTATTTCTAATATCAGCTTTACCATAAGATGCTTCTGAATGTACCGCATGATTCAATAAATACATATCCAAATCACCGTCATTATCGTAATCTAAAAATGCTGCTGATGTACTAAAATTGTCTAAGTCCAAACCATATTCAGCTGCACTTTCAGTAAATGTGTTGTCTTTATTGTTGATGTATAACTCGTTGTGACCTTCAAATCCATGTATTCCCACAACGGCACATACATAAATGTCCAAATAACCATCGCCGTTAACATCTGCCATAATGGAACCTGTATTCCAATCGCTTTCGCCTTCAATACCAGCTTTTGCAGAAATATCTTCAAATTTATTTGCACCTTTATTCAGATACAATTTATTTTTTCCTTGGTTAGAAGTAAAATAAATATCTACTAAACCATCATTATTAATATCGCCTAGTGCTACTCCACCACCATTGTAATAATAGAGATAATCTAAAATCGAAATGTTTTTGGATTCATCTAATTGATTTACAAAAGTCACCTTACTTTCCTCTGGAGACAATTTGTCAAACAGTTGATTTTCTTTTTTGGAACAGCCAACAATTACTAATGCTGATAGTGCTATTGTAATAAAATTATTCATTGATCGTAAACAATTTAGGTGATGCATTGTTCACTACAGCAATAAATGAAGCTATTTTGTTTTTAGTCCTGATTGTTTTCATTTTTTGTACTTCACCTGTTATGAAAAGACCGGATCTTGGATACGTTACCAAACTGAACTTCCCTTTTTTATTGCCTAGTAATACTGTTCCGTGACTGGCGTCCAAACGTCCAAATTGAGGTTTAAATTCGTATTGATTTCCACCAAGAATAATGTCTAAATTTCCATCATTATTTACATCCAAAACACAAGCAGTATTCACAGTTGACAATTGCACTTCTTGAGGCATTATTTGAATTACAAATTTTCCATTTCCATTGTTTATAGCAATGATACTTTCTTGTAGTACTGCTGTTTTTTGTAAGGAATTAGTAATTACTTCTGACACGAAAATCTCTTGAATGGATTTCTTAGCATAATCGCCATAACTTAAATTTTTCTTTTTGATTGACGGAATTTGTTTTGCCAATTCTTGCTTTAAATTAATAGGCATGTCTTTTCCATCAATTGTTCGTGTTGTAATTTGTTCGATTGTTCCATTACTGTCAAAATCATTGGTAAACAAACGCATCGGATTTTTAGCAGTTGCTTTGTATGGTGTATTAGAACCTTTATTACCTAGAATTAAATCTTTTTTACCATCCTTATTTAAATCAACACATTGTACTGAATTCCAAAAACCACTGTATTCAGTCAAATTGGATTTAAAAACAGCTAACCGTCTTCCAGTATTTTTGAATATTTGAGGCGCCATCCAGTCACCAACAACAATTAGATCTTTCTTACCATCGCTATCAATATCTTCCCAAACTGCATCTGTTATCATTCCTGAAGCATTTAGCTTGAAGGCTTTCTTATCAATTACGTTTGTGAAATTTCCTTTGCCATCGTTTTCTAATAGCAAATGTTTTGGATCAATTCCATACACTCCTGGAATACTTCTACTACCTATGAAAATATCCACGTCGCCATCTTGATCAAAATCATAGGGTGCTACAACAGAAACATTATTACTTAATGAAGGAATAAACGTATTGGATTTTATAAAAATTCCTTTTCCATTATTCAAGTACAAACGATTTT
This sequence comes from Bacteroidota bacterium, assembly GCA_046048915.1. Classification (GTDB taxonomy): domain Bacteria; phylum Bacteroidota; class Bacteroidia; order Flavobacteriales; family Flavobacteriaceae; genus Flavobacterium. The sequence goes on along the minus strand of JBJOFE010000007.1, from coordinate 7,207 downwards.
TAAAATTTTCAGGGCTGGTTCTTTCATTACCTCCAGAACCTACAACCAAATCTAAATCCCCATCTGAATCTGCATCAAGAAAACAAGCAGCAGTGTCTTCAAAATTAGCATCAGCATCCAAAGCAACTTGTTTAGTGGTGCTAAAATTAGTCCCTTTATTACTGTATATTTTCCCTGCTTGTCCTTTAGCTCCACCAATAAAAACATCCTCATTACCATCGCCATTTATATCTCCAACTGCTAAAGAAGGACCTTCTTGGGAAAGCATTTTTGAAATCAATCCTTCGTAATCAAAATCTATGAAATCATTTTCTTTATGCGCCACCCAATTTGAATTAACTTCTTTTAGAAGTGGTTTTGTTGCAGCCGTTTTATATACATAATCAGATGTAGCTTTTGCAATCGACAAATTAATTGTAGTGTTTAAAGCTACTTTTTTAACAGTTTGTGTTTTGCCATTAGGCCAAATCACTTGTAAGGAATCTATTTTTTTTGTTCCAACACCAAATGTCATTACATAATCTATAGAAGATTGGAAACCTCTAGAAGGAATTAACTCTTGACGAATTATTTCTTTTCCTGAATATAACTCAACAATACTTCCAACAGCAAATTTATTTTTGAGATCTCCTGTAAGCTTAACTTTAACAAAGTGATTTGCTTTATTTTTTTCTGAATTATTTCGGAAAACAAATGATTCCATATTGACATTATTAACTACCAAATCGAGATCTCCATCATTATCCAGATCGCCATAGGCTGCACCATTTGAAAAACTTGGTATATCCAATCCCCAATTAGTTGCAGAATTAGTAAATGTTAAATTACTATTATTTTTGAAAGCATAATTGGGTATGGGTGTACTTGGCATTTTAGCAATTATTGTTTCTATATCCTCTTTTTGCCCTGTAATTACCATTTTTTGCATTAATTCATTGGCAAAAAAGTCCATAAAATCTTGGTTAGTCAAATCGTGATATATACCATTGCAAACATAAATATCTTTAAAACCGTCATTGTCCATATCGAAAATTAAGGCACCCCAACTCCAATCAGTTTTAGAAACCCCAGCAAAATTTGCGATTTCTGTAAAATGAGCACCGTCATTAATGTGCAATGCATTAGACATGTATTGATTGAAAAAATCCATGCTCAATTTGCGAGTTAACAAATCGTAATTGTCAAAACTTGTGGTAGTTTTTAAACGTTCATCACCCTCAGGCAACATGTCGGTTGTAAAAATATCCGCCTTACCATCATTATTGATGTCAGCTAGGTCAGCACCCATAGAAGCTTGACTTATATGAGTAGCCCAAGTTTGAATTTGCTCAGAAAAAGTCCCATTTTTATTATTAATATACAAATAATCCCTTTCATAAAAATCATTAGAAACATATATATCCGGATACAAATCACCATTCACATCGCCAACAGTAACTCCCAAACCAAAACCAATCAAACTTCCATAAATTCCAGACGCTTCACTTACATCCACAAATTTTCCATCATCGTTACGCAACAACTTATCACCACCTCCTTTTAAAATTTCAGCTACTTCCCAATCTTTATCACGCAATTCTCTTTTATTGGAATAGTTTAATGAGCTAACAGGAAGAAAACTGTTATTCAGAATATAACAATCTAAATCGCCATCTTTGTCATAATCAAAAAAAGCAGCGTGTGTTGTAATTCCTGTATCTGCTAAATTATATTCTGCAGCTTTTTCGGTGAATGTACTATTACCATTATTAATGTACAGTTGACTTTTTCGTATAGCATCAATATTACTTCCCGCATCCAATACATATATATCTAAATACCCATCACCATTAATATCTACCATTACCACACCTGTAGACCATGCTTTTTTTCCTTGAACACCAGATTTTACTGAAATATCTTCAAACTTAAAATCCCCTTTGTTCACATACAATTTATTAGCCCCTTGATTGGAAATTAAAAATACATCTGCTAAACCATCATTGTTGATATCACCAATAGCTACTCCACCGCCATTATAAAAATTTCGGTATTTAAATATGTTCATATTCTTACCGTTTTTGACTTCATTCATAAAATCAATACCTGTTTCTGAAGAATCTAACTGGGTAAAAAGAGTATCCGATTTACCTTTAGAACAACTCGCTAAAACAGATAAAAAAATAAAAAAAATAAGGCGATACAACATAGTTAATTGCAGATTAATTTTAAAACAATAAGAGGCAGCAATTTATGGAAAAAGTAGTATATAAAAAAATTTAAAATCGCTTAAAATTGTTGTGTTTACAAGAGGTTATTGACAAAAAAAAGAGCTCGTGGAGGCTCTTAAAAAAAATAAGGAGGGCAATTGCCCTCCTTATCTATTGTAATCAAAAATCAAGAATAATTAGTATCCAGGATTTTGTTTCAATTTAGAATTAAACAATGCATCCGCAGGTATTGGATACAAAACAAATCTTTTATCAGAAACTGAAGGTTTTAACTGTCTAGCTGCTAAGAATTTTCCAAAACGAATAGCATCGTTTCTTCTCCATCCTTCCCACCATAACTCTCTACCTCTTTCTGCATAAATACCTTCTAAAGTTGTTGCAGCAGCTGTAACACCAGCTCTAGCAGCAAGATTAGTCATAATTGTAGCAGGACTGATTCCAGATCCAGCAGCACCACCTCTTGCAATTGCTTCAGCTTTCATTAATAAAGCATCTGAATAACGCATTAAGATCAAATCATTATCAGGTTGTTCAATATTATTAAAGTCAGGAATATATTTCAATCCACGAATTCCTGCAAATTCAATAGCATTTCCTGAAATAACTAAAGTTACATCTTTGGTAAATGATAAATCATTTCCATTTCTGTCTTTAAGTTTTTTAACTCCTCCCGGCTCATATTGTTGACCAACTTGGAAACCAGCTTGATTACCCATTTTTTCAACTAATAATGCATTAGAGAAGTTAATACGCTTATCTGTTGGAACAAATCTATCGTAATATTCTCCAAGCGTAGAGAAACCATTCCAACCTCCTGGAGTTTGATTGTAGTGAGCACACATTCTCCATTTAGATTGCATACCTCCATCAGATTTACCTAATCTATTTTTAGATGAGAAGATAATCTCTTCAGAAGTATTATTATTCGGCTGGAAGTTATTCCAATATCCATCACCTGCAGTAGATAAAGTATTAGTAATAGCATCAACATGTTGTACTACTTTTGTCATATCAGCTGCGTCAAAAGTGTAAGGTCCTGCTGCGTTAGCGGCAGTAAATACAGCTTTATTCAAATAAATTTTAGCTAATAAGAAATGAGCAGCATCTTTGTTAGCAATACTTGCATCTTCAGGTGTTCTTGTTGGCAACGAACTTGCAATTGCCTCCAATTCAGAAATTACAAACTGAGTAGCCTCAGCACGAGTCCAAACATCTGGTTCGTCAGTAAGTGGAGTACCTGGTTTTCTGTATGGAGCCTGTCCAAACAAATCAACTACGTTATAATAGTACCAAGCACGTAAGAAACGAGCTTGAACAATTTGAGCTGCATTACCTCCGTTTTCAATTACCAAATTACATTTGTAAACATTTGACAACAAAGAGTTAAATGCATTTCTTACTTCAACGTGATCAGCACCCCAAGTATGATTATGTAGTTGTCTCCATGACCCATTATCATCCCAGTCTCCACCACGTGTAGGACCAACCATAGCATCTGTAGACATCTCATCCATCGCATACACACCTCCTTGACCATTGAAGTCTCTCAAGCCTTCGTAAGCGGATTGTAAAGTACCTGCAGCATCGATAGTTCCACCAGCAGATGTATTAGTAGCTATACCATCTAAAATTTCTTCGTCTAGATTTGTACAACCAATACTAAGAGAAACTATACCTAAGTATAGAAAACCTTTAATTATATTATTTCTTTTCATTGATATTAGTATTAAAAAGTTACATTAAGACCTAAAGCAAATGCTTTTGAACGTGGGTAAGATAAATAATCGATACCCGCAGATGGCACACCATTAAGTGATTTATCTGTGTTCACCTCAGGATCAAAACCAGAATAGTTAGTAAATAACAATAAGTTTTGTCCATTTATAAAGAAACGAGCTGATTTGATTTTCAATTTCTCTAATGAAGCTCCTGTGAAAGTGTAACCTACAGTTAAGTTACCCATTCTTAAGAAATCTCCTTTTTCAAGATATTTAGTAGAAGGTGAGTTTGGATCTGATGCAGCTTGAGTTGATGTTGCAACACTTGCAGGCACGTTTCTTCCACCGTTGAATGCACTTTTAAAGAAATATGCATTTGAAGTATTATTATATAAATAATGACCAAAAGCACCATAGAAAGATACAGCAGCATCAAAATTTTTGTAGGTAACATTAGTAGAGAAACCTAAATTCATTTTAGGTAATCCTTGTTTTCCAACAATTTTTTTAGCAGCTAAACCTAATCCAACATCCGAACCAGATGCATCAGCATATAAAGAAGCACCATTAGCGTCATATCCTCTAAAATCATACATATAGTAGCTATAGATTGGTTGGTTATTAGCAACAATCTGAGCATAAGCTCCTGTTAAACCTTGACCATTCAATTCTCCAGCTTGGATAAATACATCTCCAAAATTCTCTATTTTATTTGAAATGAAAGATGCATTTGCAGCAATATCCCAAGTTAATTTATCAGAATCAATAATTTTGTAGTTAGCACTTACCTCAAAACCTTTATTGATTAAGTTTCCTGGTAAATTAACAAAACGAGGAGATGGTGGTCCTGGCTGAGAAGCAGAAGATGGTACAGGGAAAATTAAATTCTCAGTATCTCTTTGGAAGTAATCAACTGACCCCGTTAATCTATTTTTCAATAAAGCGAAATCAAAACCTGCTCCTGATGAAGTAGTTGTTTCCCACTTTAAGTTTTCATTAGCATTTGAATCAACAATAGAACTACCGTCACCTCCACCAAATGAAGCTCTAGAAACAGCAGAATTCGGAGCGAACTCTTGGTTACCAGTAATACCATAGTTAGCTCTTAATTTCAAGCTATTTACTAAACCAGCTTTATCTTCAAACACTTTGTATCCTAGACCAATAGATGGGAAATAATCATATTTGTTATTAACACCCAACTTAGTAGATCCATCAGATCTTAAAGTAGCTGTTACTAATAATTTTTTGTATAAAGTAGCATTTACTCTACCAAAATATGATTGTAATTCAGATTTATTTCTAAAAGATGATGAACGAAATTGATTTTGCAAACCACCTTCGATATTATCTATTAAATTTGTTTGGTTAGGATTAAATCCTTTAGCAGTAATTGAATTTCCATTTACTTCGTAAGAGTAATAAGAATATCCTAATAAAGCATCAAATTGGAAATTATCACTGATTGTTTTATTATAATTTAATGTATGCTCAAAAGTTTTATTAAATCTTTCTAACTGATTAATTCCAGCTTGTCCAAATTTACCTTCAGCTCTTGCAACATTTTCAATTTTCATACTAGGATCTAACTGATATTTTCTAGATGAATTAGAAGACTCAGTTCCAAATAAAAATTGATAATTTAAATTATCATTGATTTTCAATGTAGATTTAATACTAGCTAACAATTTATTTGTGTTAGTATAATCTCTGTAAGAATTTAACAATTTAACAGGATTAAGGAATGTTTCACTATCAGTTGTAGATCCATTTGGTCTAACATTGTAAGTGCCATCGGCATTATATAATTTATCTGTTGGATTCCAATATAAAGCGGTACCAATTAAATTCCCTACGTAACCAGCATTGTTAGAGATTAAAGTTGCCTCATCTCTCAAGTTAGAGTAGTTAAATTTTGTATCAACTTTCAATGCACCTCCAAAAAAGTCATTTGAATTATTGAAAGCTATAGTATACTTATCTAAACCTGTATTTTTTACAACACCCTCAGTATTAGATGCACCGATAGATAAACGAGTCGATGAATTTTCTGTAGACTTAGTAAAAGAAACATCATGATTTGTAGAAAATGCATCTCTCATGATTGCATCTTGCCAATTGTATGATCTTGAACCATTATCTTTTCCTCCGTATGCAACAAATTCATTAGCAGACATTAATTCTAAATTACTAGCTAAAGAACTGAAAGTAAACGAATTTGAATACGTTAACTGAGGCTCTTTAGATTTAGATTTTTTAGTAGTAATAACCACAACACCATTTGCTCCACGTGAACCATAAATAGCAGTAGAAGACGCATCTTTAAGAATTGTCATACTTTCAATATCATTTTGGTTGATGAAATTCAATGGGTTTCTTGCAGAAGAACTACCTAAACCAATATCACTTCCAGTAGATACATCACCTCCGTCCAAAGGCACACCATCAATAACGATAAGCGGTCCGTTACCAGAACGAATAGATGAATTACCACGGATTCTGATGCTAGCTCCAGCTCCAGGCTCACCACTTGAAGAAGTTACTTGAACCCCTGAAACTTTCCCTCTTAATAAATCAGCAGGGTTAGGTGCACCTACATTGTCAAAGCTTTTAGAGCTCAATTGATCTACTGCTCCAGTAGCATCTTTTTTCTTCACAGAACCGTAACCGATTACGACTACTTCTTTTAATTCTGCTGAATCTTCTTTTAAAGTAACTTTAAGGTTACTTTTACCAGCTACACTTACTTCTTGTGTTTTAAGACCAATGTAACTAAAAACTAAAACTGCATTTGAGCCTACGTTTTTGATAGTAAATTTACCATCAAAATCAGTTTGTGCTCCATTTTTTGTTCCTTTAACTAAAACAGAAACCCCTGGAAGAGGTCCGCTAGCATCGGATACGGTACCTGACACATCTTGCGAATATGTCAAACTTGTACATAGCATGGTTAGAAAAACCATCAAGCCTTTAAGTAGACTATTTTTCATACGTAATAAATAAGTTGGTTAATAAATGGTTTGTTTTAAATATTGCTCCAAACATAATACTAATTTTGTGATAATTTTAAGAAAAAGTAAACTATATCGTTTTCGGAGAGTCGAAAACGTTTTCGATAATAAATTAATTTCACAAAAAAAAGCTTATTAAAATAGTGTATTGACAAAAAAAAATCATTAAAAAAACATATTTTATAAATTTTAATTAAATACATTGCTAAAACAATGAATTTTAATCAGCAAAAAGAAAAAATAATTGAAATTATTGCGAATTCTATAA
>JBJOFE010000006.1:0-105150 GCA_046048915.1 Bacteroidota bacterium | reverse complement strand
ATGCAGAATAAAGGCCTCATTAAATTTTTCGCAATTCTATTTGCATTGGTAAGTATTTACCAACTTTCTTTCACTTTCGTAGCTAATAAAGTAACAAGTGATGCTAAAGCTTTTGCAGGAGGTAATCCTGAAAAAGAATTAAAATATTTAGATTCTATAGGTAAAGAGAAAGTCTTTAACCTTGGTTTTTCTGATTTTACTTTCAACGAAGTAAAAGACAAACAAATCAATAAAGGTCTTGACTTAGAAGGAGGAATCAACGTAATTCTTCAAGTTTCTGTGAAAGACATCTTGAAAGGATTGTCTAACAATTCTAAAAACCCAGTTTTTAACAAGTCTTTAGCTGATGCAACTGCCAATCAGAAAGGAAATCAAACCTATATTGATGCTTTCTTTGAAGCTTTTGAAGCGAATTCAAAAGGAACTGTAAAATTAGCTTCGCCTGATATTTTTGCAAACAGAAGTTTACAAGGAGAAGGTGGTGTCGATTTTCAAATGACGGATGCACAAGTTCAAAAAGTTATCAAGAGAAAAGTAAACGAGTCCGTTGAAAGTGCTTTTGGAGTTTTAAGAAAACGTATCGATAAATTTGGTGTTACACAACCAAATATTCAAAAATTAGGGGAATCAGGAAGGATTCTTGTTGAACTTCCAGGTGCTAAGGATGTTGATAGAATTAAAAAATTATTGCAAAGTACTGCTCAGTTAGAGTTCTGGGAAACTTATAAAATAGAGGAAATGGGTAATTTCTTAATGGCTGCAAATGAGTCATTAAAGAAAACAGAAATCAAAAATGTAGCACCTAAAAAAGTAGTTAAGGATTCTTTAAGTGCTTTATTAGCTGATACTAAAGATACTGCAGCTGCTAAAAAAGGTAACAACCCATTATTTGATAAAATTATTGCTCAAGGTGGCGGACCTGTGTTAGGTTTGTTTGCTCCAAAAGATACAGCTGTAGTAGGTGAGTATTTAAGAAGAGCTGATATCCGTGTTTTGTTAGCTGGAGATCAACGTTATGCTAAATTTGTTTGGGGAAAACCAACTAAAATTAAAGATGCTAAAGCAAAAGAAATTGATGCTGTTGAATTGTATGCTTTAAAAGGAAACAGAGACAATGTAGCTGCTATGAGTGGTGGTGTTGTAACTGATGCAAGTGATACATTTGATCAATTAGGAAAACCAGCCGTTTCTATGCAAATGAATGGTAAAGGAGCGAAAGCATGGGAAGAATTAACAGGAAAAGCTTACACTCAAAAAAGTAATATTGCTATTGTTTTAGATAATGTAGTGTATTCTGCACCAGGTGTATCAAGTGGACCAATTGCAGGAGGTAGATCAGAGATTTCAGGTGACTTTGATGTGACTGAAACTAAAGATTTAGCTAACGTATTAAAGGCAGGTAAATTACCAGCTTCTGCTGATATTATTCAATCAGAAGTAGTTGGACCTTCTTTAGGTCAAGCGGCAATTGATGCAGGTACAATATCATCTGTAGTAGGATTCTTGTTAGTTTGTTTATGGATGGTATTCTATTATGGTAAAGCAGGTTGGTATGCTAATCTTGCCTTATTATTGAACTTACTATTCTTATTTGGAATTATGGCAAGTTTTGGTTTTGTTTTAACATTGCCAGGTATTGCAGGTATCGTATTAACATTAGGTACTGCGGTAGATGCGAACATTATTATATATGAAAGAGCAAAAGAAGAATTACGTGAAGGTAAATCATTACCTGATACTGTAATCGCTTCTTACGGTTGGAAAGGTGCAATGCGTTCTATTATCGATGCTAACGTTACGCATATTTTAACTGGAGCTATCTTGTTTACTTTTGGAACGGGATTGATTAAAGGTTTTGCCTTAACATTATTAATTGGTATTGTAACTTCATTGTTTACTTCAATTTTTATCGCAAGAATATTTATCGATAGAGATATTGCTAACAATAGTAACTTGACTTTCTCTACTTCTATAACTAAAAATTGGTTTACCAATTTCCATTTTGATTTCATCAAGATTAAAACAATCACTTACATCTTTTCTTCAATAGTTGTAGTAGTGAGTTTAGTTTCTATTTTCTTTGTAAATGGATTAGACCAAGGTGTAGATTTTGTTGGAGGTAGAACTTTTCAAGTGAAATTTGAAAAAGCAATTGATGCTTCTGTAGTTTCAGAAGAATTGTCTAAAGAGTTTGGTACACCAGTTGAAGCAAAAGTATTTGGTTCTGACAATCAATTGAAAATTACTACAAAATATAAAATTACCGAAGAAGGTCTTGATATTGATAAAGAAGTAAATGAGAAATTATTTAATGCATTAAAAAAATATTATTCAGCTACAACTTACGAGCAATTCATCAATTCATATGATGGTAAAAAAGTAGGAGTTTTACAAGCGTCTAAAGTAGGTGCTTCTATCTCTGAAGATATTAAAACGAACTCATACTGGGCTGTTTTAGGTGCAATGGCAGTTATCTTCTTGTACTTAATGATCTCTTTCCGTAAATGGCAGTATTCATTAGGAGCGATTGCTGCGGTGGCGCATGACGTAATATTTGTATTAGGAATTTATTCATTGTGTTATAAATTCATGCCATTCCACATGGAAATGGATCAACACTTTATTGCAGCTATCTTAACTGTAATTGGATACTCAATGAACGATACTGTAATTGTATTTGATAGAATTAGAGAGTTCATTATGGGTAAACGTAAAGGGACTTTTGAAGAAATTGTAAATGCATCTATTAATACAACATTATCTAGAACATTAAATACTTCTTTAATGATGATTATTGTTTTATTGACCATGTTTATTTTTGGTGGTGAATCAATCAGAGGATTTATCTTTGCAATGTTAGTAGGTATCGTTGTAGGTACTTATTCATCATTATTCATTGCAACTCCTGTTTTAGTAGATACTATCTCAAGATCAGATAAAAATCAAATTGAAAAAGAGCACAAAGAGGCGTAATTTTCAAAAGACTATATTTTTAAAAGGATTCAACGAAAGTTGAATCCTTTTTTTATTCGATGTGTTTGATTACTTAAATTGTTTATTTTTGATAAAAATAATTCTAAAACAATGAAAAAAGTATTCCTATCTATGTTGGTATCTTCCACAATTGTATCCGTAAGTCACGCCCAGATTAAATACCCGCAAACTAAGAAAACAGATAAAGTCGATTCCTATTTTGAAACTAAAATTTCGGATCCTTACCGATGGTTAGAAGACGATCGATCTGCTGAAACTGCTGAATGGGTTAAAGAACAAAATCAAGTAACATTTGGTTATCTATCTACTATTCCTTTTCGTAATGCGATCAAAGAGCGCATGCAAAAATTATGGAATTATGAGAAAGTATCTGCTCCATTCAAAGAAGGGAAATATACCTATTACTATAAAAATAATGGATTGCAAAATCAATCGGTTTTATATCGTAAAGATGCTTCTGGAAAAGAAGAGATATTTTTGGATCCCAATACGTTTTCAAAAGACGCCACGACTTCTCTAGATGCAGTTAGTTTTTCTAAAGATGGGACTTTGTGTGCGTATTCTATATCCGAAGCGGGAAGTGATTGGAGAAAAGTTATTTTTATTAATGCCGAAACCAAGCAGAGTATTGGCGATAAATTGATCGATGTGAAGTTCAGTGGATTGTCATGGAAAGCCAATGAAGGCGTTTATTATTCTAGTTATGATAAACCAAAAGGAAGTGAATTGTCGGCAAAGACGGACCAACACAAATTGTATTTTCATAAATTGGGTACCAATCAATCGGAAGATGTTTTGGTTTTTGGTGATAAAGAAAAACGTCGTTATGTAAGAGGAAGTGTTTCAGATGATAATCATTATTTGTTTATCTCCGCTGCGAATTCAACTTCAGGAAATGAATTGTATTTCCAAGACTTAACCCAATCCAATGCTCCAATTCAACTAATTCATGCTGGTTTTGAATACGATGTAGATGTTTTGGACAACCAAGGTGTCAAGTTGTTTATTGTAACTAATTTTAAAGCTCCCAATAAACGAATAGTTACTGTTGACGTGTCAAATCCAACTGCTGAAAATTGGAAAGACTGCATCGCCGAAACGGATCAGGTTTTGTCACCTTCAACTGGTGCTGGATTTATTTTTGCCAATTATATGAAAGATGCCGTTTCGTTAGTAAAGCAGTTTGATTACAATGGTAAATTAGTACGCGAAATTGAATTGCCAGGTTTGGGAACTGCTACTGGTTTTGGTGGAAAAAACGAAGACAAAATAGTGTATTTTTCATTTACTAATTATGTAACACCAAGTACGACCTATCAATTTTCTCCACTAGATGGTACGTCTTCAATTTATGTACAACCCAAAGTGGATTTTGCAAGTGACAATTATACTTCCAAGCAAGTCTTTTATACTTCTAAAGACGGTACCAAGATACCAATGATTATTACCTATAAAAAAGGAACTCCTTTAAATGGGAAAAACCCAACTATTTTATATGGCTATGGTGGATTCAATGTTAGCCTAACGCCTTCCTTTAGTATTGCGAATGCGGTTTGGTTAGAAATGGGCGGAATCTATGCAGTAGCCAATTTAAGAGGTGGTGGAGAGTATGGAAAAAAATGGCACGATGCCGGAACTAAGATGCAAAAACAAAACGTTTTTGACGATTTTATTGCTGCAGCCGAATACCTAATCACACAAAAATACACTTCATCTGATTTTTTGGCCATAAAAGGCGGTTCTAACGGAGGCTTACTAGTTGGAGCAACAATGAACCAACGACCAGATTTAATGAAAGTAGCGTTGCCGGCTGTAGGTGTTATGGACATGTTGCGTTACCATACCTTTACTGCAGGTGCAGGATGGGCTTACGATTATGGTACGGCCGAAGATTCTAAAGCGATGTTCGATTATATTAAAGCCTATTCTCCAGTACATAATGTTAAAACAGGAGTGAAATACCCGGCAACATTAGTAACTACTGGAGATCATGACGATAGAGTAGTGCCAGCGCATAGTTTTAAGTTTGCAGCAGAGTTGCAAGCCAAACAAGCCGGATCTAATCCAGTTTTAATTCGTATTGAAACGAATGCAGGCCATGGTGCAGGGAAACCTGTTTCTAAAACGATTGAAGAAGCAGCTGATTTGCAAGCCTTCACTTTATATACTATGGGTGTTCAATCGTTACCAATTAAATAATTATGATCCAATAATAAAAAAGGCTGTCCAGTTATTGGACAGCCTTTTTTTATAGGTTAAAATTTATTGAAATTATTCTTTGGTCTGTTTTGCTGTGAAAACGAAATAAAGACCAGTCACAATAAATGGAATACTCAACCATTGTCCAGTAGATAATAATCCTAAAGCACTTTCAAATCCGCCTTGGCTTTCTTTTACTGATTCTACTACAATTCGAACAGAGAATAATAACACCAAAAACAATCCGAATAAATAGCCTGGTTTCTTTCGCGCTTCCGTCTTCCAATACAAGAAAAACAAAATAGCAAAAACAAATACATAACAGAAAGCTTCATACAATTGTGTTGGATGTTTAGCCGGTACTTGTTCTAAAAGGGTCGTGAATTTCGGGTCGGTTGCAATCGCTGCATATGCTTCTTTTTGGTCAGAAATTTGAGTTGCATTAACCGCATCTCTTGGACTAAAATAATCACGTATGAATTTGATTCCAAAAGAAGAAGAGGTTTCTTTTCCAATAATCTCCGAATTGAAGAAGTTGCCAATTCGAACAAATATAGCCCCACTTGCTACTGGAATAACTATGCGGTCCAATATCCATAATTGTGGTTTTTGTAAAATTTTCTTACTGTAAAAATACATGGCTAAAATAATTGCAACCGCAGCGCCGTGACTTGCTAAACCTGTAAATCCAGTGAAATGGAAACTAGGTTCGAATTTAACTGGCAAAAAGATTTCTAATATATTATTTCTGAAATATTCCCAATCGTAAAATAAAACGTGTCCCAAACGAGCACCTGCTAAAGTGGCTAGAACTGTCCAAATAAACAAGGAATCTAATTTTTCAATAGTTTCGCCTTCGCGAACGAAAATATGTTTCATAAGATACCATCCCAAACCAAAAGCAATTACAAACATTAAGCTGTAATAGCGAATCATGAAAAAGCCTAAATCTATTCCTTCTGAAGGATTCCAAACAAGAGATAAAGTTGGTGTCATTTTGTTTATTTATTTAGTGTAAAAATAAAGTTTTAATTGAATTTATAATTGGTCTTGGCATTTTTTGGGAGGAACTGGATCATAGCCACTTCTTCCCCAAGGATGGCAACTTAAAATCCGTTTTATTCCTAAAAATAATCCATTAAATAATCCGTGTGTTTTTAAAGCCTCGAGCATGTAAGAACTGCAGGTAGGTTCAAATCGGCAAGCAGCTGGAGTAAATGGAGAAATAGCCACTTGGTAAAAGCGAACCAACATCAAAAAAGGAAAAATGAGAATCTTAGATACCATAGTTGTGTTTTTTGGATGAGTCGCAATTCGTACAATTCTATTACAAACTGAAGGTTGTTCCTTCTTTTCCGTCTTTCAATTGAATGCCTAAAGCCAATAATTGGTCTCTAATTTGATCCGATAAAGCAAAGTTTTTATCCTCTCTAGCTTGTTTACGCATTGCGATAAGTAAGTTCACAGTACCTTCTAATTTGTCATTATTTCCGTCGCTAGCTTTTTCATCTTCCAAACCTAAAATGTCAAATACAAACGCACTCATTGCATTGGTAAATATTTTTGAATCATCTGCAGTCAAGGTTTCTTTACCTTCTTTAAGTACATTCACCAAACGAACACCTTCAAACAAATGCGCAATTAAAATAGGTGTATTGAAATCATCGTTCATAGCATCATAGCACAACTGTTTCCATTCGGCAATGTTCAACGTACTTTGAGCAGCTGCTGGAATTGATTCCAAACTACTCATCGCTTCCATTAAACGTTTATATCCTTTTTCGGCAGCCACAATAGCATCATCGGAGAAATCCAAAATACTTCTGTAATGCGCTTGCAACATAAAGAAACGGGTTACCGAAGCGGAAAACGCTTTACTTAAAATAGTATTTTCGCCAGTCAAAATCTCTCTAGGTAAAATATTGTTACCAGTCGATTTTGCCATTTTTTTACCATTCAATGTTAACATATTGGCGTGAAGCCAATAATTAACTGGAGTTTGTCCTGTACAAGCTTCATTTTGTGCAATCTCGCATTCGTGATGCGGGAATTTCAAATCCATTCCGCCACCATGAATATCAAAATGATTACCCAAATATTTCGTACTCATTGCAGTACATTCTAAATGCCAACCCGGAAAACCATCGCTCCAAGGCGAAGGCCAACGCATAATGTGTTGTGGTTCGGCTTTTTTCCACAAGGCAAAATCTTGCGGATTTCTTTTATCAGATTGACCATCTAAATCACGAGTATTGGCAAGCATGTCTTCAATATTTCTGCCACTCAATCTCCCGTAATGGTTGGTTTCGTTAAATTTTACTACATCAAAATACACAGATCCATTGGCCTCATAACCAATTCCGGTTTCAATTATTTTCTTGATGATTTCGATTTGTTCAATAATATGTCCCGTAGCTGTGGGTTCAATACTTGGAGGTAAAAAATTAAATGCTCCCAAGATTTCGTGGAAATCGACCGTGTAGCGTTGTACTACTTCCATCGGTTCAAGTTGTTCCAAACGTGCTTTTTTAGCAATTTTATCTTCGCCTTCATCCACATCGTCCACAATATGTCCTACATCGGTAATATTACGTACGTAGCGCACTTTGTAATCCAAATGTTGGAAATACCTAAAAATTACATCAAACGACATAAAGGTTCTCAAGTTCCCTAAATGCACATTGCTATATACCGTTGGTCCGCAAACATACATCCCAACATTCCCTTCATGAATAGGAGTAAAGACTTCTTTTTCTCCCGAAAGAGAATTGTATATTTTTAGTTGTTGACTTTTATATAATGGCATTGTTCTTTATTTTAGGAGCTTATTCCTGCTGTTTGCTCTATCTTTCCTGCTAAAAAACGGCAGTAAAGGATGCCGCTTCCATCAGGGCTAGGGATTTAGAATTTCGTTTCTAATTTGATGTAATCCAAAAATTCTCTTCGTGTTTGGGCTTCTTTGAATTTTCCTCCAAATTCCGAAGTCACAGTGCTACTTTCAATATCACCAATTCCTCTAGAATTCACACACAAATGTTTGGCATCAATCACGCAAGCTACATCATCAGTTCCTAAAGCGATTTGTAATTCTTGCACAATTTGCATCGTTAAACGCTCTTGAACTTGTGGTCTTTTTGCGTAATATTCTACAATTCGGTTCATTTTAGAAAGTCCAATCACAGTACCATTAGAAATGTACGCCACATGCGCTCTTCCTATAATGGGTAGTAAGTGGTGTTCGCAGGTAGAATACACCGTAATGTTTTTTTCCACCAGCATTTCACCGTATTTGTAGTTATTATCAAAGGTAGATGCCTTAGGTTTTCTGGCAGGATTCAATCCGCCAAAAATCTCTTTTACAAACATTTTAGCAACTCGGTTAGGAGTACCTTTTAAGCTATCATCGGTCAAATCCATTCCCAAAGTGGTTAGGATATTTTCGACATCTTTTTTAATTCGTTCAATTTTTTCTTCGTCAGCAATAGCAAAAGCATCATCCCTAAGCGGATTTTTCGCATTGGTACTAATATGATTGTTTCCTATTTCGTCTTGAAATTCTTCGTTGTTGATCATCTATGCTATTGTTATAATGGGTATGTAAATTCAAGCGGTAAAGATAATTAATAAAATGCAAAAAAAGGAAGCCCTTTTTGGATTTAATCAAGGTTTGTAAAAAAAGCAAAAAGCAATACTTTTTGAGTATTGCTTTAGTATATATTTAAACTTGAAGTTAGCTTCTTTAATTCGTCTTTTTACTTGCATTATATACTGGAATCGCTGCTTTTAAAACAGCTACAGCGCGAACTAAATCTTCTTTTTTCAATACATAAGCAATACGTACTTGGTTCAATCCCATTCTTGGAGTGGAGTAAAATCCACCAGCAGGAGCTACCATAACGGTTTCTCCATTCAAATTGTAACTTTCTAAAAGCCATTGCGCAAAATCGTCAGTGTTATCAACTGGTAATTCAGCAATGCAATAAAAAGCGGCTTTAGGAGTAGTTACTTTCACACCTTCAATTTTTTGAAGTTCTGTAATTAAAGTATCTCTTCTTCCTCGGTATTCTGAAATCACTTCGTCAAAATAACTTTGAGGCGTATCAATTGCAGCTTCACAAGCAATTTGTGCAATCGTTGGAGGGCAAAGGCGTGCTTGCGCAAACTTCATAGCTGCGGCAATAACATCTTTATTTTTGGTTACCATACAACCAATTCTTGCGCCACACATACTGTAACGTTTCGAAACCGAATCAATCATGATGACATTTTGCTCTACTTCTTTTAAATTCATAACCGAATAGTGAATATCATCTCCGTAAATAAACTCACGGTAGACTTCATCGGCAATTAAGAACAAATCGTATTTTTTTGCTAATTCGCCTAATTGAAGAATTTCAGATTCAGAATACAAATAACCAGTTGGATTATTCGGATTGCAAATCAAAATTGCTTTTGATTTTGGGGTAATTAGTTTTTCAAAATCAGCAATAGAAGGCAATTCAAATCCGGTATCAAAGCCTGAATTAACTGGAACTACTTTAGCAGCAGATTCAGCAGCAAAAGCACTGTAATTAGCATAAAAAGGTTCAGGAATAATCAATTCGTCTTCCGGGTCCATAATACTCCCTAAAGCAAATAATAAAGCCTCCGAACCACCGGTAGTGATTAAAATATCTTCGGGTTTTACATTTACGTTTTGCTTCGTGTAGAATTGGGCTAATTTTTTTCTATAACTTTCGTAACCAGCCGAAGGACCATATTCTATTATATCTAGCCGTATGTTTTTAATTGCATTAATGGCAATTTCAGGACTTTTAATATCGGGTTGACCAATGTTTAAATGGTACACTTTATGACCTTTTTCTTTCGCTAAATCAGCAAAAGGAGCCAATTTTCTAATTGGCGATTCAGGCATGGAGTTTCCTCGTGTGGATAATTTAGGCATGTGTTTACTCTTGAATTGCAAATTTGCACTTTTTTTTTCTAAGTTTCGGGAATTATTCGCAGTAATTGCTCATAAAAACACGCTAAAATGTTATATTTTTAAGATATAAAATGCTTAAAATATATATTAAAAAACGCCTTTTGATTTCAAAAGGCGTTTTTTAAATTATTAATAAAGAATACTTTATTCTATTACTTCTCCTTTTATTTTTAGTGCAATCCTACCGCCTTCGTAATTGGTTGCGTTTGATTCAACCGTAATCGTTTTTCGAATAGGTCCTGAAGCCATATTGTATTTTACTTCAATCTTTCCTTTTTTTCCTGGTAGAATTGGCGCGTTTGGTTTTGTTGGAACTGTACAACCACATGTTGAAAGTACATTGGTTATAATTAAAGGAGCATCCCCAGTATTAGTAAATTCAAAAACACGAATTCCGGAATCATTGGCTTTAGTAACTTTTCCATAATCCACTGTATTATCTTTTGCGATGAATTCAATTTTGGCACTTTGAGAAAAACTAATGTTGCCACATAGTGTGAATAAAAGGAAGGCTATAATTTTTTGCATTTTAAATGTATTTTAATGTCAAGTAAAGTTAGTTTGTTTTATTTACGATACAAATTTTTATTTCACTTTTTATAGTGTACTTAATTATTTACTTTTGTTGCTTGTTTGGAATACATTTTTTTATAGACAATTGGTTTGTCCTTTAATTAAAATACTCCAACCCATGTAACGATTAAACGAATTTACTATACAATGACAATTCCTGCACAATTCGACGCCAAAACGATTGAACAAAAATGGTATGACTACTGGATGACAAATAACTATTTTCATTCGGAGCCAGATCACAGAACACCCTATACAATTGTAATTCCGCCACCAAATGTGACAGGAGTATTGCATATGGGACATATGTTGAATAATACAATTCAAGATGTATTGATACGAAGAGCGCGTTTGAAAGGATTAAATGCATGTTGGGTTCCAGGAACCGATCATGCTTCAATCGCTACTGAAGCCAAAGTAGTTGCTAAATTAAAGGCCGAGGGAATCAATAAAAATGATTTAACTCGCGAGGAATTTTTAGCACACGCTTGGGAATGGACCGACAAATATGGTGGGGTTATTTTAGATCAATTGAAAAAGTTAGGAGCTTCTTGTGATTGGGAACGAACTAAATTTACCATGGATCCCGATATGTCGGCATCTGTAATTCGTTCTTTTGTTGATTTGTACAACAAAGGTATGATTTACCGTGGTTACCGAATGGTAAACTGGGATCCTGAAGCGAAAACTACCTTGTCTGATGAGGAAGTGATTTATGAAGAACAACAGGGGAAATTATATTTTCTAAACTATAAAATTGAAGGCAGTACCGATTTCTTAACCGTAGCAACGACACGTCCTGAAACTATTTTTGGAGATACTGCAATTTGTATTAACCCGAATGACGAGCGTTTTGCTCATTTGAAAGGTAAAAAAGCCATAGTACCTATTTGCGGTAGAGTGATTCCAATTATAGAAGATGAGTACGTAGATGTAGAATTTGGTACGGGTTGTTTGAAAGTGACACCTGCTCACGATATGAACGATAAGACCTTAGGCGAAAAGCATCAATTAGAAATAATTGATATTTTCAATGAAGATGCGACTTTAAATAGCTTTGGTTTGCATTACCAAGGACAAGATCGTTTTGTGGTTCGTGAGGCGATTGCTAAAGAATTGGAAACTGTTGGTGCCTTGGCTAAAACGGAAACCCACTTGAATAAAGTTGGAACTTCAGAACGTACTAAAGCCGTTATTGAACCTCGTTTGTCAGACCAATGGTTCTTAAAAATGGAGGATTTGGTAAAACCAGCCATCAAAGCGGTTTTAGAAGAGGGCGAAATTAAATTACATCCAAAACGTTTTGACAATACCTATGCTCATTGGTTGAATAATATTCGCGATTGGAATATTTCACGACAATTGTGGTGGGGACAACAAATTCCAGCCTATTATTATGGCGCCGGAAAAGAAGATTTTGTGGTTGCTGAAACTATTGAAGACGCTTTGATTCTAGCAAAACAAAGAACCAACAACCAACAACTGACAACTGACAACTTAACTCAAGATGTAGATGCCTTAGATACATGGTTTTCATCTTGGTTGTGGCCAATGGCAGTTTTTGGAGGAATAATGGATCCCAAAAACGAAGATTTTAGCTACTATTACCCAACAAATGATTTAGTTACTGGTCCGGATATTTTGTTTTTCTGGGTAGCACGAATGATTATTGCAGGTTACGAATACACCGGTAAAAAACCATTTACGAATGTATATTTAACCGGTTTAGTTCGTGACAAACAACGACGTAAAATGTCTAAATCATTAGGCAATTCTCCTGATCCTTTAGATTTGATAGATAAATTTGGTGCCGATGGTGTTCGTGTAGGTTTGTTGTTGAGTGCTTCGGCAGGAAACGACATTATGTTTGACGAAGAATTGTGCAACCAAGGGAAAGCGTTTACCAATAAAATTTGGAATGCCTTTAAATTGATTAAAGGTTGGGAAGAATCCGATGCTATTCCGCAACCAGAATCCTCTAAAGTAGCGATTGAATGGTACGAAGCGAAGTTGCAACAAACGCTTTTAGACATTGAAGATAATTTTGAAAAATATAGAATTTCAGATGCCTTAATGGGTATTTATAAATTGGTTTGGGACGATTTCTGCTCTTGGTTTTTAGAAATGATCAAACCAGGATACCAACAACCTATTGATAGTCTGACTTTGGCGAAAGCCATTGAAATGTTGGAAAACAACTTGAAATTATTACACCCATTTATGCCGTTCTTAACTGAAGAAATTTGGCAGTTATTGGATGAAAGAACTAAAGAAGAAGCGTTAATTGTTTCGACTTGGCCTACAATGAAGCCATTCAACGCGAGTTTGATTGCTGATTTTGATAACACGATCGAAGTGATTTCAGGTATCAGAACCATTCGTAAAGACAAGAATATTCCTTTTAAAGATTCGATTGAATTGAAAGTAGTGAATAACGACAAGTCTTCTACCTATTTTGATGCTGTAGTGAGCAAGTTAGGAAATATTTCAGCTTTGGATTATGTATCTGATAAAGTTGAGGGTGCTTTGTCTTTCCGAGTGAAGTCGAATGAATATTTTATTCCAATTACCGGAAATATCAATGTAGAAGAAGAAATTGCCAAATTGACTGAAGAGTTAAATTATACCAGAGGGTTCTTGAAATCTGTACAAGGAAAATTGTCGAATGAAAAATTTGTAGCAGGTGCGCCAGAAAAAGTAATCGAAATGGAACGCAAGAAAGAAGCTGATGCTTTGGCAAAAATTGCAACAATTGAACAAAGTTTAGCAGGATTGAAATAATACTTTCCTTTAAAAAAAATCCCGTTCTAATTTAGAACGGGATTTTTTTTTTTGAATTAATTAACCCAATAAAAACAAGAAAAGTAACGGGAAAATAATTCCGGCAACGGCTAATTTCCAGCCGCGTTGTTTCCAACTGAACTTACCCGCTTTAATCATGATTGTTCCTGTTAAAGCAATTATGATTAAGCTTATGGCAAATATATCCGAATAGTAAATCCAAAAATTGGAGGTGTTCTTATGTAACTTCATAGATTGACTAATAATAGGCGTTTTCAAAAATGAAATGATTTCACCTTTCCCTGTTTTTAAGTCAATTTCTACATCTTGGTTTTCAAAAGACATTCTGAATTCTCCTTTTTTAACCATTTGGCGTTTTAATTTCCCTTCAATGCCTAATTGTTTGGCTAAATCCTCAGCATATTTTTCATTAATATCACTTTCTGCAGGTAATTGTATTTCAATAGCTTTGATTTCTGTAGTGTATTTTTCAGGATGCCATGCATCACGGTGATTCATTAATAATCCCGAAAAAGCAAAGGATACAATTAATCCGATATAAAAATACCCAAGATCTCGGTGTAAGTTTCTCCAATTAATTTTTTTCATAAACAAATATTTTTTGGATTTGTATAGACATGGGGAATATAGAAAGGTTTAATTAGAATTTATATTTTAAACTGGTCATAATTTGGCGCGGAGCTATCGGATTGATACTATAATTTTCATGAACCGTGTAATTCAATTCGTTGGTAATATTAGAAAGTTTACATAGAATGCTCCATTTTTTATGCGAATAACCCGCTGAAACATCTACAGTTGTATATCCTTGAATCGGAAAATCTCTATCATTAATGGTAATTACACCACTTGTATTTACTACATATTGATCGTTCCATCCTCCAAAACGATCTCCAATATAGTTTCCTATTGCCCCTATAGAAAACCCTTTTAGTTTTCCTGATGGGATGTTGTAAAAGAAACTTAAATTAGCAGTATTAGCTGGAGTTCTAACCAATCTATCCCCTTCAATGAGACCTCCGTTAACTTTGTTGGTTTTAGTATATCGGCTGTCGTTATAGCTGTATCCAGCGGCAATATTCAATCCTTCTATTGGTTTTGCGTTAATGTCAATTTCGATTCCTTTACTTTTTGTTTCTCCATTCAATACTTTGATAGTGGTATCAGTATTTAAAGTAACGCCATCGGCTTTGAACTCAGCAGTTTGTGCTAAGGTACTATTGTTTATTTGGTAAACGGTAACATTCGTACTCAATATGCCATTCCAAAAATCTTTTTTAACTCCTATTTCATATTGATCTATAATTGATGCGGCGATTGGTTTTAAATCGGCAGTTGTTCCTGTATTTGGTGTAAACGAATTGGAATAACTGGCAAATACTGACGAATTTTTATCAGGTTGATAGATGAATCCAATTTTTGGCGAAAACGCTTTGTCTTGAAGCTGAATTCCTTTTGAAACAGTGATTGGATTTGCAGTTAATTGATGTGTTGCAGCTTGTGCTTCTTGCCAAGACCAACGAATTCCAGCCAAAATCTTAAATTTTTCGGTAAACGAAATTAAATCTTGAGCATAAATTCCAAAACGGTTGGTAGTAGTTGTTACTTTTTGGGTGTTGGTTGCATTGGGTTCTCTTGTTGTTTGATTGTTTGGATCAAAACTAAATACATTGATTGTGTCAAAGGTAATTGGCGAAAACACAAAAGTATCAGCGGTTGCAACTGAATTTTCATAATCGATTCCAGAAAAAGTTTGGTGTTTTATTTTGCCAATTGTAAAACATCCTTGTAAACTAATTTGTTCGCCTACAATGGCTTCTGTGTTTTTGTATTGGCCTAACGGACGACTCCAAGTCCCGTTAGGATTGGTTATTTGTATACGCTCGGTACCTTTCCATTCACGATCATAATTTTGGTAGGACGAATTGAAATTGAGTTTCCATTTTTTGTTAAAAGAATGATTTAATAGGGCAGAAGCACTAGTAGTTTTTGTATTTCCGTTGGACCAAACTGCACCAAAATACTTTCCTCTAGGCACATCATAAATTTGTTTTCCGATAAGTATGGTACCAAAATCGGGAGTCCAATTATCATTCATGATATCGCCTTGTAGGGTAATTTGTGTTTTAGGACTTAGATTCAATAAAAACGATGGATTGATGTAATAGCGTTCTCTTTTTACTACTTCTCTAAAACTTTCCGAATTTTCATAAGAAGCATTCAAACGGTAAGCGATTGATTTATTCAGTGGACCATACAAATCAATGGAAGGTTTGTAAAACGCATAACTGCCAGTTTGTAGGGCAATTTCTCCCCCTTTTTTGAAAGAAGGGGATTTAGTAATTAAATTTAAAATGCCACCTGGAGCCACATTGCCGTATAATAAAGCCGAACCTCCTTTTAAAAATTCTACTTTATCCAAAGAAGACACTTCAGGAATGGATCCTGCATTGTAGCGAAAGCCATTTTTATACATATTATTGGCTGACATGTCATAACCTCGAGACCAAAATGATTCTTGTGCACCACCACGAGCAGATCCAACATAAACACCATTTGCATTTTTTATCACTTCGCTTAATCGAATTGCTTGTTGTTGCACAATAACTTCATTGTCTATAGTTTGCATGCTTTGAGGAATATCCATGGGTTTTAAGCCAGAACGTATAGCACTTACTTTTCGTTTGTTTGGACTTTCTTTAATTACGATTACAATTTCTCTCAATGTTTCCATTTGTTCCTCTAATGTAAAAGTGACTTTAGTAGTTTCATTAGTTACCACTTTAATGTCTTGGGTTTGTTTTTTCAAACCTTCTGCATCAATGGTTATAGTGTGTAAACCAGCCGGAAAGTTTTGAAAATGAAACATGCCATTTGCGTCTGTTTTAGAGACTGATGCTCTCTTTCCTAACTTAATTGAAACTCCTGA
Source organism: Bacteroidota bacterium (assembly GCA_046048915.1). Classification (GTDB taxonomy): domain Bacteria; phylum Bacteroidota; class Bacteroidia; order Flavobacteriales; family Flavobacteriaceae; genus Flavobacterium. The sequence continues at coordinate 88,669 of JBJOFE010000006.1, read as the reverse complement.
AAGTGGATACCCATCAATTGAAATAATCTTTCCTTCAATAGCGCCTGTTTCTTGTGCATTACATCCTATTGAGGTTGTCAATACTAAAATTAGACTGTAAAGAAGTGTTCTCATAATCGTTTATTTGGAATAATTAAAAATAACGATGCAAATATAAAAGCAACAATTGAATTATCAAAGTTTATTTAGATTAAATCTTAATAAATTTCACATGTTGTATTTAAAATTTTGAAAACCAATTATTTAATTGTATCTTTAAATTAATTGAGAGTAGAGTGACTAAACTTGATTATTGAAGTATACAATTCTTTATTTCGATTCTATAAGTTTTTCTTATGATAAAATAATGAATATCATTGGACTGCTTGTAATTCAAACAAATAATAACAGCAATTTTGAAACATCTAATCTTTAATAATTTTATATTATGAAAAAAGTATTTTTAGTAGCTAGCTTTTTTGTTGCTTCAATGGGTATGTCTCAAGAAGCTACATGTCCAGTAACAGGAAAGACGGCAAGCAGTTCTGAGTCTAGCGCTTATGAGAATCATGGTTCAATGACTTCTAAATCGCACGGTGCCCCTGCTGAAAAGGGGAGTGCACAATTGAATAAAAACAAAGAATGGTGGCCCAACCAACTGAATTTGGACTTATTACGTCAAAATTCGAGTATGTCTAATCCAATGGGAGCTGACTTTGATTACAACAAGGAGTTCAAAAAATTAGATTATGCAGCGTTAAAAAATGATCTACGTAATTTAATGACTGATTCTCAAGATTGGTGGCCAGCTGATTTTGGTCATTATGGAGGATTGTTCATTCGTATGGCTTGGCATAGTGCAGGAACTTACCGTTCAGGTGACGGACGAGGTGGGTCTCGTGCTGGACAACAACGGTTTGCGCCATTAAACAGTTGGCCAGATAATGGTAACTTAGATAAAGCACGTCGCTTGTTGTGGCCGATCAAGCAGAAATATGGAAACAAAATTTCATGGGCTGATTTGATGATCTTAACAGGTAATGTTGCTTTGGAGTCTATGGGTTTTAAAACTTTCGGTTTTGCTGGAGGTAGAGCAGATATTTGGGAGCCAGAATCTAATGTGTATTGGGGATCTGAAACAAAATGGTTGGATGACAAGCGTTATTCTGAAGGAAGAAAGTTGGAATCTCCATTGGCAGCTGTGCAAATGGGATTAATTTATGTGAATCCAGAAGGTCCAAATGGAAATCCTGACCCAGTTTTGGCTGCGAAAGATATTAGAGAAACATTCGGAAGAATGGGAATGAATGATGAAGAGACTGTGGCATTAATTGCCGGAGGACATACTTTAGGTAAAACACATGGTGCTGGAGATGCAAAGCATGTGGGGAATGCACCAGAAGCTGGGACTATTGAAGAACAAGGTTTTGGTTGGAAAAGCGATTATAAATCAGGTAAAGGAACGGATGCCATTACCTCTGGTTTAGAAGTTACTTGGACATCAACTCCAGCTAAATGGAGTCACGATTATCTTACTTTCTTATTTAAATATGATTGGGAATTGACTACAAGTCCGGCAGGTGCTAAACAGTGGATTGCTAAAACGAATGACAAAATTATTCCAGATGCGTTTGATAAAAACAAAATGCATAAACCGTATATGTTAACTACCGATTTATCTTTACGTTTTGATCCAGTGTATGAAAAAATTTCAAGACGTTTCTTAGAAAATCAAGAAGCATTTAATGATGCATTTGCTCGTGCTTGGTTCAAATTAACACATCGTGATATGGGACCTAAAACTACGTATTTAGGACCTGAAGCACCTACAGAAGATTTAATCTGGCAAGATCCAATTCCTGCTTTGAATCACGAAGTAGTAAATGATAAAGATATAAAAGCATTGAAAGCTGAGATTGCAAAATCAGGTTTATCAATTAGTGAATTAGTTTCTACTGCATGGGCTTCAGCATCTACTTACCGTGGATCGGATAGAAGAGGAGGAGCTAATGGAGCAAGAATTCGTTTAGAGCCACAAAAACACTGGGCTGCTAACAACCCTAAACAATTGTACAAGGTGTTGCCAGTTCTTGAAAATATTCAGAAAAATTTCAATGCTAAAAGCGCTACTAGAAAAATTTCAATGGCTGATTTAATTGTACTTTCTGGTGTGTATGCTGTTGAAACGGCTGCTAAAAATGCAGGACATGCTGTAAATGTTCCTTTTACAGCTGGTAGAATGGATGCTACTCAAGAACAAACGGATGTAAAAGGAATGGCTGTTTTAGAACCAACTGCTGATGGATTCCGTAATTATTTGAAAACGAAATATACTGTAGCTACTGAAGCATTATTAGTTGATAAAGCACAGTTGTTAACTTTAACCGCTCCAGAGATGACTGTTTTAGTTGGTGGTTTACGTGCGTTGAATGCTAATTATGATGGTTCTAAACATGGAATTTTTACTACAGAAAAAGACAAGTTAACCAATGATTTTTTTACTAACCTTTTAGATATTAATACAGCTTGGACTGCAATTAATGACGAAAAAGAAGTGTTTGAAGGAAAAGACAGAACTACTGGTGCTGTTAAATGGACTGCAACTCGTGCCGACTTGATTTTCGGTTCTAATTCTGAGTTGAGAGCTTTAGCTGAAGTGTACGGAAGTAACGATGCTAAAGGGAAATTTGTAAATGATTTCGTAGCAGCATGGAATAAAGTAATGATGCTTGACTTTTTTACTGCTAAAAAATAAGAAACTAAAGATGGATTAAAAAAGCCGTCCCATTTGGGACGGCTTTTTGTATTTAATTAGCTATTTAAATTAATTTCTTTTCGTCATTTTAAATTGTTCAGCAACTACTTTTTTTGATTGTTTTCCTGAAATGGAAATAGTAATTCCTGATTTTGAGTTGTGTTGGTATTTGATTTTTTGAGGATAATCATTTTGAAGGTTCTCAAAAACCAATTCATTCTCCGTTTCTGAAAGTAAAGTAAACACAATAGGTTTGTCGTTGTTTTGACCTTTGATGGTCGTTTCATACACTAATTCGCCCTCTTTTTCTTTTAAAATAATATTTTCAAAATGTAAGGTGTCTTCTTCTTTGATGTAGTTAGAATTAGCAATTAAGGTGCTATCGTTGGGTTGGGTCCAATTTTCTGATATGACTCCTTCTTGCGATTGGTTTACCCATTCGCCTAATAACCATTTCGATGCTTTTATTTTTTCATTTTTAGAGTTGTTAGTGCACGAAAATAGCAATAGACTTAGTGCTGAAAAAAGAAAGAATTGACGCATTTTTTGTATTTTAAGTCGGTTGAAACGAATACAATATTAGGAAAAAGAAACGAATTAGCCCAGATGGTAGCGGCATCCTTTTTATTTTTTTTTGATAATAGACAGGTTGATATCCAAAAAAATAAAAAGATAGAGCAGACAGCTGGAAGGAGCTCCTAAAAAATCTGAACTTCAGAAATTAATTCTGCAATCTTTTTTGTATTTTTGCCGTCCAAATAAAGGATTAAATACAATGTTAGATAGACTTCAAATAGTAAAGCAACGTTTCGATGAGATTTCGGATTTGATTATTCAGCCCGATGTGATTTCAGATCAAAAGCGTTATGTGCAATTGAATCAAGAATATAAAGGCTTGAAAGCTTTAGCTGAGAAACGTGATGAGTATGTTTTGTTAATGGCTAATATTGATGAGGCCAACGAAATTATTTCGGACGGATCAGATGCTGAAATGGTCGAAATGGCCAAAATGCAATTGGATGAAGCGAAGCAACGTTTGCCAGAACTTGAAGAAGAAATCAAATTCATGTTGATTCCAAAAGATCCTGAAGATGCTAAGAATGTGATGGTGGAGGTTCGTGCCGGAACAGGTGGAGATGAAGCGAGTATTTTTGCAGGAGATTTGTTCCGTATGTATACTAAATATTGTGAAGGAAGAGGCTGGAGAACATCAGTCGTAGATATGAACGAAGGGACTTCGGGAGGATTTAAAGAGGTCATCTTTGAAGTAACCGGCGAAGATGTGTATGGTACATTGAAATTTGAAGCAGGTGTACACCGTGTTCAACGTGTACCTCAAACCGAAACACAAGGACGTGTTCATACTTCTGCAGCTACTGTGATGGTATTACCAGAAGCAGAAGAATTTGATGTGCAAATTGATATGAATGATGTGCGTGTGGATTTCTTTTGTTCATCAGGACCAGGTGGACAGTCAGTTAATACGACTAAATCGGCCGTTCGTTTGACACACATTCCTACCGGATTGGTAGCGCAATGTCAAGATCAAAAATCGCAACATAAAAACAAAGACAAGGCGTTAACGGTTTTACGTTCGCGTTTGTATGAAATGGAATTGGCTAAGAAACAAGAAGAAGATGCGTCTAAACGTACTTCTCAGGTGAGTTCGGGTGACCGTTCGGCTAAAATCCGTACTTATAATTATGCGCAAGGTCGTGTAACGGATCACCGAATTGGATTGACTTTGTATGATTTGGGTAACATTATGAATGGTGATATTCAGAAAATTGTTGACGAATTACAATTGGTAAACAATACCGAGAAACTAAAAGAAGCTAGCGAAGTTTTCTAATTCATAATAAATGAAAGTATAAAATTAAAATGCCATCCTGTAATTCAAGTGTGTGGCATTTTTTTTTGAAATAAAGATACTATGACAACACAACAATTAATTGACCAAATCCGATTGAAAAACTCTTTCCTGTGTGTAGGGTTAGATGTAGATTTGAATAAAATTCCACAACATTTATTGGAGACAGAAGATCCAATTTTTGAATTCAATAAAGCTATTATTGATGCGACGCATGATTTAGCCGTTTCCTATAAACCCAATACTGCTTTTTATGAAGCGTATGGGATTAAGGGTTGGTTGTCTCTAGAAAAAACCATTCGTTATATTAACGAAAACTATCCTGACATTTTTACGATTGCGGATGCCAAAAGAGGCGATATTGGTAACACTTCTTCGATGTATGCCAAAGCATTCTTTGAGGATTTGAATTTTGATTCGGTTACTGTTGCGCCGTATATGGGTAAAGATTCGGTGGAACCTTTTTTAGCTTTTGAGGACAAGCACACGATTATGTTGGCGTTGACTTCTAATGAAGGAGCATTTGATTTTCAAACTTTGAATGTGAATGGAACTGAATTGTACAAACAAGTTTTAGAAACCTCAAAAACATGGCAAAACAGTCACAACTTGATGTATGTTGTGGGAGCCACTAAAGCAGAATATTTTACCGAAATTCGAAAAATAGTTCCTGATAGTTTCTTGCTTGTCCCCGGAGTAGGAGCACAAGGTGGAAGTTTGTCTGAAGTATGTAAGTTCGGAATGAATGCCAATGTTGGATTGTTAATCAACTCTTCAAGAGCGATTATCTACGCTTCTAATGGAGTTGATTTTGCTGAAAAAGCGAGAGCAGAAGCTTTACTAATGCAGCAAGAAATGCAGGCTATTCTAGGCTAGACAACTATTAATTGCTATATTTACAAAAACAACTATTTTGATTAATTACACCATATACGAAAACAATAACAGCGACCAATGGGTGACTTTTGTCCATGGGGCTGGTGGAAGTTCGTCTATATGGTTCAAACAAATTCGTGATTTTCAAAAAGAGTATAACGTATTATTGCTTGATTTACGGGGGCATGGAGAATCGAAAACCAACTTAAAAAAAGCGTTTAAGCATAAGTATACTTTTTCGGCTTTGGCCAATGATATTCTGGAAGTTTTAAATCATTTGCAAATTCAGAAATCGCATTTTGTAGGCATTTCTTTGGGGACTATTTTAATTCGCCAATTGGCAGAAATGTATCCTGATCGGGTGCAAAGTATGATTATGGGTGGTGCCATATTAAAAATGAATTTTCGTTCTCAGATTTTAATGTTTCTTGGAAATACGTTTAAATATATCTTACCGTATTTGCTTTTATATCGCTTTTTTGCTTTTGTGATCATGCCCAATAAAAACCACAAGCAATCTCGAATCTTATTTATCAACGAAGCAAAAAAATTGTATCAAAAAGAATTCATTAAATGGTTCAAATTGACTGCTGAAATCAATCCAGTTCTGCGATGGTTTCGCCAAGTAGAATTGAATATTCCTACTTTATATGTAATGGGTGAAGAAGATTATATGTTTTTACCGGCAGTGCGTAAAGTAGTTGAAAGTCATTACCGTAGTTCGAAACTTTGTGTTATTCAAAACTCAGGACACGTAGTTAATGTGGAGCAGCCAGTTTTATTTAATTCTGAAGTACTTTCCTTTATTAAAATTATTGCATAAAAAAATGCCGAGGCACCTAAGCTATCGACATTCCTTTTACTAACCAAAACCAAATAACGAGTAACCAGCTCATTACGAATACAAAAGTAAGCTGATAGTGAGCAATTACTGTTAAGGTTATGTTATTAGTTTGTTGGAGTTTAGTTAAGTTTTGTGACTAAGCAAAAACCACTGTTTTATTATTGTACACTATGGTTTTGCGTTCAGAGTGCAGTTTTATGGCTCGTGCCAAAACCATACGTTCCAAGTCACGTCCTTTCATAATGAAATCTTCAATTGAATGTGAGTGAGAAACACGGGTAATATCTTGTTCAATAATTGGACCTTCATCTAGTTCTTCGGTTACATAATGGCTGGTAGCTCCAATGATTTTTACGCCCCGTTTGAAAGCAGAATGATAAGGTTTAGCGCCTGGAAATGCAGGTAAAAACGAGTGATGAATATTGATGATTTTGTTTTTGTAGGCAGCGATTAAATTCGGAGTAATAATTTGCATATAACGCGCTAATACAACAAAGTCAATTTGGTGTTTGGCTAACAAATCCAATTGTTGTTGTTCGCCTTGCGCTTTAATTTCTTTGGAAAAAGGTACATATTCAAACGGAATCTCAAAACGTTCGGCTACCGATCGTAAATCTTTATGATTGCTAATAATTAAAGGGATTTCAAGATTTAATTCACCTGCACTGTAACGGCCTAAAATATCATACAAGCAGTGGTCGTATTTTGAAATAAACAATGCCATTTTGGGTTTTTGCTCTTGAGGATAAATTTCCCAATTCATATTGAATGGATTGGCTAAATGGGTTTCAAAATGCGATTTAATGGATTCTAAATTCCAATCTTTGGCGCTAAAATCGCATTCTAACCGCATGAAAAACACATTTTCATCGGCATCTACATGTTGGTCTAGGTAAATGATATTTCCGTCGATAGACGCAATATAATTAGTAACGGTGGCAATAATTGATTTTTGATCTTCGCAGTGAATAAGGATTGTAATTCGTTGCATATATTTAAATTTGAAACTCTACGTTTATTGTTAATGTATTTTCAAATCTAAACTTATTTTTCAATTGAATCACCTTATTTTTAAAACAATCTAGGACAGAATTGTTTTATAAAACAAAGTCTATAAGCTGTCAATTTTTACATATCCAATATGAAGGATATCCTCTTTTATAGGTGTTTTAGAAGCTGTAATTTGTAAGGAATATTGTTCTTTAAAAATCGGTGCTAACATATCATTCACGTTGTGAATATCATCGACATCAATACCGTATTTGTCGTCAATATGCGAAGTGGCACCCGGAAAACTGAAGTGTTTATAAAAAGTGGTGGATTTAGCAATTTTGGCTGCTTTACCCAAACTTTCAGCAACCGCTAAAGTTTTGTAATGGTATTCTTCAAATTCATTTTCTTTGTAACCTCCTAAATTAATAAAGAATAATTTCTCGTTGGTTTCGGTTGTATTTTTAGGAACTATAGTAATTGAATGATTAGTAACTGCTGTTACTTCGCGCCACGCATCAATATGAATTTTTCCTTTGGCTTCTGGCCAAAAAGCTTTCATTTGCGGAATTAATTCTTTCAAGGAATTTCCTATTCCAAAAAAGATATCGTGTTGTTCTGTAAATCTTCCTTTGGGTGTGCAACCCAACATGACCATATATAATTTTAATGTACTTTCCATACAACAAAAATAAGGTTTTTAAATAGGAATAAAAAAAGTGCCTTCTTTAGGAAGGCACTCATTTGATATAGTAGAATAAATTACAAAGCTGATTTTACAGTTTTAATAATTCTAGCTGCAATTTTGTATGGATCTCCATTTGAAGCTGGTCTTCTGTCTTCTAACCAACCTTTCCATCCTTTTTGAACAGTGATTAATGGAATACGGATTGAAGCCCCTCTATCAGATACTCCATAAGAGAAATCGTGGATAGAAGCTGTTTCGTGTTTACCAGTTAAACGTAGATCGTTGTAAGCTCCATAAACTGCAATATGCTCTTTAGTTACAGGACGGAACGCCTCACAAATTCTTTCGTAAGTTGCTTGATCTCCACATGTTCTTAAAATGTTATTAGAGAAGTTAGCGTGCATACCAGAACCGTTCCAGTCAGTATCACCTAATGGTTTTGGATGGTATTCAATATAGTAACCATATTTCTCAGTCAAACGATCTAATAAATATCTAGCTACCCAGATTTCATCACCTGCTTTTTTAGCACCTTTAGCAAATAATTGGAATTCCCATTGTCCGCAAGCTACTTCTTGGTTAATTCCTTCGAAGTTGATTCCAGCCGCAATACATAAATCAGCATGCTCTTCTACTAATTTTCTTCCGTGAGTGTTTTTTCCACCAACTGAACAGTAGTACATACCTTGCGGTGCAGGGTAACCTCCAACAGGGAATCCTAAAGGCAATAAAGTCTTAGTATCCATGATGAAATATTCTTGCTCAAAACCAAACCAAAAATCGTCATCCTCGTCGTCGATAGTTGCTCTACCATTAGAAGGGTGTGGAGTTCCGTCAGCATACATAACTTCTGACATTACTAAGTATCCATTAACACGAGTTGGATCTGGGTAGATTGCAACTGGTACTAATAAGCAGTCAGAAGATCCGCCTTCAGCTTGTTTTGTTGAAGACCCGTCGAAAGACCAGTTTCCAATTTCTGCTAAAGTTCCTTGAAAGTTGTCGTGCTCTTCTACTTTAGTTTTACTTCTAAGATTTTGAGTTGGTTCGTAACCATCTAACCAAAGGTATTCTAATTTAATTTTAGCCATGATACTATAAATTTATTGTGTGATTCAATTTCTGGCACAAATTTAAATTATTTTTTTTAGTGCTGAAAAAAAAGGGGGTGTTTTTACATTGTGATAAGTTACTTTTCACAGAACTGCATTTTATTGGGGGTATATTTAAAAAATATCAATTTTTTACACAGATAAAAAATAATTTCGCAAAAGCTACAGTTGATTTTTTATTGTTCATTATTGTATATCTTTGCTTTAGTTAGTGAAAATGAGTATTTAATAATTTAAAATTGTCAAAATGTCAACATTACGTTTTCAAGCTTTGAGAGAAGCCTCTACTAGAAAGCCACTCCACTTTGAAGAGACCGAAAAAAAATCAATCCTTTTTGGGTCTAATGTTTTTAACGCTAAAGCGATGAAGCACTACTTGACTTCGGAAGCCTATAAAGCGGTACAAGGTGCTATTCAACATGGAACAAAAATCGACAGAAAAATTGCTGATTATGTAGCGATGGGAATGAAAGAATGGGCACTTTCTAAAGGAGTAACGCATTATACTCACTGGTTTCAACCGTTAACAGGTACAACGGCTGAAAAACACGATGCTTTCTTTGAAACGTCTTATGATGGAAGTGATCCTGTTGAAAAATTTGGCGGAGCCCAATTGGTACAACAAGAGCCAGATGCTTCTAGTTTTCCCAATGGAGGTATTCGAAATACGTTTGAAGCAAGAGGATACACCGCTTGGGATCCAACTTCTCCAGCATTCATTTTTGGAACAACGCTTTGTATTCCAACCGTATTTATTTCCTATACCGGTGAAGCATTAGATTATAAAACACCTTTATTGCGAGCACTTACGGTTATGGACGATGCCGCTACAGAAGTGTGTAAATATTTTGATAAAAATGTAAAAAAAGTAACTGCCACTTTAGGGTGGGAACAAGAATATTTTTTAATTGATCGTTCGCTAGCAAAATCACGTCCTGATTTGATGATGACAGGTCGTACTTTGTTAGGGCATACCTCAGCGAAAGGACAGCAATTGGACGATCATTATTTTGGGTCAATTCCAACACGTGCTTTAACCTACATGAGGGATTTGGAACAAGAATGTATGTTATTGGGTATTCCAGTTAAAACGCGTCATAATGAAGTAGCACCAAACCAATTTGAATTAGCGCCTATTTTTGAAGAAACTAATTTGGCTGTAGATCACAACTGTTTGTTGATGGATGTAATGGAAAAAGTAGCGGAGCGACATGATTTGAAAGTGTTATTCCATGAAAAACCGTTCAAAGGGGTTAATGGTTCTGGTAAGCACAACAACTGGTCATTAGCAACTGATACTGGAGTTAATTTATTGAGTCCGAGCAAAACACCGATGAGTAATTTGCAGTTTTTGACTTTTTTTATCAACACTATTAAAGCAGTAAATGATAACGAATCATTATTGAGAGCTTCTATCGCAACAGCAAGTAACGACCATCGATTGGGTGCTAATGAAGCTCCACCAGCCATTATTTCGGTTTTTATTGGAGAATCATTAACTAAGGTCTTAGCAGAGTTAGAAGGGGTGACTACAGGAAAATTATCTCCTGAAGAAAAAACCGATTTAAAATTAAATGTAGTTGGTAAAATTCCAGATTTAATGTTGGATAACACCGATAGAAATAGAACCTCACCTTTTGCTTTTACAGGAAATAAATTTGAATTTAGAGCAGTTGGATCTTCTGCCAATTGTTCGAATGCAATGACTACCTTGAATGCAATTGTAGCCAAACAATTGCGCGACTTTAAAGTCGAAGTTGATACTTTGATTGATGAAAAAGGCATGAAAAAGGACGATGCTATTTTCAACGTTTTAAGAGAGTATATCAAACAATCAAAAAAAATCTTGTTTGAAGGGGATGGATATAGTGATGCATGGGAACAAGAAGCCACAAAAAGAGGATTGAGTAATTACAAAACTACTCCCGAAGCGTTGAGAGCGAGAGCTTCTAAACAAGCTTTGGATTTGTTTTCTGAACTAGGGATCATGAATCATATTGAGGTAGAAGCACGATACGAAATTGAATTAGAAGAATACACTAAAAAAATTCAAATTGAAGGACGTGTATTGGGAGATATTGCTCGTAATCATGTAATTCCTACTGCCATTCGTTACCAAAATACGTTGATTGAAAACGTTCGCGGATTGAAAGAGATTTTTGGAAAAGATTTCGAAAGTGTTTCAAAAGAGCAAATTGCGATTATCAAACAAATTTCGGCTCATATTGAAGGTATCAATACTAAGGTCGAAGAAATGACTGAGGAAAGAAAAAAAGCCAATAGTTTGACTGACGCACAGGTAATGGCTGAAGCCTATTGCAATAAGGTAAAACCCTATTTTGATATCATTAGAAATCACTGTGATAAATTAGAATTGCTTGTAGATAACGAATTATGGACATTGACTAAATACAGGGAATTACTATTTACCAAATAATAATTTTTACATATTTTTTAAGAAAAGCCGTTTCATTGAAGCGGCTTTTTTATGGAATGAAAAATAGATCGATTACTAGCTGATTCTGCTTAGGCAAAAGCCAAAAAAATAATTATCTTTGCTCAAAATTATTTTGCCGAAAGGCAGACGACACACAACTAACTACATGAGTTCAGATACTTCAAAAAGATATGCACAGCGCGGTGTTTCGGCATCTAAAGAAGATGTGCATAATGCCATTAAAAATATTGACAAAGGATTGTTTCCGCAAGCCTTCTGTAAAATCGTTCCCGATTACTTGACCCAAGATGACAACTATTGTTTGATTATGCACGCTGATGGTGCAGGTACGAAATCGTCTTTGGCGTATATGTATTGGAAAGAAACAGGAGATATTTCGGTTTGGAAAGGCATTGCTCAAGATGCTTTGATCATGAATATTGACGATTTGTTGTGTGTGGGAGCTACCGATAATATTTTGCTTTCATCTACTATTGGAAGAAATAAAAATCTAATTCCTGCAGCAGTGATTTCAGCCATAATAAATGGTACTGAAGAATTGATTAAAGAATTGGATTCGTTTGGAGTAACTATTCATTCTACTGGAGGAGAAACCGCTGATGTAGGTGATTTAGTCCGAACTATTATTGTTGATTCAACAGTTACAGCAAGAATGCCACGTGCCAAAGTAATTGACAATGCGAACATTCAAGCTGGTGATGTTATCGTAGGATTGGCCTCTTTTGGACAAGCTACTTACGAGAAAAGTTACAATGGAGGTATGGGGAGTAACGGTTTGACTTCGGCACGTCACGATGTGTTTGGTAAATATTTGGCACACAAATACCCAGAGAGTTTTGACGCTGCTGTTCCTGAAGAATTGATTTATTCAGGACAAGTTCAATTGACGGATACTGTGGAAAATTCTCCTATCGACGCCGGACAATTAGTGCTTTCGCCAACAAGAACCTATGCTCCAATTATTAAGAAAATTTTAGATACGTATTCAGCCAAAGAAATTCACGGAATGGTGCATTGTAGTGGAGGAGCACAAACCAAAATTTTACATTTTGTAAATAATCTACATATTATTAAGGACAATTTGTTTCCAGTTCCACCTTTGTTTCAATTGATTCAAGAGCAATCCAAAACCGACTGGAAAGAAATGTACCAAGTGTTTAATTGTGGTCACCGAATGGAATTGTATGTTCCTGAAGCTGTTGCTCAAGATATCATTGCCATTTCAAAATCATTTAACGTAGACGCTCAAATTGTGGGTAGAGTAGACGCTTCAGCTACCAAAAAATTAACTATTTCTAGCGAATACGGTACTTTCGAGTACTAATATAATTTAAATCAATTAGATGTACGAATTAGTATTTTGGCAGTATAAGGAAGGAATTTACTTGAATCATCAATTGGTTTATGAAGCATTGGTAGCCCAAGAAATGGTCGAAGGATTAGAAGAATTACCAATAACAGTTATACTTAATCGAATAGGCAGTGTTTTTTCTAGTTGGGAAAAAGTAGATGAAAACAGTTGGAAGAATTCCAATGGGAAAGGTGCTTTTCAAATAACAACTAGTTCACAAAGTATTCAGATTGATTGTTATGGGACTGAAGGTAAAACGATGGAATTATTAGCTTCAACTTTGGAAGAATTCAAATGTCCATGTTACGACCCTCAAGTGCCTGTTCGTTTTGATGAAATGAACGAATAAATACAATTACAGATAATAATACAACCAATCAATAATGAAAATCAATCTAAAACACGGAATCGATAAATTGCTTTTTGGCATGAAACAAAAAGATGTTGAAGCAATTTATGGAAAACCAGATCGCAATTATAAAGACGAAGACGATAACCAAATTTTAGTTTATAATACACTTAAATCACGTTTGACTTTCTACCAAGAAGAAGATTTTAAATTAGGATATATAGTTGCTTCTGGTTCAGATTTAGAATTATTTGGAAATACCATTATTGGTAAAAAAATAGCTGAAGTTAAGAAAGATTTGACTGCCAAAAATATCACTAAATTTACTCAAGAAGAATTTGATACGTTTGAAAACTATTTTAATGAAGAAAATTGGATAATTTTTCAAACAGAATTTGAAGAAGTAGTAAAATTTGAAATAGGAGCTATCATAAATGCCAAAGATGAGTTTGATTGGAAATTTGGAAAGTAATTTCTAAATTAGTTAAGATAAAAAAACCGCAACATTTGTTGAGGTTTTTTTATTTGTATAAATGAGTTATCGTTTTATTTCGGGTGCTTTATCCGTAATTTCCAATTCAAAAAACAAATTGGTGTTAGGAGGAATCGGGCCATTACCTCTTTCTCCATAAGCTAATTTAGAAGGAAGAAATAAAAGAATTTTATCTCCAATATTCATCAAACTCAACCCTTCGATAAAACCCTGAATCATTCCTGTTTTTTTGCCAGCTTCAAAAGGAAAAGCTAGGTAGCCATTTTGATCTTTTCGTGTTTGATTGAATAGTCCAAAAGTTGTAGCCACTTCTTCATAGTTACTATCAAACACATTTCCGTCTTCAAAATAGCCTGCATACTTGAAATAGATAGTACTGCCATTTACAGGTTTTACATCGGTTCCTTTCTTTAAAAGGGTATACTGTAATCCAGATGGAGTGGTGGTTGAAGTAGCTTTTGTTGCCGCTAAATAAGTTGCTTTTTCTTTGATAATAGTTCCGTATTTCTCTAAGTAGATACGTTTGTTTTCAGCTTGTATAGCAGCTTGTTTAGCTTTGTTTTCGGCATCAATTAGTGCTTGTTTTTTTGCTTCTTCTGCTTTGTTGGCATAATAATCAGAAAATACTTTAACGGCATCGAATTTTGAAGCTGACGCACCTTTTCTGGAAATAGTTACTTTTAAAATCAGGTCGTTTTGTTCTATTTTATTGACTACATCCATTCCCTCTGTAACGTGTCCAAAAACGGTATGAACACCATCCAGCCATGGAGTGTCTTTATGGGTTATGAAAAACTGACTCCCATTAGAAGCGGGTCCTGAATTGGCCATCGAAAGAATCCCACCTTTGTTGTGTTTTAAATCGGTAAATTCATCTTTGAAAGCATAGCCAGGACCACCTGACCCGTTACCCATAGGGTCACCTCCTTGTATCATGAAATCTTTTAAAACTCGGTGGAATTTTAATCCGTCATAAAAAGGTTTTCCTTTTAGTTTTTCGTTAGTTACAAAAGAGTTTTTTCCTTCGGCTAGACTAATAAAATTGGCAACTGTAACCGGAGTTTTTTGGTATTCTAATTGAATGACAATAGATCCTTTATTGGTAACAATTGTGGCAAAAACACCCTCATTTATTTTAGTATTTACCATTTGGGCTATGGCTGGTTTTTTAGCAGGAAGCCCCTTTTTTAATTTTTGTGCTTGAACACTTACGATTCCTAAAAATAAGAATGCTATTAATTTATATTTCATCAGGTCTAAATTTGTGAAGTTTATTTATTGGGTTTCATTAATTCAATTTCAAAAATAAGATTCGCATTGGGTGGAATTACTTCTCCAGCGCCAGCTTCAGCAAAACCTAATTTAGAAGGGATAAATAAAACTGCTTTATCTCCATAAGATAGTTGTTCAATTCCCTCAATAAATCCTGGAATCATCCCGTGTTTTTTACCGGCTTGAAATGGTATAGGTTGGTAGCCATTTTGTGCAGCTCTATTAGAGTCAAATGTCCCGAACGCTTTGCATGCGCTTTCTATACTACTGTCAAACAAAGTTCCGTTTTCTAAATAACCAGCATAATGTATAAAGATTCCAGTTCCAATTTTAGGTTTTTTTCCACCACTTTTTTGGGTTATAACAAATTCTAATCCCGATTTTGTTTTAGTTGCTTTGGCTCTTAATGCAGCAAAGGATTTTAGTTTAGCATCAATAACTGTTTTGTACTTTTCGTTAAAAACGCGTTTATTTTCAGCATCTATGGCAGCTTGTTTTTTTTGGTTTTCTGCTTCTGTAATAAAATAGTTGTGAAATACTTTTACCGCATCAAACTTTTTAGCTGCATCACCATTTCGTATGATGGTTACCTTACTCATGTAATCATCTTGTAAAATTTTGTTTACAGCTTCCATTCCGTTACCTACAACATGCCCAAAAATAGTATGCTTGCCATCCAGCCAAGGTGTTTCGAGATGGGTTATGAAAAACTGGCTACTGTTAGTAGCAGGACCACTATTGGCCATGGCCAATATACCCGCTTTGTCAAATCGAGCATCTGTAATTTCATCTTTGAATTTGTAACCGGCATCGCCTGAACCAGTTCCAAGTGGATCTCCACCTTGGATCATGAAGTTTTCTATTACACGGTGGAATTTTAATCCATCATAAAATGGTCTGTTTTTGATATTTTCATTGGTTACAAATTCATTTTTACCTTCCGCTAAGGTTACAAAGTTAGCTACAGTTATAGGTGCTTTTTCATAATCCAATTGAACGATAATTTCTCCTTTATTAGTTTCGATTTTGGCATATAAACCATCAGGTAAATTGTTATTTTCTTCTTTACAAGAATAAAAAGAAGCAATAATAGCTAGGGCAATTAAAAAGCGTTTTTTCATTGTATAATTAGTTGGTTATAGAATCGGTTTGAGTTTCAACTACAGGATTTGAGTTGGCTTTCATTTTTTGATCATAATTGGCTTCCGACATAAAATCACGCAGTGTTACAATACACAATAGAGGTTTATTGGTTCCAATTTTTTTATTATCTCCGTGATATCCGTAGGCAATATGAGATGTAAATAGGAAATTAATTTTTTCATTTCGGTGCATTAATTTAATTCCTTCACGAAGTCCTGTCATAATATTTTGTTTGTCCACAAAATAAGTTTGAGGCCCCAATTCGCTTTGGGAATAAATAATTCGTCCTTTTAAATCTTTTACTTCATAGTCGAATAATGCAACATCTCCTTTTTTTGGTGTGAGTGTATCTTTAGTATTAGTAGCTATATAAGAATACCAAAACCCTTTAGTGGAAGCAATAAACTTTACTCTTTTGTTTTGACGAATTACGCGAGCAATTTCAGCTTCTTCTCCAGCTATCAATTTTTTGTTGCGGTCCATAGATTGTTTCATAAATGAACCTGAGCTGTGTGAAATAGGTCTTCTAGCTTCTTGTTTATTTTGACAGCCTGTAATTACTACTAACAGAACTACAGCTAAAGTGCTAATTGTATTTTTCATGATTTAGATGGGTAAAGTTTTAACTAAATCTTCAAATTTTCGAATAGTATCTTCCATCGAGTTTTCTGATTTTCCTCCAGCGGCATTGATGTGACCACCGCCGTTAAAATGGTCGCGAGCAAATTGATTTACATCAAAATTTCCTTGTGATCGGAATGATATTTTAATTATTTTTTCATCTTTATTTTCGATAAAAATAGCTGTAAAAATAATTCCTTTAATACTTAATCCATAATTCACAATTCCTTCGGTATCGCCTTTAACGTGATCAAACGAATCTAACTCGTCTTGTGTCAAATATGTATAGGCAGTTTTGTGCTCGGTATAGACTTTCATATTTTGCAAAGCCCGCCCTAAAATTTGTAATCTACCAAAGGAACTGTTATCAAAAAGCAGGGTTGGAATAACGGTGTTTTTAACTCCTAAATCAATTAATTCAGCAATGATTCTGTGTGTTGTTCCAGTTGTTTTTGGGAAACGAAAAGAACCTGAATCGGTTAAAATACCTGTATAAATGCAAGTGCCAATATTTTCATCGATATCTTCTTTTTTGCCTAAAAAGCAAATGAAGTTGTACAACATTTCGCATGTTGAACCAAAATTTGTATCAGAATAGGTGTATGTAGCATAATCATGGGGAAACTGATGGTGATCAATCATGATGAATGGCACGGTAAGGGTACTTAATACCGTTTCCATTTCTCCAGTACGATGCAAAGCGTTAAAATCTAAAGTAAAAACGGCATCGGCTTCTTCCAAAATTTGGGTACAACTAGCTTTGTCTTTTTCGTATATTTTTACAGTATTTGCTCCAGGAAGCCATTCTAAAAAATGAGGCATTTCGTTGGGAGAAATCACAGTAGGTTGGTGGTTATTTTTAAGTAAAAAATGATACAAACCTAGGGTAGAACCCATAGCATCTCCATCGGGTCCACGGTGTGGTATAATTGCAATTTTTTTTGGAGTAGATAATAACTCTTGAATCGCTTGAATGTCTTGTGCTTTCATAGATTGCGAAATTACATTTTTTTAATTTAAACGAAAAATCATTTAATTATTTAACCAATTATTCACAATTTTAAAACAGATCTAATCGAAAGCGATTCATTTTTTGGTACCAATAGTATTTTGGACCTTTCACAATTTGCGAATGGTATATTCCAACTGTACCTGAAGTAAAATAGGCTACAACACAAGCAAGGCCTATAAATACACCACATTCAATTCCGAAAAGTTCCATTCCCATTATGGTACATGCAATTGGGGTGTGGGTGGCTCCTGAGAAGACTGCAACAAATCCCATACCTGCTAAAAGCGCTATTGGTAAAGGAACTATAACTGACAATGAGCTTCCGAGAGTAGCGCCTACAAAGAAAAGCGGAGTGACTTCACCACCTTTAAATCCAGCACCCAATGTAAAACCGGTAAAGAGAATTTTTAAAAGAAAATCATACGATTTGTTAGGCGTTGAAAAAGCATTTACTATTTCGGGAACGCCCAATCCAATGTATTTTGTTGTTCCAATACTATATATTATAATTGCTAAAACAGTTCCGCCAACTAAAGGTCGGATCGGTGCGAAATGAATGAATTTTGAAAAAAATTGGTTCCAAAAATGAGTGGTTCGAGAAAATAGCATAGCGGCAAATCCAAAAAGAGTTGCGGTTCCAATAGTCCAAAGTAAATTTATTCCATTTATTTCAGGTAGAATTGGAATGCTATATTGCGTGTGTTGAACTTGCCAAAACTCGACAGTATAATAAGCTGTGTAAGCAACTGCGAAAGATAATACAACACTTTTATAATTAATTTTACTGAAATATACTACTTCTAATGCGAATAGAGCTCCAGCTAAAGGTGTTCCAAAAACAGAAGCAAACCCAGCGCTAATTCCCAAGATGAGAATAGTTTTTCGGTCTATTGTATCCAATTGGAACCAGTTTGAAAATCGGTCGGCAATTGCACCTCCCATTTGAACAGCAGTACCTTCACGACCAGCTGATCCTCCAAACAAATGAGTGATTAAGGTCCCAACGAGAACCAATGGCGCCATTCTGAATGGAATAGGTTGTTGCGGATTTTCGTATTCTTCTAAAAGTAAATTATTGCCTTTAACAACTGATGTGCCTAAATAGTGGTATAATAAACCAATGCATAAACCTCCAATTGGCAATAACCAAATCACCCAAGCGTTATGCTCTCTAATTTGAGTGACCCATTCTAAACTGGCTAAAAAAAAGGCCGATGCTGAGCCAGAAAAAATCCCTATCAAAGCACAAATGACTATCCATTGTATGGAGAGGCGAAATGTTTTTGGTAGGTTCATATTGTGATTGTTTATTAAATGTGGCTCAAAAATAGTTTAATTTAATCAATCATTAAATAGAAGCACATAAAAAGCCGTAAACGATTAAATTACGGCTTCACTTTTTAGTAAGTATAAATGGAGTTATTCTGAAATAACTGCTGTAAATTCAATCTCTACCAAATATTCGGGAGCTACTAATTTACTAATTTCATAAAAACCAGTTGTTGGTTTGATGTCCTTGAAAAAAGCAGAATGTGCTAATGCAACAGCTTCAAAAGTATTGATATCAGTCGTAAAAATACGCGTACGAATGACGTCTTTCATACCACTATTTAGTTCTTGCAAAACTTTTTCGACACGCTCTAAAATATTTAAGGTTTGTGCCTGCGCGTCGTCAGCTTTTACTTTTTCGCCATCTACTATTGCCACGGTTCCAGACACTTCAATTATGTTGCCTATGCGAACGGCACGGCAATACCCCATTTTATCTTCCCATGGTGAACCTGTCAAAATATTTTGTCTTTTCATTTTATTATTATTTAAGCTTAATTTAACTGTTGCAAGTTACGACAACAAGCTGAACTAGGAATCTCATTTTTTGCCAAAAGAGGTTAAATAATAGGACGTTTTGAAATGATTTGTTAGAATTTTTAAAGGAGATTGTGTTAAGAAATTTCTAATTCGTAAGTCATAAAAGGTATTTATACTATTTTTGCGAACATAAGTTTATCAGTTTGGGGAATAATGAGACAACTACTATATTGTATTGTATTTATCGGATGGGTATGGCAAGGA
The DNA here is from genome assembly GCA_046048915.1 of Bacteroidota bacterium. Classification (GTDB taxonomy): domain Bacteria; phylum Bacteroidota; class Bacteroidia; order Flavobacteriales; family Flavobacteriaceae; genus Flavobacterium. The sequence continues at coordinate 68,783 of JBJOFE010000006.1, read as the reverse complement.
CAAGCGCAAAGCGAGTTTAGCTCTAAGTTCAAGGCAATTCCTGTAGGGAAGTTTCCAATTGCTCCTAAAAAAGCGGCAGAGCCCAAAAAAGTGGCTCCGCTAAATTCTGACATACCCTCAATTAAAGCGCCTAATGTTTTCAATAGTCCCAATGCGCAATTCACTAAACCAGCTCCTGCCAAATCCTACCAATTAGGGCAAACTAGCACTTTATCGATGATTCAAAAAAATGAATTTATTAAACCAGGTGGCGAGGTAGAAGCCCGATTGAATAAAAAAGAGGATGATCCTGGAGAAATAGTGTATCGAAGAAATCAAAATTTAGGTGATTTTAAAACCAAATCAGGTAAAGCACGCATTATGTATCGTGACGCAGCTGCTGTTGATGGTGATGAAATTAGGGTCTATTTAAACGATAAAGTTATCGAGAGTTTTGTTGCGCTTGAAGGTGCTTTTAAAGGTTTTGAGATTGTGCTTGATAAAGGGTTTAATAAAATTGATTTTGAAGCATTAAATCAAGGAACTTCAGGTCCAAATACAGCTGAATTCAGGGTGTATGATGATAAAGGAGGTTTGATTTCAGCTAGCCAATGGAACCTTGGAACGGGCTTTAAAGCAACGATTTTATTGGTCAAAGAATAAATATATTTTTTTTTCAAAATCCATTTTACAATTCCGAATTTAAAAAGTATTTTTGCGCATGCAACACAACGTACTTATTTTAGATTTCGGGTCGCAATACACACAGCTTATTGCGCGTAGAGTTCGCGAATTAAATATATTCTGCGAAATTTTTCCTTACAACAATTTTCCAACAGATTTATCACCGTACAAAGCCGTAATTTTAGGTGGAAGTCCTTTTTCTGTTCGTGCAGAAGATGCCCCACATCCTGATTTATCTCAAATTAGAGGTAAATTGCCTTTATTGGCGGTGTGTTACGGAGCGCAATACTTATCTCACTTTAGTGGAGGAGAGGTAGCAGCTTCAAACACTAGAGAATACGGAAGAGCGAATTTGTCCTATATTAAAGAAGACGAAGTTTTCTTTCAAGGAATCTCACCAAACAGTCAAGTATGGATGAGTCATAGTGATAGTATTAAAGCTTTGCCTACTAACGGAGTGAAATTAGCTAGTACCCACGATGTGGAATTTGCTGCCTACCGTATTGAAGGAGAAACTACTTATGCTATACAATACCATCCAGAGGTATACCATTCGACAGAAGGAACTAAAATGTTAGAAAACTTTTTGGTAAACATCGCTGAGGTACCTCAAAACTTTACCCCTAATGCTTTTGTTACTGATATGGTAGCCGAATTGAAAGAAAAACTACAAGACGATAGAGTAGTATTAGGTCTTTCTGGCGGAGTAGATTCAACCGTTGCGGCAGTGTTGTTACACCAAGCAATTGGTAAAAACTTGTATTGTATTTTCGTTAACAATGGGTTGCTTCGTAAAAACGAATTCCAAAATGTATTGAATCAATATAAAGGAATGGGATTGAATGTAAAAGGAGTAGATGCTGGAGATCGTTTCTTGTCGGAATTGGCTGGAGTAAGTGATCCAGAAACTAAACGTAAAATTATAGGACGTGTCTTCATCGAAGTTTTTGATGATGAATCGCATTTGATTGAAGATGTAAAATGGTTAGCACAAGGAACTATTTATCCTGATGTAATCGAATCAGTTTCTGTAAAAGGCCCATCGGCTACAATTAAATCGCACCACAATGTGGGTGGATTACCTGATTATATGAAATTAAAAATTGTAGAACCATTGCGCATGCTTTTCAAAGATGAGGTGCGAAGAGTGGGTGCTACTTTAGGAATTGATCCTGAATTATTAGGAAGACATCCTTTTCCAGGACCAGGATTATCTATCCGAATCTTAGGCGATATCACTCCTGAAAAAGTGCAAATTTTACAAGATGTAGATGCGGTATTTATCGATGGATTGAAATCTTGGGGATTGTACGATAAAGTGTGGCAAGCAGGAGCAATTTTGTTGCCAGTGAATAGTGTAGGAGTTATGGGTGATGAGCGTACCTATGAAAAAGTAGTAGCGCTTCGTGCAGTAGAATCAACTGATGGTATGACCGCTGACTGGGTGCATTTGCCGTATGATTTCTTAATGAAAATTTCGAATGAGATTATCAATAAAGTGAAAGGTGTGAATCGTGTAGTATATGACATTAGTTCAAAACCACCTGCCACAATTGAGTGGGAATAGCAAACGATTAAATTGAAATTATTAATTGAAACGGTATCAGATTTTAGTATAAATTTGATACCGTTCGATTGTTATAATGGAATTGTTTAAAAACAAAAAAAGAATGAACGATTTATTTAAAATTCTTATTGTGACTATCTTGTTTACCAGTACAATTGGTGCGCAAGAGATTACAACTACTGAAAATCAAAGTAATACACTACAACTAGAAAAGCCTTTGGTTAATCAATCAAAAAAATTGGCTTTGTTGTTGCCTTTTAATTTGAATAAAATGCAAAACGATACGGTTAATTCAATTACTGATCGGTTAAGAAAAGACAAGTTTTTAAACATGACTTTGGATTTTTATTCCGGAGCAGTAATGGCTATTGATTCAGCCAAACAATTAGGAGTTAGTGTTGATGTTAGTGTTTTTGATTCGGAGGAAACCAAAAATAATTCGAACATTGCTAAACTTATTACTGATAATCATTTAGAAAATTTTGCTGCTGTTTTAGGCCCTTTTTATCAAGCGAATGTAGAAAAAGCAGCTGAATTGTTGAGTGCAAATCAAGTAGCGGTAATTTCGCCTTTATCAAAAGAAGTTGGAAAATCGTATCCTAATTTATTCCAAACGATTACATCAAATTCAGTACTTCGTTCCGCTATTTTTGATTTTATGCGTTCTAAAAACGGGAATATAATTGCAGTGGTAGATAAAAAGAAAGTATCAGTAAAAAAATACATTCAAGAAAATCAAAAAGGCGTTCGATTTGCCAACTTAGATTCAACAGGAGCTATAAATGTTATTAGCTTGAAATCCCTATTGGTAAAAAACAAAATCAATTATGTGGTTATGGAAACAGCCAATACCAGTATGATTAAGGCTACCATGACTGCTTTATTGAGCGTGCAACAGTGGTTTAATGTGCAACTAGTGATTTTGGAACCCAATGAAACTTTGGATACTGATGAGATTGACTTTTCGGATTTAGTGAAATTGAAATTGATGTATCCTTCTATGACTCGCGAGAATACAACTCCACAAGCAATGCTTTTCGAAAAGAATTTCAAATTAAAAAACAAAGTGACTCCCAATGCATTTGCGATACGTGGTTTTGATGTGACTTTTGATGCATTGATGCGTTTGTCTCAAACCAATGGATTTTTTGAAAGCGCCAATCAAGTGACAGAACAAGTAGAAAGCAAGTTTGATTATTTTAAAAATGAAACGGGTGGTTTTGCAAATAAAGGATTGTATATTTTGTATTACGATGCCGATTTGATTGTCAAAGAAGCAAAGTAAATTCCAAATGGAAAACGACCAAAAACAACTCATCAAACTAGCGCATACCAAAATGCCTTTTGGAAAATACGAAGGTTGGCATTTAATTGAGTTACCCGAATATTATGTGGTTTGGTACAATAATAAAGGATTTCCAAAAGGCGAATTAGGGCAACAATTGCAATTGGTTTACGAATTGAAATTAAACGGATTAGAAGATTTAATTCGGAATATAAAGAAGAAATATCCAAAACCAATGTAATGCTAAATAGAAGCGCTATTGGATTTTTTTGAGCGAAATTAGTACCATAAAATTTCATAATTTCACAATTTTAAATTCACGTTTTCTCAATTTATAATTGTATTTTTGCGACGTTTTTTACACAACTACAATACAAACTAACACAGAATGAATCAAACGAAATATATTTTTGTTACTGGCGGTGTAACTTCTTCTTTAGGGAAGGGGATTATTGCGGCATCTTTGGCGAAATTATTACAAGCAAGAGGATATAGAACGACCATTCAAAAGTTCGATCCTTATATCAATGTGGACCCAGGAACGCTAAATCCTTATGAACACGGAGAATGTTATGTGACCGATGATGGTGCAGAAACCGATTTGGATTTAGGACACTACGAGCGTTTCTTGAATGTACCTACTTCTCAAGCGAATAATGTAACTACTGGTAGAATCTATCTTTCGGTGATTGAAAAAGAACGTAGAGGAGAATTTTTAGGAAAAACGGTTCAAGTGGTTCCTCATATTACCAACGAAATTAAAGACAGAATGCAATTGCTTGGGAAATCAGGTGATTACGATATTGTTATTACTGAAATTGGGGGTACTGTGGGTGATATTGAGTCATTGCCTTACATCGAATCGGTGCGTCAATTAGTTTGGGAATTGGGAGAAAATAACGGAATTGTAATTCACTTGACTTTGGTGCCTTATTTGGCTGCTGCAGGGGAATTGAAAACAAAACCAACTCAACACTCGGTTAAAACCTTGATGGAAAGCGGAATCAAAGCAGACATCTTGGTATGTAGAACAGAACACGAGATTTCAGATGAAATTCGCAATAAATTAGCCTTGTTTTGTAATGTAAAAAGAGAGGCAGTTATTCAATCTATTGATGCGTCTACCATATACGAAGTGCCCAACTTAATGCTTGAAGAAGGATTGGATGTTGTGGCTTTGAAAAAACTAGATTTGCCAAAGAAAGCGGCTCCTGATTTGAAAAACTGGAATACGTTTTTGAAGCGATTGAAAAATCCAAAACATACTGTAAATATCGGTTTGGTTGGAAAATATGTAGAAATGCAAGATTGCTACAAATCAATTTTGGAAGCATTTATTCACGCAGGTGCTGCCAACGAAACCAAAGTAAATGTCATTTCACTTCATTCAGAATACATTGACGCCATGAATGTTAATGAAAAACTAGGGGGATTAGATGCAGTTTTAGTTGCACCTGGTTTTGGTGAAAGAGGTATTGAAGGAAAGATTGAAACGGTACGTTATGTACGTGAAAATAAAATTCCGTTTTTCGGAATTTGTTTGGGAATGCAAATGTCCGTAATCGAATATTCACGAAATGTATTGGGTCTTTCAGATGCCAATTCAACTGAGATGAACGAGAAAACCTCGAATCCAGTAGTGAACTTGATGGAAGAGCAAAAAACGGTAACCGATAAAGGTGGAACCATGCGTTTAGGTGCTTGGAATTGCGATATTAAAGCAGGTACTTTGGCTCATAAAATTTATGGGACAACTTCAATTTCAGAGCGTCACCGTCACCGTTATGAATTCAATAGTGCTTATTTAAGCCAATTGGAGCAAGCGGGATTAAAAGCGTCAGGAACAAATCCACAAACCGGATTGGTGGAAATTGTAGAAATTGAAGATCATCCATTTTTTATTGGTGTACAATACCATCCAGAATACAAAAGTACAGTAGCCAATCCACATCCAATTTTTGTGAATTTTGTAGCTGCTGCTGTTCAAGCAAAGAAAAAATAATAGGACCAGTTTCTATAGTAACAACTATTTTAAAAGTAAAATGGAACAAAAAAAATTAGACATTAATTCGATCGTTGGTTTTGTATTGATTTTCGGAATCTTGATTTGGATTATGTATCAAAATCAACCCGATCCGAAAGTGATTGCGGCTGAAAAAGCACAAAAAGAATTGGTTGCCAAAGCAGCTAAAGCTAAAGAGTTACAACAAAAATCAATTGAGAAGGCGGCAGTGGCTGTAGCTACAACAGGCGACTCAACTCAATTGGCTCAATTGCAAAAAAACTTAGGGAACTTTGCCTATTCTGCAACGTTACCGTCAGCTAAAAGCGATTTTACTACTATCGAAAATGAAGTAGTTACATTGAAAATTGCAAATAAAGGAGGGTTTATTGTTGAAGCAGTTTTAAAGCAACACGAAAAATTCAAAAAAGGTTCAGGACAATTAGTAGAGTTGATTAAAGACAACAACGCTAATTTGAATATTACTTTGCAAACCGCTGATAACAGAACATTGAACACTAAAGATTTGTATTTTGAACCTACTATTTCAAAAGTAGGGCAGGATCAAATCCTTTCGATGAAATTGAAAGCAGGGGCTAACGAATATTTGGAATACAAGTACATTTTGAAACCAAATGAGTATATGATTGGGTTTGATGTTCGTTCTCAAGGTTTGAACAAAGTGTTAAATACTGCCAAACCATTGGATTTGCAATGGAGTATGAAAACCTACAGAAATGAGAAAAGTATTTCTTACGAGAATCGATATACAGAAGTTTATTTCGAGCATCAAGAAGGTAAAATTGATTATGTTAGCCAAGGAGAAAACAAAGAAGAAAATGCCGAAAATGCTAGTTTTGTAGCGTTCAAACAACACTTTTTCTCTACTATTTTATTGACTGATAAACCTTTTGCAACCTCTAAATTAGTATCCAATAACTTAGTTAATGATGAAGCTGTTGATACAACTTACACCAAACAATTTACTGCTGAGATTCCTTTAGCGTTTACCAATGGTGAATTGGATTATAAAATGAATTGGTACATGGGACCAACAGATTATAAAACCTTACACAGTTACGACAAGAATTTAGAAAAAATTATTTCGTTAGGATGGGGAATTTTTGGATGGATTAATAAATTCATATTTATTCCATTATTTGGATTCTTGAGTTCTTACATTGCTTATGGAATTGCAATTATTGTTTTTACAGTGTTGATTAAAATTGCAATGTCGCCTATTACTTTTAAATCATTTTTGTCTCAAGCTAAAATGAAAGTATTACGTCCTGAAATTGCAGAATTGGGTGAGAAATTCAAAAAAGATCCAATGAAAAAGCAACAAGAAACTATGAAGTTGTACAACAAAGCCGGTGTAAATCCGATGGCGGGTTGTATTCCAGCATTGATTCAATTACCGTTTATGTATGCGTCATTTCAATTCTTCCCATCAGCTTTTGAATTGAGACAAAAAAGTTTCCTTTGGGCAGATGATTTGTCTTCGTTTGATGAAGTGATCAAATTGCCTTTTCACATTCCGTTGTATGGTGATCATATTAGTTTATTCCCAGTACTTGCAGCAATCGCGATTTTCTTTTATATGAAAATGACTTCTGGAGATCAACAAATGGCTGCTCCGCAACAAGAAGGAATGCCTGATATGGCTCAAATGATGAAAATCATGATTTATGTATCGCCATTAATGATGTTGTTTTTCTTCAATAGTTATGGAGCCGGATTGAGTTTGTATAACTTTATTTCCAACTTGATTACCATTGGCATTATGATTGTGATCAAAAAGTATTTTATCGATAGTGATAAAATTCATGCTCAAATTCAAGAGAATAAATTAAAAGCGCCAAAAAAACCAAGTAAGTTTCAACAAAAATTGCAAGAGGCAATGGAACAAGCCGAAGCTCAAAAAGCACAGCGCAATAAAAAATAATTTCTTTAAAAAATCTCGATGTATTTCGGGATTTTTTTTGCAAAACTAATTGTTGGTTAACCTTTATTTAGTTCAAAATATGAGAAGTATACTAGTATTTTTAATTTTGTTGATTTTTAGTGTTTTACATGCTCAAAAGGAGTACAATCAATTGGATTCGAAAGGATTGAAACACGGTGTTTGGAAAGGAGTGTATGAAGAGTCTAATAGACCTCGTTATCAAGGGACTTTTGACCACGGAAAAGAAGTGGGTTTGTTTCAATTTTTTGATGATACCCAAAAAGGAGATGTAATTGCTACACGTGAGTTCAACCCAAAAGACAATTCAGCCTACACTATTTTTTATGATCAAAATAAGAACAAAGTGAGTGAAGGAAAAGTAGTTAACAAGCTTTTTGAAGGAGAGTGGAAATACTATCATTACGCATCAACTGTAATTATGACAACTGAAAATTACAAAAACGGTAAATTGGAAGGTTTACGAACAGTTTATTTTTTGAATGGAAAAGTTGCAGAACAAATCAACTATGAGAATAATCAAAAACAGGGTACGTATAAGAAATATACTGAGAACGGCATTGTTTTAGAAGAGTCTTTTTTTAGGAATAATGAGTACGATGGATTGGCTATTTTTAGAAATGATAGCGGAATTATTGTATCAAAAGGAAAGTTTGCCAAAGGTATAAAAACAGGTATTTGGGAAGTTTTTGAAAATGGAAAATTGGTTCAAAAATCCAGTACTGATTTGTCTCAAAAAAGTAAATCCCCGCAATAGAAATAGAAGTTATTCAAGCAAATGTTTCGTAACTTTGCTACCCATTAAATCCTAATTTAGAAGAAATGAAACGTGTAGTTGTTGGTCTTTCAGGAGGTGTTGATTCGAGTGTTGCGGCGTATTTGTTACAGCAGCAAGGCTATGAAGTGATTGGTCTGTTTATGAAAAACTGGCACGATGACTCGGTGACAATTTCGAACGAATGCCCATGGTTAGAGGACAGTAACGATGCACTTTTAGTTGCTGAAAAATTAGGAATTCCATTTCAAACGGTTGATTTAAGCGAACAATACAAAGAAAAAATCGTGGACTATATGTTCAACGAATACGAAAAAGGACGCACTCCTAATCCGGATGTGTTATGTAATCGCGAAATTAAATTTGACGTTTTCATGAAGATTGCAATGAGTCTTGATGCCGATTTTGTGGCTACAGGACATTATTGTCAAAAAAGTGAAATTGACGTAGACAGTAAAACTGTATATCAATTGAAAGCAGGTGCCGACAATAACAAAGACCAGTCTTATTTTTTATGTCAGTTATCGCAAGAGCAATTGGCGAAAGCCTTATTTCCAATTGGGAATTTAACCAAACCTGAAGTACGTGAGATTGCTGCTCAGATGGATTTAATTACAGCTGAGAAGAAAGATTCTCAAGGGTTATGTTTTATTGGTAAAGTACGACTACCTGAATTTTTACAACAAAAATTACAACCAAAGGAAGGAATCATTGTTCAAATTGACAAGAACCATCCTGTGTATCAGCATAGTCTTCCCGAAGGACTTTCATTAGAAGAGCGTTTGGCTTTTGAAGCCAATAAAATCAACTACACTCTCGAAATGGGGAAAGTGGTGGGTAAACATCAAGGCGCTCATTATTTTACAATTGGACAACGAAAAGGACTGAATGTAGGAGGAACTACTGATCCTCTTTTCATTATAGCTACTGACGTTACGACAAATACAATTTACACGGGTTTGACTAGTCAACATCCAGGATTGTTCCGAAAAGCGTTGTTTATTGCTAATTCAGAGGTGCATTGGGTACGCACTGATTTGGCATTAGCCAATGGCGAATCGATGCAAGTAATGGCTCGTATTCGCTACCGACAAGCGCTACAAAAAGCTACCTTGTACCAATTTGAATTAGGAATGTATGTGGCTTTTGACGAACCACAATCAGCCATTACCGAAGGGCAATTTGTAGCTTGGCATCTTGGCGATGAATTAGTTGGTTCAGGTGTTATTTCTTAATGTAATCTTTTGATAAGATGAATAGTATTACTTCACTTTTTAAAATCAAATACCCAATCATCCAAGGCGGAATGATCTGGAATAGTGGTTATAAATTAGCTTCTGCTGTTAGTAATGCAGGTGGTTTAGGTTTAATTGGCGCTGGATCAATGTATCCTGAAGTGCTCCGTGAACACATTCTTAAATGCCAACAAGCAACAACCCAACCTTTTGGTGTTAATGTTCCAATGCTATATCCTAATGTAGAAGAAATTCTAAAAATTATTATTGAAGAAGGAGTGAAAGTTGTTTTCACTTCGGCTGGGAATCCTAAAACTTGGACTTCATATTTAAAAGAAAACGGAATAACAGTTGTACATGTAGTGAGTAGCTCTGCTTTTGCTTTAAAAGCGCAAGAGGCAGGTGTAGATGCTGTTGTGGCAGAAGGATTTGAAGCGGGGGGGCATAATGGTCGAGAAGAGACAACTACACTGACATTAATTCCGATGGTGAAGGAAAAAATTTCAATACCATTAATAGCTGCAGGAGGAATTGCAACGGGGAGAGGAATGCTTGCTGCCATGGTTTTGGGTGCTGATGGCGTTCAAATGGGAAGCCGTTTTGCCGCTTCAGTTGAATCTTCTGCTCATGTTAATTTTAAAGAATCGATTGTGAGTTCAAAAGAAGGCGATACACAATTGACCTTGAAAGAATTGGCACCTGTTCGTTTAATTAAAAATAAATTTTACAAGCAAGTTCAAGAATTATACGCTCAGGGTGCAACTAAAGAAGAGTTAATTCAATTGTTAGGAAGAGCCCGTGCAAAACGAGGTATGTTTGAAGGTGATTTAGAAGAAGGCGAATTAGAAATTGGCCAAATTGCCGGTTTGATTCACGATATTCAACCTGTTAGTCAAATTTTTGAAACCATTTTGTCAGAATTCAAATTGGCACAAAAAGAAAGTGAACAATGGGGATTTTAATTTCTTCCATGTCGATGAACTACTCCATTTCAATCGACTTAATGAATTCATCGTACTCGGCATAAAATAATTCTAGCGCTGCCATTTTCTCATTAAAAAAGTCAAAAATGGTATCCCAATAGTTTCGGTTACTTACACTTACACCGCTTTTCTCAACCCAAATTCGGCTGATGGTTTTGCCGTTTTCCAAGTAATAATTTTTTTCAAAAACTAAATCAGAAACAAATTCTTCATCTAAAATAGTTTTCAGCGCTTCCAATTTTTCAAAATAGGCAATTCGTTTTTGATCGTTACGAGGCTCTATATCGATGAGTACTTGTGCTTTTTTATTATCCACATAAAATTTAAAGGCAAAGTCTTTTATTTTGGTATCGTATAAAAGCCATTTTCTTGGATATTTTTCGGCGAATGCAATCCAAAATTTACGTTTCAATCGTTGGGTTTCCTCTTTGCTATACATGGGTGTTTATTTTGATTTTGTAAAGTTTGCTCAAATGCTTTTTCTAAACTACATTTATGAGTAATTTCTTTTCGCAAAAATAGACTTTGATTATGGATTTCCAAGATTTTTTACAATTTGTTCCTCAATTCATCACTGCCGAATTACCCGCTATTGAGGCTCATGTAAAAATGGCTCCTTTGGAACGCATCACTTTGAAACCAAATTTTTCTGAAGGGCAACCACCAAGATCAGCAGCAGTTTTGATGTTGTGTTATCCAAAAAATGGAAAAACCCATTTGGTGCTAATTGTTAGAAATGAGTACAAAGGGGTGCATTCAGCTCAAATCGCTTTTCCTGGGGGTAAATATGAAGAAGATGATCTCGATTTTTCAGTTACAGCTTTACGAGAGACACATGAAGAAATTGGAATTCATCCGAGTCAAGTAGAAATAATTAAATCATATACCCAAGTTTATATACCGCCAAGTAATTTCATTGTATATCCTTTTTTAGGAATTTGCCATCAAGAGCTTAATTTCATTCCGGATCCAACTGAAGTCGCTGCGATAATTGAACTGCCCATTTCCACTTTGTTAAATGACTCTATAGTAGTGAATGCAGAAATAGCTATATCTGAAACAAATTCGATTAAATTACCTGCATTTAAAATTGATAATCATACAGTTTGGGGAGCTACTGCTATGATGTTGAGCGAGTTAAAAGAGGTGTTAAAAAAGCACACCTAATGTTGAGGTATAGCCACTTTTCTTTGCAACACTATCAAAAATATTTTTTGTAAGTTTGCCTCCTAAAATGATTTAAAACACCTTAATATGGGATTGTTAAAGAGAAACCCTTTTGGTCATATCCTATTTATAAAAAAGTGGCTCATTCGTATTTTAGGATGTTTAACCCACAGACGATATCGAGGATTTAATGAATTGCAAATAGAAGGTTCTGAAATTATAAAGAACTTGCCTGATACCAATGTTTTGTTTATTTCGAATCACCAAACCTATTTTGCCGATGTTGTAGCCATGTTTCATGTTTTTAATGCCAGCTTAAGCGGTCGTACCGATTCTATAAAAAATGTTGGCTATCTCTGGCAACCCAAAATGAATGTGTATTACGTTGCTGCGAAAGAAACCATGCGTGCTGGACTATTACCTAGAATTTTAGCCTATGTTGGCGCAATTTCAGTAGAGCGAACGTGGCGCGCAAAAGGTGTCGATGTTACAGAAAAAAGAGAAGTCAATCCAAACGATACCGAAAACATTAAACTAGCTTTAGCTGATGGTTGGGTAATTACTTTTCCGCAAGGAACCACTAAGTCTTTTAAACCTGTTAGGAAAGGTACAGCTCATATCATTAAGGATCATAAGCCCATAGTAGTTCCAATTGTGATTGATGGCTTTAGACGCTCTTTTGATAAAAAGGGATTACGAATGAAAAAGAAAGGTATTTTACAATCCTTCATCATTAAAGAACCTTTAGATATTGATTATGAAAACGATAGTATTGACGATATTGTAGAAAAAGTAGAATATGCAATAGAACAACATTCTTCTTTCCTTAAAGTGATTCCAGCCGAAGAGTTGGAAGAACAAGAAAAATTAAATGCATTACGAAAATGGGAAATATAAAAAAAGAGGCAATTGCCTCTTTTTTTTATGATTCTATTTTTTGAAGTTCTTCATAATTGGTTGTTAATTTACCTAAAAAGTTACCGTACAGTATTTTGTAAAAGCCCCAAATGAACAGCATTAAAAACAGCATGGCAAATATTAATGGGATAATAAATCCTATACCGTCATCAGGAATAGCTTCCAATTTACCCGATTCCTTCCAACTTTTGTTCCATCCATCAATAAAGGCAAAAGCTCCAATAAAACTGGCAATTATAATATTCCAATAAATATAATAGTTTACTATTTTTCGGGTGCTTAATATGTGTCTAATTAGTAGTGTTGCATTGTTAAATACGGAAATTGTTCTATAATTTTTATAAAACAAAAAAATAAAACCTAAATTCAAGCCATAGTTGAAGTATTCTAACAAACTTAAATAAGGGTGTAGTTTGTCATACTCCGAAAGGTAGGGATCTTGAGGAAGTAGAAACCCAATTCCATTCAATATGATAAACTCTAAAATACTAACAATTAAAATCCACTTCACTACGGAAGATGATTTTTTATGAAGCATCGCATAAATGTCTTTTTCGCTCAATTGTTCAAAAGAGGCCTCACTCTTTTGCCAGTCTTTTTTTAATAAATCCAACTCTTTCATATTCCTTTAGGATTTAATAGTTTTTTTAGTTTTCCTTTAATTCGGTTCATTTTTACTCTTGCATTTACTTCGCTAATACCAAGTGTTTCTGCAATTTCAGTGTAATCTTTGTCTTCCAAGTACATAAAAATGAGGGCTTTTTCTATGTCGTTCAATTGATGAACTGCTTGGTATAATAATTTGAGTTGTTCTTCTTCTTCGTAATTGTAATGTACTTCAGGAACGAAATGGTAGTTACCTTCGTATCCTACCGTATTGATGGATCGCTTCGTCTTTCGGTAGAGAGTTATCGCGGTATTTAAGGCTACTCTGTAAGCCCAGGTCGAGAATTTACTGTCGCCTCTAAACTTAGGAAAGGCTTTCCACAACTGAATCGTAATTTCTTGAAACAAATCTTTGTGCGCATCTTCATCCTCAGTATACAATCGACAAATTTTGTGGATTATATTCTGATTCTCTTGAAGTTGTTTTACAAAAGATTGTTCTAATTCTGAATTCATACGAGGGTTAGTAGTGGTTTAAGTTGTTTTGTTACAGTTTTATTTTGGCAAAATATTTTTGTGGTAGATGTTTTTATAAGGATTTGTTTTTATAATAGTTGACCAATAAGTTGACCAATTTACTATAACTTTCTATTCCGTCTTTTTGTTGGTTCCACTTTAAGAATCTGTCATAAAAAAGATGAAAGCCTTCTTCAATTGGAGTTTCGTAAGATTTCCAAAATGTATCACTTTCTTCATAATTTTTCAGAATACCTGGGTGAACAGATTGAAGTAGTTGTTGAAAAACAGTTTTATTTCGAACTTGCCAATTAGCTAAACAATATCGTAATGCAAAGCTATAACCAGAGTATTTGAAATACAGATCTGAGTTTTTTGTTGAAGCCATAAACCCAATAAAATTGCATTCACTTTCACTAGCATAACCCATTTGGTGCGCCATTTCGTGACAAGATGTAGTCGGTGAGTGGTACACGGGCATTAAATAGTTGACTTGGGCTTCATTGGTGAATGGATTCAAATACCCACCAAAACCCATATATGTTAGTGGCAAACTGAATAATGATTTTTTGGCACTCAATTCAGAGTAGTGAAAATTTGAGAGTTCTTTAGCAAGGGTACTATATCCTTTTACATTCATTTGAAAAACGTGTTCTTGCGAATAGGGAAATACAATTGCTTTGTTTTTGTCCTGAGTAATTTGGAACTGAATGGTATTGGTTTTAGCAATTAATTTTTGGGTAAAAAGCAATAAATCGGCATCCGTGTAGTCGCGTTCAATTTTCATTTTCTCAAAAAGAGGTTGTCGATAATAATTGAATCCCCAAAGTACATGAAAGGCAAAATAGAAAATAGAGCAAACGCTCAAAATGGATTGGACATTATTTTTCCAATGGGTTTTCCATGATTTTCTTCTTTTCCAGCCCCACCTGATTGCCAATACAATTAATAGGAAATAGAAAATATCGCCAACCGAAAAAGGAATGAGTCCGAATACTATTCGGAGTGATTTAGAGATCCAAGGATAACAACCGTTGCTATACCATTTCTCTACCACTTCGGGCAATGTACCTAGAAATGGAATCAAAATGATTTGTATCAAAAGAAAAAAAGAAAGTAAGTACCTGCGTTTCACAAAATGTATTTTTGAGATGTAAATATAATCACAATATCCATTCATTACGATGCTAAACTTTGTAACTTTGGCCGTTTGATAAATAAAATAGACGACATTATATGAGCTTGGAAATACGCAATTTAGAACCTAAAGTACTTTGGAATCAATTTGCCAATTTGAATGCGGTACCGCGTCCTTCAAAAAAAGAAGACCGTGTTATTGCTTTTATGAAAGACTTCGGAAACCAATTAGGATTGGAAACTTTTGAAGATGCCATTCGCAATGTGATCATCAGAAAGCCTCCTACTCCTGGAATGGAAAACAGAAAGCCAGTAGTACTTCAAGGTCACTTGGATATGGTGCATCAAAAAAATGCGGATACAGTCTTTGATTTTGATACTCAAGGAATTGATATGTATGTAGATGGAGATTGGGTTCGCGCTCGAGGAACTACTTTGGGTGCCGACAACGGGCTAGGGGTGGCTGCAATTATGGCGATTTTGGAAAGTAAAGATATTCCACATCCGGCTATTGAAGCTTTGTTTACTATTGATGAAGAAACAGGAATGACGGGTGCTTTGAACCTTAAAGGTGGAATTTTACAGGGGCAAATCCTTTTAAATTTAGATACCGAAGAAGACGACGAAATTGATATTGGTTGTGCTGGTGGAATAGATGTAACTGCTACTGCTGAATTTGATGAGGAGGATACTCCGGAAGGTTCGGTTGGATATACCATTACAGTTAAAGGTTTGAATGGAGGTCATTCAGGTATGGATATTCATAAAGGATTGGGGAATGCCAACAAAATTATGAATCGCCTGTTGTTTGATGGTTTTGATAATTTTGGGTTACAAATAGCGTCTATTCAAGGTGGAAGTTTGAGAAATGCTATTCCACGTGAAAGTGTAGCCAAAGTCATTATTGCCGAGGTGTATGATGAAGCATTTGTTTTTGACATGCAACAAGTCGTAAACGAAATAAAAACAGAATTACAGAGTACTGAACCTAATTTGGAAATTGTTTTCGAAAAATTAAAAACAACTCCTTCAAAGGTAATGCCTTCTATAGCTCAATTTTATTTTGTGCGTGCCATGTATACCGCTCATAACGGTGTATATCGTATGAGTGCTGATTTTGACAATTTGGTGGAAACTTCTAATAATATTGCGAAAGTAGAATTGGCAAATGGCCAACTTTCAGTACAATGTTTAACGCGTTCTTCGGTAGAATCAGCTAAAATGGATTTGGCAAATGCCTTACGATCGGCTTTCGAATTGATGGGTTGCGAAGTGGAATTTTCAGGATCTTATCCAGGTTGGACACCTAATTCTAAATCGGAAATATTAGATGTACTTAGCTCTATTTATGAAAAACAAAACAAAGAAAAAGCTAAAGTTGTGGCTTGTCATGCTGGTTTAGAGTGTGGAATTTTAGGCGCTAATTATCCGGAGATGGATATGATTTCGTTTGGTCCAACCATTCATGGTGCGCATTCACCTGATGAAAGAGCGAGTATTTCTTCGGCTCAGAAATTTTGGAAATTTCTAGTGGAGGTTTTAGCAACTATTCCGGTGAAATAGTTTTTTTGATATAAATTTAAAAGCCTCATCTGTTTTCAGATGAGGCTTTTTATTATCTTTTAGTCTCTTTTAGGATTGTTTTTCTTTTCCCTTTTTTCCTCTTTTTTTTCCTTTGCAGTTTTAAGAGGTTCTTTTTTAGCTGTCTTTTTTGCGTCTTGACTTTTTGCCATTTTGGTTCTATTTAATTTAAATATTAATTTTTATTAAATATACGACTTATACCAAGGCTAAGTTGTTTGTGTCCGAAATTATTTCTTTTTCAAAACTTTGTACTCTTCATAACAGCCGCTTATCGCATCTAATATTTGTAAGTCATTAGCTGATTGTATGAAAGATTCGGAATAGTTGCAACGCTTTAATATCTCACTTATTTCTTTGATGTCAATTCCTAATAAAGCGGTTACTGTTTCTCTATCATACTTGGATTCTAATAGTTTACGAACCGTTTCATCTTTCTTCATTTCTTTCAGTTTTTTCAACTCTTTGGGCTTTTTTCCGAAGAAATTATAGAGCATGTCCGCTGGGTTAAAAATAGATCCCATAACTCGTCCAAAGGCATTTGGCGAATATTCTCCGGCTTCATAACCTTGGGTTAAACCCGAAATACTATAACGGAAATTTTCTTTGGTAGGAATTAATTTGGAATCGACTTCTAAATAGCCTGTTAAGTTAAATGGTCGAATGATGACTTCTTCCAAAGCAATCGCTTTTTCAGTCAATTGAATACGGGTACTTTTGTTTTTAATCCAGTCGTTAGTAACTCTTACTCGTAGGGGTTGGAATCCCAAAATGGTGAAATGTAAAGTATCATTTACTTGAACGTTAATTTCAAATCGTCCATTACCATCTGTTGTAGTTCCTCTTACCTTGTTAAGGTTGATAATATTAACATTGGAAAGTAGTTGGTTTGTGTTGTCATTGACAACTATACCGGAAACTTTTTGGGAGGGTTCTACTTCTTGTGCAGTGAGGTGTACTGAAAGTAGTATGAAAAAGAAAACTACAAAATATTTCATAAACTGGTTTAAGACTTTAAAAGTAATAAATCAGTTGGGAATATTTTGTAGTTTTTCTATAATTATAAGAAAATTAACAAAAGATGTTAGTCTCTTCTTGGTCTTCTTGGTCTTGGTGAGTCACCAAAGCTTTCAGAACGTCTTGGAGCTCTTTCAGAAACACCGCCTTCTCTTCCTTCACCTCTTCTTGGAGCCGAACCTCTGTCGCTCCTGAATCCACCTTCTCTTGGAGCTGAATTTCTGTCGCTTCTAAATCCGCCTTCACGTCTTGGAGCAAAGCTTCCTTCTCTTCTTGGAGCTGAACTTCTTCCGCCAAATCCTCCACCAGAATTTCTACCATTATGATCACGTCTTCCGCCACCATCATTTTTAGAAATTTCTACGTTGATTCGTCTTCCGTTTAAGTCATATCCATTAAGCACTTCCATTACTTTATCAGTATGTTCTGCATCGGTATTAAAGAAAGAGAATCCTTCTTTTACATCCACTTTAAATACATCATCACGACCTAATTCTAACGTTTCTTTCAAGAAATCTTTCAATTGCATCCAATCGAAATCGTCTCTTGATCCAATGTTTACAAAGTAACGTGTAGCACCACCATTGTTATTTTCTCTTGGAGCACCGTCTCTTTCTCTTCGGTCTGAACCAGATGATTGAGAAGAAAGATCTCTGTTTTTCTTGTAATAGTTAATGAAACGGTTGAATTCTACCGATACCATTTTCTTGATTAACTCTTCTTTTGATAACCCTTCTAACACTTCATTAATAGCGGGTAAGTAGTTGTCAATTTCGTGATCTACTTCAGTATCTTTGATTTTATTAGCTAAGTGCAACAATTGGATTTCGCAAATTTCAATTCCTGAAGGAATAGTTTTTTCTTGAAATTTTTGTTGGATGATTCTTTCAATTGAAGAAATCTTACGGATTTCACTTTTCGTTACAATAACGATAGAAGTACCTAATTTACCTGCACGTCCAGTACGACCTGAACGGTGGTTGTAGGTTTCGATTTCGTCAGGCAATTGATAATTGACTACGTGAGTAATATTATCAACGTCAATTCCACGAGCGGCTACATCTGTAGCAACTAACATTTGGATTTGACGACCTCTAAAAGATTTCATCACCCCGTCACGTTGCGCTTGAGATAAATCTCCGTGCAAAGCAGCAGCGCTGTACCCATCTTCAATTAATTTTTCGGCAACGGCTTGAGTATCGCGTTTTGTTCTACAAAAAACCACCGAAAAGATATCTGGATTAGCATCAGCTAAACGTTTCAACGCTTCGTAACGATCACGTGCATTTACTAAATAATACTCGTGAGAAACGGTTGCTGAACCTGAGTTTTTGCTACCAACGGTAACTTCTGCAGGATCGTGCATGAATTTTTTTGCAATACGTGCTACTTCAGCAGGCATTGTTGCAGAGAATAACCAAGTGTTTTTCTCGTCTGGAGTATCGGATAAAATCGATACGATGTCTTCATAAAAGCCCATGTTCAACATCTCATCTGCTTCGTCAAGAATACAGAAATTGATGTTTTTAATGTTGACAAGACCTCTATTGATCATGTCTTGCATTCTACCTGGAGTAGCCACAATAATTTGTGCTCCACGTTTAATTTCTCGGGCTTGTTCTGTAATGCTTGCACCACCATAAACTGCCACTGTATGTAAACCTTTTACGTATTTTGAGTATTGTTTAATCTCGTTGGTGATTTGTAAGCATAGCTCACGCGTTGGTGATAAAATTAACGCTTGTGTACTTCTGTCTTCAGCATCAATTTTTTGAATAAGTGGAAAACCAAAAGCTGCTGTTTTCCCTGTTCCTGTTTGTGCTAAAGCTACTAAGTCTGTGTTTTGTTCCAATAGTACTGGAATCGCTTTTTCTTGCACTTCTGATGGATTCTCAAATCCTAGATCTTTGATCGCAAGCAGTAGCGACTCATTCAGACCTAATTGTTCAAATTTGTTCATATATTATTTTAAATTGGCTGCAAAGGTAGGTTTTAAAAACGATATAAACTAATTTGTTATTTTTTGATTATCAATAAGTTAAATGTTTTTCATTTTGATTTTTAACTCATAAAGTTGTAGGAAGTGACTGAGTGGTAAAAAAAACGAATCAAACGAGTAGGTTTTGTTGTAGAAAATGGATCAACTTTTGAACCGCAATACCACGGTGGCTGATTCTTGCTTTTTCTTCCAGTGGTAACTCTGCAAAGGTTTTTTGATAGCCATCGGCTACAAAAATGGGATCATATCCGAATCCATTGGTTCCAACACGTTCTTCAATAATTGTTCCGTTGATAATACCAGTA
This sequence comes from Bacteroidota bacterium, assembly GCA_046048915.1. Classification (GTDB taxonomy): domain Bacteria; phylum Bacteroidota; class Bacteroidia; order Flavobacteriales; family Flavobacteriaceae; genus Flavobacterium. The sequence goes on along the minus strand of JBJOFE010000006.1, from coordinate 49,064 downwards.
AATAAATGCTGTTCTCCCTTGCTATTCAAACAAATTACGGTTTTGAAATTGGCCGATTTATTTTCGATTCCCTTTAAATTAGATAACAATTTGTCAATATTATTCTCATCATTTTTTGGTTCACCAGCATATCGTGCCGAAAAAACGCCAGGCTCTCCATTCAAAGCCGCTACTTCAAGACCGGAATCGTCTGCAAAACATTCATAACCGTATTTTTGACTCACATAATTGGCTTTTAGAATCGCATTTCCTTCTATAGTAGTGGCAGTTTCTGGAATGTCTTCGGTACAACCGATGTCTTCTAAACTTAAGATTTGAATGGAATCGGGAAGTAACAATTGAATTTCCTTGATTTTGTTTTTATTGTTGGAAGCGAAAACGATTTGCATAAAATTACTAAATTAGAATTCAAAGATATTGCTTCATAAAATAAATAGCCAATCAATTCTTTTATAAATTTTAAATAATTATTTTTGCTGCTCGTAAAAAAATTAAACAATTTCAATATATATCATGGTAAAAGATTTATTCGAAAGAATTCAGACTAATAAAGGACCATTAGGAAAATGGGCTTCACAAGCAGAAGGTTATTTTGTTTTCCCAAAATTAGAGGGAGAATTAGGACCGAGAATGAAATTTCAAGGAAAAGATATTTTGAATTGGAGTTTGAATGATTATTTAGGTCTTGCCAATCATCCTGAAGTTAGAAAAGCGGATACCGATGCTGCTATTGAATACGGAGCAGCTTACCCAATGGGAGCTCGTATGATGAGCGGACATACTAAATACCACGAGCAATTAGAGCAAGAATTAGCCGCTTTTGTAATGAAAGAATCGGCTTATTTATTAAATTTTGGATACCAAGGAATTATGTCTACTATTGATGCTTTGGTCACGAGAAATGATGTAATTGTATACGATGTTGATGCACATGCATGTATTATAGATGGGGTACGTTTGCACAGTGGAAAACGTTTTACGTATCGTCATAACGATGTGGAAAGTATGGAGAAAAACCTGCAACGTGCGACTAAAATTGCGACTGAAACTGGTGGTGGAATTTTGTTCATTACTGAAGGTGTTTTTGGCATGCGTGGCCAACAAGGTAAGTTGAAGGAAGTGGTAGCTATGAAAAAGAAATACAACTTCCGTTTATTAGTGGATGATGCGCATGGTTTTGGAACGCTTGGAAAAACAGGTGCTGGAGCAGGTGAGGAGCAAGGTGTTCAAGATGAAATTGATGTGTACTTTTCAACTTTTGCCAAATCGATGGCGAACATAGGTGCATTCGTTGCGGCAGATAAAGAAATTATTGATTATTTGAAATACAATCTACGTTCTCAAATGTTTGCTAAGGCATTGCCAATGATTCAAACTATTGGTTCGTTGAAACGTTTGGAATTATTGCGTCAATCGTCTGAGATAAAAGATAAATTGTGGGTTAATGTGAATGCATTACAAAACGGTTTGAAAGAAAAAGGATTTAATATTGGCGATACCAATACCTGTATTACTCCGGTTTATTTGGAAGGTTCTATTCCAGAGGCAATGGTGATGGTGAACGACTTGAGAGAGAATTACGGAATTTTCTTGTCGATTGTAGTGTATCCGGTAATTCCAAAAGGAATTATTTTGTTACGTATGATTCCTACAGCTTCACATACTTTAGCTGATATTGATGAAACCCTATCGGCTTTTGAAGCCATTCGCGAAAAATTAGTTAACGGTACGTACAGACAAATTGCAGAGCAAACCAAAGTAGATTTGGATGCTTAATTTATAGTGCTGACAAAAAAATCCATTCGAAAGAATGGATTTTTTTTAACTCGTTACTACAACTCTTTTCGAAACGTTTTTCTTCTACATACAATTTTAGGATCAAAATTTTTCCATAGCAAATGAATCGCCTGATTGTCTGCCAATTCAGGAGTTCGGATGCAATTTTGAATTCCTTTTTCGGTAAAAGTAGTGTGGTATTCTTTGAAAATTATAGCATGAACCCCTTTATTTTGGTATTCTGGATGAACGCCAATCAAATAAAAAGTTACGTCTTTACTGTTGTTTCTGGCATTAATTAAGTGCATGAATCCAAAAGGAAATAATTTACCATTTGCCTTTTGTAATGCTTTTGAAAAGCTAGGCATTACAATAGCAAAAGCGACTAAATTGCCGTCTTTGTCCTCCACAAATTTGATGTATTCTGGATTAATGAAACTGATGTATTTTTTCTTGAAATAGTCTTTTTGTATATCTGATATAGCAACGAATGAGGATAAACTAGCATAGGAAGCATTGAACAAATCAAACATTTTATCTACATAAGGCATTACCTCTTTTGTCTTTTTGAAGTTGATTGGACGAAGATGGTAGCGTCTTTTAATTAGCTCTTGTGCTTTGTCAAAAAACTCTAATTTCACATTCTCAAAAGGAAATTTATTTTCCAAATATTCTTTTTCAGTGATAAATCCCAATTGTTCAAAATGGGTAGCGTAATACGGATAATTGTACCAGGTAATCATGGTGCCAATTTCTTCAAAACCTTCAGTAAGTACACCAACTTTATCCAAATTAGAAAATCCCATTGGACCTTCAACATATTCAAGATTGTTTTTGCGCCCTAATTCATATACTTTTTCAAGTAAGGCTTTGGTGACTTCTATATCATCAATGACATCAAACCATCCAAAGCGAACTTTTTTCTTCTGTTGGTTATTCACTTCTTCCCAATTGATAATAGCAGCAATCCGACCTACAATTTGATTGTTGCGATAGGCTAAATAAAAATAGGCTTCGGCATTATCAAAAACAGGGTTTTTAGTTTTGTCAAAGGTTTCTAATTCATCAGCAATAATAGGTGGTACCCAATATTGATTGTTTTTATAGAGTGAAAAAGGGAATTTGATATAATCTGTTAATTCGCTTTTAGTTTTAGCTTCTTTAATTTGAATCATTGTTATTTATCTAGAAAATCAGGAATTTCTTTTTCTTTTTTGTTTTACCTTTTTTATTGTTTTTTTTATCATCTTGAATTGTAGGTTCTTTTTCGACTGGAATTCTAATTTCTTGGTAATTCCCATCATATCGCCATGAAAAACCAATTCCTCCATAAAAAAGCGCTGGAGTTTTATATACACTAGCACTTGCAGAAACGTCTAGTTGAAGGTCATCAGTTACTAAGTAAGCAGCACCAGATCGAACGATTAGATCACTGTAGAAATCACTTTTATACCCTTGGTTTTCAACAAATCCGGACCATTTTTTATTTATTCCTTTTGTAACAGTTACTGCATAGCCATAACTTGGATATTCAGTTCCAATGTAATCAGCAATGGTATTTGTAACAAATACCCAGCTGCCATCACCAAAATGATTTTGGGTAATCAAAATAACTTTTGGCGAAATGCTTGCTTTTGGCGAAAAGTAATAGGGATTATTTGCAGATGTATAATTGGCACCTGCAAAAACGGATACTGCGGGAATTAATTGTTTCCATTTAAATGACTTGTCTACTTTCCAACTGTATACATTTACTTTTTTTTCTTGATTTTTAAAGGGATCAAAAAGTAAATATTTTACGCCAATTATTGATTGTTTAAGTGCTTTTTGATTTTTTTTTGTAAACAAGGCTTCATATACTTGGCTTTGATATTGAATGTCGGCAATGAATTCTAATTTTTCCTTGAATATGCCATAACGAATCGTTGCATCTATACCATAACCATTGGTAACGTAGTTGAGTAAATGGTGTTTTTGACTTATGCCATATACACCGCTTTCCAATTGAATAACTGATTTTCCAACAGCAAAAGCCGACATTGTTTCTCCGGGTCTATTGGAATTGATTTGGTCAGTGTATTGTGCATAATTCTCTAAAGAGAATAGCAATAGAGCTAACAACAAGGTGGATTGGAATTTAAACATAATTAATTCAATTCAATTATTAATTAATAACGCTTTTCAAATGTACTATAATTTATTATTTATTTAAGAGGTATAACTTTAATTTGAGCAATTGATTTATTATTTTTGGACAAAATATTTTGATTATGCAAGAAGCTTCTTTTTCTAATTTTATAAGAACGGTATTTTACATACTGATGTTCTATTATTTATTTAAATTTTTAGCACGATTATTTTTACCCATGTTAGTAAAAAAAGCTGTAGAAAAAGCTGGCGAAAATTTTCAAAAACAACAACAATATGCTCAAGATGCAGCTTGGAAAAAAGCGCAGCATAATGATGAAATCATATATAAAGAAACGGAATCTAAAAATCCTCGTGAAACCAAAAAGGTGGGGGATTATGTTGATTACGAAGAAATAGAGTAAATTTGTAACCAACCTAATCTATACTATTTTAACCAAACTATTTCGCTTTGAAAAAAATCCAATCGTTCTTCCCTCACATACTTGCTCTTTTAGGTTTTGTTCTAGTTTCACTAATTTATTTTTATCCTGTATTACAGCGTAAACAAATCTTTCAATCGGATATTGCGCAATATACCGGAATGGCAAAAGAACAAATCGATTTTCGTGCAGCAACTGATACGGAACCGTATTGGACGAATTCGGCTTTCGGAGGAATGCCAACCTATCAATTAGGAGCAAAATATCCTCATGATTATATAGGTGTTTTAGATGATGTATTACGTTTTTTACCTCGTCCAGCCGATTATTTGTTTTTGTATTTCTTAGGTTTTTACGGATTGTTACTAGTGCTTAAAATAGATCCATTGAAAGCTTTTTTTGGCGCTATTGCTTTTGGTTTCTCCACGTACTTGATTATTATTTTAGGAGTGGGACATAATGCAAAAGCACATGCTATTGGCTATATGCCGATGGTAATTGCAGGATTTATAATGGTGTTTCAAAAAAAATACGTTTGGGGTGGATTACTGACTCTGTTTGCTACAGCTTTAGAAATCAATGCCAATCACTTCCAGATGACCTATTATTTGCTGATTTTTTTATTGGTGTTAGTTGGTTATTTTACGTATCTATTTATCAAAGAAAAAGACTTTAAAGGTTTAGGAGTCGCTTTTGGGACACTTGCAGTCGCTGGAATTTTTGCTATTGGTGCCAATGCTACTAATTTATTAGCAACCACTGAATATACTAAATTCAGTACAAGAGGAAAAAATGAACTGACTTTTAATAGTAATGGTTCAAAAGTAACCGAAAACAGTGCTTTATCCCGAGATTATATTACCGAATACAGTTATGGTATTGCAGAAAGTTTCAATTTGGTTGCGCCACGACTTTTTGGAGGATCCAATAATGAAACCTTAGGTACAGATAGTAGCATGTACGAGTTTATGATTAGTCAAGGTGTGCCAGACAGTCAAGCACAAGATTATGTGAAAGGGATGCCTACGTATTGGGGTGACCAACCGATTGTTGCAGCACCAGCTTATATTGGTGCAGTTGTATTCTTTTTGGCTTTCTTAGCTTTGTTTATAGACAATCGAAAAATTAAATATGTTTTCTTTGGTGGAGCCATGATTGCCTTGGTGCTATCTTGGGGAAAAAACTTTCCAGTGGTAACTAATTTTTTTATAGATTACATTCCGTTGTATGATAAATTTAGAGCTGTTTCTTCCATACAAGTCCTTCTAGAATTATGTTTTCCGGTATTGGCGATAATGGGATTACAATCTTTTTTCCAATTGGATCAAAACCAGCAAAAGAAAGGCTTGCTCCAAGCCACCTTGTTTGGTCTTGGAGTGCTATTGATACTGTTTTTGTGTAAAGGAACGTTTAGTTTTTCTGCGGCAAGTGATGACTATTTTATTAAAAATTATGGACCTGCCTTTGTAGACGCTTTGAAAGCAGATCGAAAAACCATGTATAGTGCTGATTTGTTGCGTTCTACATTTTTTATTCTTCTTGTGGCCGGATCTTTATGGTTGTTTATCAAGAATAAATTGGCACAACAAACTACTATTATCGTTATCGGATTGATCATGATTTTTGATCTCTTTGTAGTGGACAAAAAATACGTTTCGGAAAAAGATTTTGTGAGTAAAAGAGAAATAGAAGTACCTTTTCAAGCCACTCCAGTTGATACACAGATATTACAAGACAGTAGCAATTATCGCGTATTTGAAATTAATGGTAATTTATCTAGTGCAAGAGCTTCCTTTTTCCATAAGTCAATTGGTGGCTATCATGCGGCTAAGCCAAGAAGAATGCAGCAATTATTTGATTACCAAATTGCCAAAAATAATTTAGAACCTTTGAACTTCTTGAATGTAAAATATTTGATTCAAACGGATAAAGAGGGGAAAGAGTTTCCGATTGCCAATCCTGATGCTAATGGAAATGCATGGTTTGTAAGTCAGGTGAAATTAGTTCCAACTGCAGACGAAGAGATGAAAGCATTGGATCAACTAGATTCAAAAAATGTGGCTGTTATTAATTCAAAGGAATTTACAATAAATAAATCGGCTTTCGCCAAAGACAGTACAGCTGTAATCAGCTTGGATTCGTATCAACCCAATCATTTGAAATACACTTCAATTAATGCCAATGAAGGTTTAGCAGTGTTTTCAGAAATGTATTATAAAAATGGCTGGAATGCATATGTCGACGGAAATAAAGTAGAGCATCTTCAAGTCGATTATGTTTTGCGAGCCTTGTTAATTCCAGCGGGAAAACATACGGTTGAATTTAAATTTGAACCTCAGGTGGTACAAACTGGAAGCACAATTACGTTAGTAAGCTCGATTGGAATCCTTTTGCTATTGCTAGGCGGAATTTATTTCGAAAGAAAAAAGAGAATAGAAATGCATCAGAATGGCAAATAATAACCCAAAAAAACTTTTAATCATTACGTATTATTGGCCGCCAGCTGGAGGACCAGGGGTACAACGTTGGTTGAAGTTTGTGAAATATTTACCTGATTTTGATGTACAACCAATCGTGTACGTGCCTGAAAATCCAACCTATCCAATTGTGGATAGCCAACTGGAATCTGAGGTGTCAGATAAAGCGATTATTCTAAAAAAACCCATTTTTGAGCCTTACCAATTGGCTTCTTTTTTATCCAAAAACAAGACTAAGAAAATTAGTTCGGGTATAATTCCCAATCAAAAAAAGCAATCGTTATTAGAGAAGTTGATGCTTTGGGTACGAGGCAATTTATTTATACCCGATGCACGTGTTTTTTGGGTAAAACCTTCCGTTGCTTATTTGGAAAACTACATTCGCGATAACGAAATTGATACTATAATTACTTCTGGACCGCCCCATAGTTTGCATTTAATTGGATTGGAATTAAAACAGAAAATGAATTTAAAGTGGTTGGCTGATTTCCGTGATCCTTGGACTACCATTGGTTATCATAAATCGTTACGATTATCCCAATATGCAGCCAACAAGCACAAACAACTAGAAAGTCAAGTGCTCAATTCTGCTGACACCATTATCGTAACTAGTAAAACAACTAAAACGGAGTTTCAAGCTTTAACCACTAAACCAATTGAAGTCATTACCAATGGTTTTGATGTTGAAAAAGTAGACAAACAAACCTTGGATACTAAATTTAGTTTGGCTCATATTGGTTCTTTTCTATCAGAAAGAAATCCTAAAATTTTATGGGAAAGTTTGGTGGAACTTTGTAATGAAATCCCTGAATTTAAATTTCATTTAGAGATCAAATTAATTGGCGCAATTAGTAATGAAGTATTGGAGACAATCGATCAATTTGGATTGAATTCGGTTTTAAATAATCTAGGTTATGTATCGCATGCTGAAGCAGTAGCACACCAACGTAAATCACAGGTTTTATTGTTGATAGAAATTAACTCAGAAGCAACCAAAAGTATATTGCCCGGAAAGTTGTTTGAGTATATGGTTTCGGAACGACCAATACTAGCTATCGGTCCAAAAGATTCTGATTTTGCTGAGATTATTACCAATACTAATACAGGAGTGTTTTTTGAGTATTCAGAAAAAGCTAAATTAAAGCAAACCATTCATGAGTATTATAACCAATTTTTGGAAGCAAAATTGCGATCTCATGCAGTTGGACTTCAGCAGTATTCTCGAAAAAATTTAACTCAACAATTAGTCGAACTACTTCGTCAACAATAATACACCAATTTACTTATGGGAATCGTCTTAAATCAGTCTTTAAAGAATACCATCATCACCTATATTGGTTTTGCAATTGGCGGTATAAGTACGATTTTTTTATTCCCATCTATTTTAGGAAAAACCTATTACGGTTTGTCAAATTATATTCTGTCTTGTGCCAATGTCATTATGCCTTTGTTTGCAATTGGAATGCAAAATACCTTAGTTAAGTTTTATTCGCAATGTAAAACAGAAAAAGAGCAAAATCAATTTTTGTCTTTTTCGGTTGTATTTCCATTAGTATTAACGATTCCGCTTTTGCTTTTGGGCTTATTTTTTTACGATGAGATTAGTTTGTTCGTAACCAAGAAAAATCCAATTGTAAAAGAGTTTATTTATTTAATCCCATTTATTGGATTATGTATGGCTTATTTTGAGATATTTTACGCCTGGGCTAGAGTGCATATGCATTCGGTTTTTGGAAATTTTATCAAAGAAGTGGGATTGCGATTGTTTTCATTAGTTGCTTTGGTAGGAATGTATTTGGGATGGATTACGGCAATAGAGTTCATCTACTTAACAGCAGGGATATATTTCGTTGCATTATTAATTACTATGTTGTATGCCTTTAGAGTTAAAAAACCTGATTTTCAACTTTCGATACCACATAACGTCAAAGGTATTTTAGAGTACACTTTTTATATTATTTTATCTGGCAGTGTAGCCAATCTACTTTTGGATGGCGATAAAATTATGTTGAACCAATATATGGATATTGGTAATATTGCATTTTATTCGGTAGCGACTTACATTGCCCTAGTGATTTCTGTACCAAGTCGTGCGATGCATCAAATTGTATATCCAATTACGGCCAAGTTAATGCATGAAAACAAACACGATGAATTGAATGATTTATACAAAAAGACTTCGGTCAATTTGCAAATTGTAGGCGGCTTTGTTATGTTGTGCATTTTTGTCAATATTGATCAATTGTACGAAATGCTACCCAAAGATTACGCAGGTGGAATTTGGATTGTATTTATCATTGGTTTATCCAAATATTTTGACTTAATCCTAGGAAATAATAATGCTATTATTTTTAATTCAAAATACTATAGAATGGTATTGTTTCTGGGATTGATGCTTGTATTTTTTACGATTGTATTGAATATGATATTTATTCCTTTATACGGTATTACGGGATCAGCTATTGCCACGTTATTATCAATTACTATTTACAGTGTTGCTAAATTAATGTTTGTAGTAAAACGAATGCATTTGTACCCATTTACGATCCAGACGGTGTATTCAATTATAATAACAGCGATTTTATTTTTGTTGTTTTATTTTTGGAAGTTTCCTTTCCATCCTATACTAGGAATTGTATTAAAATCCATTCTAGTGACCATAATTTACGTATATATTAATTATCGATTTTCGATTTCAAAGGAGATCAATCAAGTATTTAATACGGTAATTAAAAAAATTAAATTATAATTAGTGTAAAATCACTAAATCTTGGTATTGTATTATAGATTCAATGGGATTAATTTTGTTCATAATAAAAACATAATCCCAAATTTATGAACAACAATGATATAGATTCTGAAAAGAATTTACAAGATTTTTATAAAAAAGTAAGTTCGAAAATTAGCACTGGATTTAAGGTTACAAAAAGAAATGATAAATTACCTTTTGCCATTTTATCCAGAGAAGCAAGAACGATTAACCACACCTTAAACTTTTTATTGTTTTTCTTAACACTTGGTTTGTGGTCTATAGTTTGGTTGTATTTGACCTACAATTATGCTAAAGAAAAACGAATCTTAATTGCTATTGACGAAGATGGCAAAACCTTTGAAGAAACATATTATTAATTGATATTTAGTTTTTCTTTCAAATAAACGGCTGTTGTAGAATGCTTCATTTTTACTAAATCTTCAGGAGTACCAGCGCCAAGTAATTTTCCTCCATTTTCTCCGCCTTCAGGACCTAAATCAATAATCCAATCTGCACATTTGATAAGATCTAAATTGTGTTCGATCACAATGATGGAATGTCCTTTTTCTATCAATGCATCAAAGGAAGCCAATAACTTCTTAATATCGTGAAAATGCAATCCTGTTGTAGGTTCGTCGAACACAAACAGTGCTTTATCTTTGGTAGCACCTTTTACTAAGAACGAAGCTAACTTGATACGTTGTGCTTCCCCTCCAGAAAGTGTAGATGAAGATTGTCCAAGTTGTACATATCCTAAACCAACATCTTGAAGAGGTTGTAGCTTTTGAGTGATTTTGGTTTGTTTGTGCGTTGTAAAAAAGGCTATTGCATCATCAATAGTCATTTTTAGAATATCGTTGATATTTTTGCCTTCAAAAGCAACTTCTAATACTTCTTTCTTAAAACGTTTACCGTTACAGGTTTCACAATGCAATTGTACATCGGCCATGAAAACCATTTCAACATTGATGGTTCCCTCTCCTTTGCAGCTTTCGCAGCGTCCACCATCTACGTTAAAAGAAAAATGTTTGGCTTGATAACCTCTTACTTTAGAAAGCTTTTCTTTGGCATACAAATCCCGGATATCATCATAAGCTTTGATGTAAGTAACTGGATTCGAACGCGAACTTCTTCCAATTGGGTTCTGATCTACATACTCAATATGTTTGATATGCGAAAAGGAACCAGTCATTTCAGTAAATTGGCCTGCTTTTTCACCAGCATTATCGAGTTTTTTTTGCATGGCAGGAAATAAGATCTTTTTGACCAATGTACTTTTTCCACTACCAGAAACGCCAGTAATTACTGTAAGAACGTCTAATGGAAAACTAACATCAATGTTTTGCAAGTTGTTTTCTCTTGCGCCTTTGATTTCAATTTGATTTTTGAACGGTCTTCGTCTTTTTGGAACCGAAATTTCCAATTTGCCATTCAAATAGTGTGATGTTAAAGAATCCGATTGTAGAATTTCGTCATAGGTCCCTTGCGCTACTAAATTCCCACCGTGAGTTCCAGCTTCTGGACCAATGTCGATAATCATATCGGCAGCTTTCATGATATCTTCGTCATGCTCCACCACGATAACAGTATTGCCTAAATCACGTAAAGACAACAACACTTTAATCAAGCGTTCGGTGTCTTTTGGATGTAAGCCAATACTAGGTTCATCCAAAATATACATGGAGCCCACTAAGCTACTTCCTAACGAAGTGGCTAAATTGATACGCTGTGACTCACCACCAGAAAGCGTAGCCGAATTTCGATTTAAGGTAAGGTAATCCAAACCTACTTCGGTTAAAAAAGACAAACGGTTGTTGATTTCAATTAAAAGACGTTTAGCAATTTGCTTTTCGTATTCGTTTAGGTCAATATTTTTGAAGAAATCTACCAAATGGCGAATTGGTAAATCCACCAAATCCGAAACCGTTTTGCCATTTATTTTGACATAAGAGGCTTCAATGCGTAGTCGTTTTCCTTTGCAAGTGTTACACTTGGTTTTTCCGCGGTAACGGGACAACATCACTCGGTTTTGAATCTTGTAATTTTTCTCTTCTAGTTCTTTAAAAAAGTCATTTAGCCCTTGAAAATATTGATTTCCCGTCCAAACTAATTCTTTTTGCGCTTCGGACAATTCGAAAAAAGGTTTGTGAATTGGGAAGTCAAATTTATAGGCATTTTTAACCAATTCATCTCGATACCAGCTCATGCTTTCTCCTCGCCAAGGGAAAATGGCATTTTCAAAAATGGATAAACTTGTGTTTGGGATGACTAATTCGGCATCAATACCAATAATATTACCGTAGCCTTCGCAAACTGGACAAGCGCCATAAGGATTATTAAAGCTAAATAAATGAACATTGGGTTCTAAAAATGATATTCCATCAAGTTCAAAATTATTAGAGTATGTAAATCGCTTGTCAGAGTTTAACTCTTCTAAATAGCAAATCCCTTTTCCTTCAAAAAATGCCGTTTGAACTGCATCGGCTAGACGGTTATAAAATTCTTCTTCGTCTTTGACTACAATTCGATCTACGATGAGGAAGATTTCTTTTTTAACCAAACTTTTTGGTAAGTCGTCCAAACGGACCATTTCGCCATCGACTAAAATTCTTGCAAAACCTTGTTGTAATAATACATTCAGTTTGTCTTCAAGTTTTCGCCCTTTTTCCAAATGAATAGGAGCAAGGAGTAGCCATTTGCTATCCAACTCGAATTTTTTTACCTCTGAAACGACATCGGTAACAGTATTTTTTTTGACTTCTTGACCTGAAACAGGTGAAAAAGTTCGCCCAACTCGGGCATATAGTAATTTGATATAATCGTAAATCTCAGTTGAGGTGCCAACAGTGGAACGGGCATTGGTGGTGTTGACTTTTTGTTCAATAGCAATGGCAGGTGCGATGCCTTTGATATATTCTACTTTGGGTTTATCTAGACGGCCCAAGAATTGGCGTGCATAAGACGATAAACTTTCTACATAGCGACGTTGTCCTTCGGCATATAAAGTATCGAAAGCCAAACTCGATTTTCCAGACCCGGAAAGTCCTGTTATTACTACTAGTCTATTCCTTGGAATCGCTACATCTACATTTTTTAAATTATGTACTTGAGCGCCTTTGATAATGATATTTTTCTTCGGATCTAGTGTAGTAATGTCAATTGGCATAGGACTTTTTATTTTCACAAAAGTAAGCAATTTCCAACTCAGATTTGCAACTACTAAAGGTCCAAATTTGCTATTGGATTCAATTCAAAAAGTGGGCTTAATACAATACTTTATGAGTTTAATTTTCTATTATTTTTAAATTATAATCTTATTCTTTGGTTATTCCAATAAAAATAAATTAAATTTGAAATTCAAATCATCAAAAAAAGCGCCTATTTAACAATTTTACTTTTTAGAACATTATTTATTTACACAAACCCTCTAAAAGGTATAATATGGCTATTCCTACTATTGATGATGCTTCATTGGTAAATTCTTATATCGCTGGAAATGAAGCAGCTTTAGAAATATTAATCAAACGACACCAATCTAAAATTTTCGGATTTATCTATTCCAAAGTTGGAGATAGAGATCTTTCCGATGATATTTTTCAAGACACATTTATTAAAGTGATTCGTACTTTGAAATCCAACGCCTATAATGAAGAAGGTAAATTTTTGCCATGGGTAATGCGAATTGCACATAATTTAATTGTGGATCATTTCCGTCACAATAAAAAAATGCCGTTATATCGTGAGACGGAAGAGTTTTCTATTTTTTCAATAATGACAGATGATTCACTAACAATTGAAAACAAATTAATTTCAGATCAGGTTATAAAAGATTTACGTCAACTGGTTGAAGAACTTCCTTTAGATCAAAAAGAAGTACTCGTAATGCGTTTGTATCAGGATATGAGCTTTAAAGAAATTTCAGAAGCTACCGGTGTAAGCATTAATACCGCATTAGGCCGCATGCGATATGCTGTTTTGAATTTGAGAAAAGTAGTTGATAAGCATCAGATTATTTTGACCAACTAAGCAATATTGTGAAGATTTTATCGTTGTAGTGTTAATTGTAAACATAATCTATGGCAAAAATCTACTCTAAAAAATCATTTATTGCTCCAAAAATGAAACCAAAGAAAGAAGTTATTTCTTTCTTGTTGCACTATTCAAAAGCGTTGAAAGTAGTCAAATCGGAGCGTGCTACTTTTGAATTTATCGCTAATTAATTATAAAGCAGACTATTTTTAATTCAAAAGAGTCTGCTTTATACTTTAAAAATCAAATTGGATTCCTTGTGCTAAAGGAATTTCAGTACTATAATTAATACTGTTAGTTTGGCGTCTCATATAAGCTTTCCAAGCATCTGATCCTGATTCTCTACCACCACCAGTTTCTTTTTCACCTCCAAATGCACCCCCAATTTCAGCACCACTAGTCCCAATATTTACATTGGCAATACCACAATCAGAACCTTCGGCAGATAAGAATTGTTCTGCTTCTCGCATGTTTAAAGTCATAATAGATGATGACAACCCTTGTGGAACATCATTTTGAATAGCAATTGCTTCCTCTAAATTTGAATACTTGATCACGTACAATAAAGGAGCAAAAACTTCCTCTTTTAAATACTCAAATGTTTTATCCACCGCAACGATACTTGGGCTAACATAACAACCCGATTCATATTCTGCTCCTTGAAGTTGTTTTCCTTTGATAATAAAACTAGCATTTTCCTTTTCGCATTTTGAAAGTGCGTTGAGATACATTTGCACTGCATGCTCATCAATTAAAGGTCCAATATGATTTTTAGAATCCAAAGGGGAACCTATATTTAGCTGTTGGTATGCTACAACTAATTTCTCCAAAAATGGGGCATATATACTTTCATGAATGATAAGTCTTCTTGTGGTAGTACATCGTTGTCCAGCAGTTCCAATAGCTCCAAAAACAGCTGCTCTAACGGCTAATGATAAATCAGCATTTCCTGTAATTATTATTGCATTGTTTCCGCCTAATTCTAAAAGACATTTTCCTAATCGATTACCAACTGCTACTGCTACTTTTTTACCCATTGCAGTAGAACCGGTTGCCGAAATTAAGGAAACACGTGTGTCTTTTGTTATGATTTCGCCTAAAGTACCATCACCCATAATTAAATTGGAGATGCCTTCCGGTAAATTATTTTCCTTGAAAACGTTGGCAGCAATTTTTTGGCAAGCAATAGCGCACAATGGTGTTTTTTCGGATGGTTTCCAAATGCATACATTTCCACATACCCAAGCTAAAGCCGTATTCCAACTCCAAACTGCGACTGGAAAATTAAATGCAGATATGATCCCAACGATTCCTAAAGGATGGTATTGTTCATACATTCGGTGTTGTGGTCTTTCAGAATGCATAGTTAATCCATACAATTGTCTTGAAATCCCAACTGCAAAATCACAGATATCAATCATTTCTTGAACTTCACCTAACCCTTCCTGCAAACTTTTCCCCATTTCATAGGCAACTAATTGGCCTAATTCAGCTTTTTTATTTCGTAATTCATTACCAATTTGTCTTACGATTTCACCTCTTTTTGGCGCAGGAACCTTTCTCCACACTAGTTGTGCATTTAGTGCTTTTTCAACTACTTTTTCATAATCTGACAAAGCGGTAAAGGCAACTTCAGCAATTTTTTTACCATCAACGGGAGAAAATGAAGCGATGCTATTTTCAAAACTGCCGAAAGCATTTGTACCAGTATAAGTACCTAATTCTTTATCGCTTAATCCTAAATTTTGTATGAAATTATTTTCCATTTTTTTTATTTTTTGTTGTTTGTGAAGTAAAAGTGCTTTCGAATATTTTATCTGCATTTTTAGCTTCAAACCCATCTCTACGGTGTTCACGTCGAATTGCTTCTTTAGGCAAATGAAGGAATTCAGGTAATACTTTTCTTTCTGCAAATTCGACATAAGATCCTGAAATTAGCATTTTCTCATTGTTTGAGAAAGTGGCTTCTATCATTTGTGCTACAGTCGAACTTTGCCATAGTAGCCCATCAGGACTTTTTTTAATTTTTCCACCAGAATCATTCAATTGGATTCCTTTTTTTTCTAGCCAAATATTGAAAGATTCTAAATCATTGCATTTTGCCAATTCATGTACACTGATAGTAAAATGATTTAAATAATACCGATTGTAAATCGTCCATGCAGCATATTCGCTTTCTTTTAAAAGAGTTGTATAATCTGCCAAAGTGGGTAAAGACCATAATGCTTTGTGTAGAAAATGATCTACTGCTTTTGGGTCGTTTAAATCTAAAGTATCTACAGGATCGGCCGTAACCTCATTTGTATATTTTAGTATTATTTCTTGTGTTGAAGGTGACAAATCAGCCACTCTCAATTCACTAATAAATATTCTTGGGTATTCCGGTTTTGGAGGGTTGTACCAATATGCATTTAATTTTTTTTCTTCAAAGTAGAGGTACTCTTTTTTCTCGTAACCATAATGAAGAAATATTTTTTCCATAGAGGCAATTCCTAAGTTGGCTACCCCCATAGTTCTGAAAGCTATATGATCATTATGAAATGCAGATTCACTATTTAAAATTCCCTCTTTTAAAATTCCATTTACAATTTTATCCACATCAGGTACGCGTTCTTTATATCGAGAGATTAGTCCTTCTAAGACATAGTCAAGATTTTTATATTGGGTTTCCATGAATTGTATTATTTGAAATAATAGTTTAAAAATGGGCTTTTCACATAATCCTCGTAAGGAATATCTTCCTGCATTACATAACCTGATTGCGCAATTTTACCTTGGGAATGTAAATCAATTACGGCGCAAACAGATCCGGCTGTTGTTAATTGGATCCCTGTAAAATGTTTGTTTCCTACCATTTGATTTGGAATAGTATGTGAAACCGTTTTTTGTTCTAGTTTCCCATTAATTAAACCAGTTACACTGATGTAAATAATTATTACATCTTCAGATGTAGTAGCAATGTTATTATTGAATATTGTCGTTAATAATGGTCTGTCATTTTTAAATCCAAGATCGTCAAATAAGAATTTCATTAAGTCGCGATGTCCTTTGTAACGAATGGTTTTATAATCTAAGTTTTCTACTTTCCCATTTAATTTTTCTGCTAATCCACCAATTCCTCCGGAAGTATTAAACGCTTCATATTCAATACCTTCTAAGCAAAAATGTTCTAATCCTTCTAACGGTAGCACCTTTGTAAAGGTGCCATTTACTATGGCATCACAAGGATGGGAGTATTCGTTTAAAAGTCCGTCAGTACTCCAAGATAGATTGTATTTCAACATATTGTTTGGACTAAGTGTCAAAGCACCAACTCGTAACTTTACATCTTTTAATTCGTCAAAATAATTAGACAAATGATTGGCACTTATACTAACAAATCCTGGAGCGAGTCCACATTGTGGAATAAATGTGCTTTTTGATTTTTTAGCTATTTCTTTAATATAATTGGCAGACTTCACATCTTCTGATAGATCAAAATAATGCATATCTTTTTTGGCTACCGCATCAATAATTCCAATATTTAAATGGTAAGGGCAGGCATTCAGTACATATTCGTATCCATTTTCTAAAACGGCATCGATTGTATTTGCATCTGAAATATTCTTTATTAAAACAACAACTCCTGCTTTTTCAAGTTCATTATGATGATCCTGTCGTTGATTATCTACAATGGTGACTTTAAATTTCAAACTTTCTTGCAACATAAATGCTGCTGTTGAGCCTATTTTTCCGCTTCCTAAAATAATTATTTTTTTCATAGTATAAAATTTAACAAAAATTCATTGATGTGTTACAAATATAACAAAATATCAATTTGAATTTATTTTTCATAACAAATAAAAAAAATTATTAAAATTCATTTTTTGAATTGGATAAAAAGTAGCTCTGTTTTGATATGGTTAGAGTACTTTGTTAAGTACCGATTTTCTTCCTATAGTTTTGGTAATAATGTCTTTGTCTATATTCCACCCTCGCGCAGGCGAATATTCTCTTCCGTACCAAATGATTTGCAAATGTAGTTCGTTCCATAATTCCTCAGGAAAAATACGTTTCGCATCTTTTTCGGTTTGCACTACATTTTTTCCATTGGTTAAATTCCAACGATACATTAATCGATGAATATGAGTATCTACTGGAAAAGCAGGTACGCCAAATGCTTGAGACATGACTACACTAGCAGTTTTATGTCCTACAGCTGGTAATTCTTCCAAAGCCTCAAAATTTTGAGGAACTTGACCATTGTGTTTATCGATAAGAATTTGCGATAAGCCGTAAATTCCTTTTGATTTCATGGGTGATAAACCGCAGGGACGAATTATTTCTTTAATTTCCTCAACAGATAATTGTACCATATCATACGGATTGTCAGCTTTGGCAAATAGGAGAGGAGTAATTTGATTTACCCGAACATCAGTACATTGCGCAGAGAGTAATACAGCAATCAATAAAGTGTAGGGATCTTTGTGATCTAATGGAATCGGAATTGTAGGATACAATTCTTTTAACGTATTTATAACAAATGTTACCCGTTCCTGTTTGTTCATTTTTGTACTTTTATTCCAGTAAAAATAATACAATTTCAATTCAATACTAAATATATGACAACATTAAAAATAGGGGATCAAGCTCCTCAATTTTCCGGAGTAGATCAAGACGGAAAATTGCACCAATTACATGATTATAAAGGAAAGAAATTAGTTGTGTTCTTTTACCCAAAAGCTAATACACCAGGCTGTACAGCCGAAGCCTGCGATTTAAGAGATAATTTTGAGCGTTTTCAAGCTGATAATTATGCGCTTATAGGAGTTAGTGCCGATCCACAAAAAGCGCAAGCTAAATTCAAAGAAAAATTCGATTTTCCTTTTCCATTATTGGCTGACGAAGATAAATCAGTAATTCAAGCATTTGAAGTTTGGGGGCCAAAGAAGTTTATGGGTAAAGAATACGATGGAATTCATAGAACAACTTTTGTGATTGATGAAAACGGAATTATCTCAGACGTGATTTCAGACGTGAAAACTAAAGCACATGCAGCGCAGATTTTAAAATAACCAAACATTAAAAAGGCTTAGAATTTTCTAAGCCTTTTTAGTTATTTTATCCAACACTTTCCGATGGAGTACGTCTTAGCATAACCACTAATTCGAACTCGTTCTCCATTATTAGTACAAAATAATTGACCTTGTCGTTCAGATAATTGTGTTGCTACTAAATTAGATTTTTTTAATTCTTTTGCCCAATAAGGAATTAAACTACAATGCGCGGATCCTGTTACTGGATCTTCAAAATGAGTAGATTGCGGAGTAAAAAATCGTGAAACAAAATCAACCGCATCTCCTTTTGCAGTGATAATTAATCCTCCTGGATCTAAGTTGATTTGATCAATAATAGTACGATTGATATTTATGTTTTTGATGTCATCTTCTGATTCATACACTAAAAAATAGTCTCTAGATTTTAAAACGTATTTTGGTTGTAAGCTTAAAGACTTCGAAATTATTTCTGGAAGATCAACTGAAAGGGGCATTCTAGAAGGAAAATCTAAAGTGTATAATTCTCCCTCTAATGTTACGGTTAATTCACCACTTAAAGTTTCAAAAACAATGCTACTGCCTTCAAAATTCAAAATAGTTTTTAATGCATGTGCTGTTGCTAATGTAGCATGACCACATAAATCCATTTCAATATCAGGGGTAAACCAACGCAAATGAAAACGATCTCCTTTTGGAACAAAAAATGCAGTTTCTGCAACTGCATTTTCTTTTGCAATTTGTAATAATATAGCATCAGCTAACCATTCTTTTAATGGGATCACGCAAGCTGGATTGCCACCAAATATACGATTAGTAAAGGCGTCAATTTGATAAATGTCGAGTTTCATAGCTTATTAATTATTGCAATTTGTATTGAAAATCATAGAAAAGTAAAAAAAAATCCCCAAATGGTTATCAGTTGGGGATTGTATTATTAGAATTGTGCTATACTTCTTTTAAGAACTTACTAGGTTCGTATCCAAACAATTGATGTTCTTTTATTATTTCAGCTACACCAGAAGGAAGCATTGGTTCCCAGCCTTCTTTTCCTTGACTAATCATTTTTAGCACTTCACGAGAGAATACTTCTAATATTTCAGGATTGTAGTCTTCAATATCAATTACTTTTCCGTTGAATTTAAAGAATTTGTATAATTCTTTCATTCGTGGATGTACTTTTAAGTTTTCAGAAGTTATAATTTCGCCATTCTCTCCTATCATTGGGTATAAGAATACTTTCATGTCACGATAGAATAACTTACCAAAGGCTTCTAAAATCCCACCACTTAAATGGCGGTAATATTTTTCGTCAAAGATATCTACTAAGTTGTTAACTCCCATGGCCAATCCCATACGGGCTTTAGTATAATTTGCAAAATATTCGACTACTTTATAGTATTCTTGGAAATTAGAAATCATAACGGTTTGACCTAACGAGCATAGTAATTCAGCGCGATCCATGAAATCTCTTTCGTCAATCTCACCATCAGAACGTAAGTTAGACAATGTGATTTCAAATACTACTAAGGTATTGTCTTTTTCAACTTTATTTTCATTGAGGAACATTTTTAACGATTTCTCGTACATGTCCATATTTACCTTGGTTACAGGTCGGAAACTTCCTCTAAAGGCTAGTAAGTTTTTTTTATATAAAATTGCCGCTGGTAGAATGTTTTTTCCTTCTGGATTGAACATTACCGCATCAGTCATCCCGTTTTTAACCAATTGCAAACTCATCAAGCGGTTGTCTACATCGGCAAAACGAGGCCCAGAGAAGTTAATGGTGTCAATTTCTAGTTGGTCTTTGTCTAAATGGTCATACAAATAGCGCAACAATTTTTTAGGATCGTTGTATTTGTAATACGCACCATAAATTAAGTTTACCCCTAATATTCCTAGGGTTTCTTGTTGTAATCTCGAATCCGTTTCTTTGAAACGAATGTGAAGTATGATTTCGTTATATGCCTCATCTGGTTCAATTTGGAAACTAATTCCAACCCATCCATGTCCTTTGAATTGCTTAGCAAAGTCGATAGTAGCTACCGTGTTAGCATAACTAAAAAACATCTTGTTAGGATGTTTGTCACGACTCAAACGCTTTTCAATCAAGCTAACTTCGTGCGAAAGCATCTTTTTTAATCGGCTTTCAGTAACATAACGGCCATCTTCTTCGATTCCATAAACGGCATCACTAAAATCTTTGTCGTAAGCAGACATTGCTTTAGCAATAGTTCCTGATGAACCTCCTGCTCTAAAGAAGTGCCTAACGGTTTCTTGTCCTGCACCAATTTCAGCAAAAGTTCCGTAAATATTTTCGTTGAGGTTGATACGGAGCGCTTTATCCTTGATAGAAGGAATCTGCTCCATTACTTTATCTCCTTTGAGTTTTATCTTTTTGGTATGCATTTTTTGTATTGAAAGGGCTTTAATGTTACAAAGTTAACAAATAAGGGGTTTGTCGAAAGAAATTTAACCATATTTTTGTAAAAAAATAACAACTTCATGCGATTATTATTTGAATCGTATTTTTAGCGCTTTCAAATGTAGAATTACTATTTTTGAATACTCTTTTTTTTGTAATTGATACATTAAAATTAGTACACTAATTAATCAAACCAAAAACAACCTTCTCTTTTGAAAGTATATTTTTTAGGCACTGGAACTTCACAAGGTATTCCAATTATTGGGAGCGATCATCCTGTGTGCAAAAGTACCGACCCGAAAGACAAACGCTTGCGGGTTTCGGCTTTAGTGTCTTGGGAAAATCATTCGTTCGTTTTTGATTGTGGGCCTGATTTTAGACAGCAAATGTTGGTTTCGAATTGTCAACAACTCGACGGAATTTTATTCACTCACGAACATGCAGATCATACGGCAGGAATAGATGATATTCGTCCGTTTAACTTTCGCCAAGGACCGATGCCAATTTACGCTCACCAACGTGTAATAGATAATTTAAAAAGACGCTTTGAGTATGTTTTTGAAACGGTTAATAGATATCCTGGAGCACCGTCAGTAAATACCATTGAAGTACAAAATAACACCCCGTTTTCAGTTGGAAATAAAATGGCTGTTCCGATAAATGTAATGCATGGTGATCTGCAGGTATTTGGCTTTCGTATAGATGATTTTGCTTATCTAACGGATGTAAAAACGATTGAAGAATCGGAAATTCAAAAACTAAAAGGGCTTAAAGTTTTGATCGTAAATGCTTTACGCGAAGAGCCACACGCCACCCATTTCAATTTGCAAGAAGCCTTAGATTTTATAACTTTGGTACAACCAGAAAAAGCCTATTTAACTCACATAAGTCACCATTTAGGTTTTCATGAGGAAGTACAAAAAAGACTTCCTGAAAATGTCTTTATCGCTTATGATAATTTAGAAATCACTATTTAATATTTACTATGAAACGTTCCTTACTGCTTTATTTAACGATACTTTTTGCATTGACTACTTTGTTTACCTATGTTTTTTTGAATAGCGAATTACAATTTGAACAAAAGCGTTCTGAGCGAAAAATCACCAAATTGCGTGATAGCTTGGCTTTAGTTTCAAATCAATTGGCAGATGCTGATTATTTTTCTTTGGCTAAAAATGAAAATGCTCAAAACTATTTCGAGAATCAGAATTCGCAAAAGATAATTCAATACGAAAAGTTAATTCCAGTAGTTACTGAAAAATTATTGGATTACAATTCAAATCCAAAAGGTAATCCTTTCACAGGCCAAGATCAAATTGGGGCAAGTAAATTCATTATTAATAAAGTAAAAATTTTGAATCATCGCTGGATCATAGCCGATTTTAGTAATGGCGAAATTTGGGGTGAAGTACTCCTGAAGTATTTCGTAAATGAGGACGACACCATCACTTTTGATGTCAATCAATCACTATTGTACCAAAAATAGAATCGTATTAAGAATGGTCTTGTAGCCAATTCTTAAAGTCAAAAAATACTTGAGGCGAAACGCCATGTCCAATGGGGTATTCTTTGTAAGTATGTGCAATACCCAATTGAGTTAAAAAAGCATCTGATTTTCTGGCCCATTCCACGGGAATAACTTGGTCTACAGTTCCATGTGATGCAAAAATACCAAGTTTTGAAAAGTTATTTTTTTCAAAACCTTCACTTAAAATAGGTTCGCTTACATAGCCACTTAAGCCAATTATATTTTTTACTCTATCGGGTTGTGAAAGTGCCACGCCATAACTCAATATTGCTCCTTGGCTGAAACCGATTAAAGTGATGTTATCTTTGTCAATAGGATAATTATCTAGCAATTCGTCTAAAAAAGTACCAATCAAATCTTTAGAAACTTTCGCTTGTTCGTGGTCAGAAAATTTATTTTCATCGGCATCAAAATTGATCGCATACCAGGCATAACTTCCGTATTGTAAGTCATAAGGTGCTCGCGCTGAAACGATATAATAGTCTTCAGGAAGTTCCGTAGCAAAAGAAAATAAATCAGCTTCATTGCTGCCGTATCCGTGTAATAAAAGCAGAAGGGGATTAGAATCTTTTTTTATTTTAGGGTCCTTGATAAGGTATTCTAAAGATAAATTCATAATGTTATGATATGTTGGATAACCATTTCTGAAAATAAGTTCCTAAAAGCGGCATAGGTTTAGTTTCGCCTTTAATGGCAGTAAAAATCCCATAACTCCATAAAATAGAGATAAAAATCCACATAGGAAATGAAATTAATAAGCTGTCAAAATTACTTATGATTAAACCTAAAGAGATAAAAGTCAATGTTAATCCTAATCCTTGGCGGATATGAAAAGTGGCAAAAGGATTCTTATTATCAGCATTCATTGACATGGCAATAAAAACGCCAATTCCTAAAATATAACTGGTGATGGCGGTTGCTTTTCCTGCTTCAATCGTTTCTTTGTTCATATTTATTGATTTAGAATCAATTGGTTTTGATTGATAATTCCGTATACTTTGCCTTTAATTTCAGATCCAATAAAGGCTGAGTTCTTCGATTTAGAAAGGATGTTTTCGGTTGTAAAAATACTTTTTCCTTCAGGATTGAAAAGACTTATGTTAGCTTTAGCTCCTTCTGTTATGGATGGGATATCCAAACCAAAGATTGATCTTGCGGCAGTTAATTTATCAATTACAGTTGCAACAGTCAATACAGTCAGTAATGCTCCAAAAGCACTTTCTAAACCAATTGTTCCGCTTTTTGCCGTGTCAAAATCCATTTTTTTGTGTTCAATGTCAATCGGATTGTGATCTGAAGTAATCATATCGATAGTGCCGTTTTTAACACCTTCTATCAAAGCAAGTCGATCCGCTTCTGTTCGCAATGGCGGACTTACTTTGTAACGGGTGTCAAACTCTTCTAGTTTTACATCAGTTAAAACCAAGTTTTGAACTGAAACACTGCAACTTACATTTAATCCTTTGGCTTTAGCTTCTTGAATTAAGGCTACCGATTTCGCGGTTGATATGGTTGGGATATGTAATTTTCCTCCGGTATATTCAAGTAGAAATAAGTTTCTTGCCACTTGTAATTCTTCCGCTAAATTGGGTATTCCTTTTAAGCCTAATCGTGTTGAAATAACACCTTCATTTGCTACGCCATTCCCTTTAATTTTTTCATCTTGGGAGAAAGCGATTACTAAGCCATCAAAATCTTGCGTGTATTGCAAGGCTATTTTTAACAAATTGGCATTATCTAAACTTCGATTGTAATCACCAAAGGCTATGGCGCCAGCGTTTTTCATATCGAATAATTCGGCCATATCTTTCCCTTCGCTTTCTTTGGTTAATGCGCCAATAGGGAAAAGCTCGGTTGCCGCTGATTGCCACTTACTTTTTACAAAATGTACTTGAGATTGATTGTCGATTATTGGGTAAGAATTGGGTTGTAATGCTATTCCCGTGAAACCACTTTTTGCCGCTACCTTCAATCCGTTTTCGATTGTTTCACGATCTTCAAATCCGGGTTCGCCAAGTGAAACACTACTGTCAAACCAACCCGGTGAAACATGTAGATTGTCTAATTGAATTTCTTGATAATTATCAGGGTTAGCTATTTTATTCTCTATTTTTAAGATACAACCATCAGCAATTAAGATATCTACAGTCTTATTATGAAACGGACTTTTAGCGTCGATAATTGTAGCATTTCGGATGATTGTTTTCATATTTTGTTTGATTTTTTATTGAATAAAATCTTATTATTATTGTATTGTAAACCAGTATTTTAAAATATTTAATCGAAAGTAATTATTTACATTAAATTTCAATTTTTTGTTTGATTGAAAAATTCAAATATTTTTTCAGGATTACGGTGCAAATCAATTAACAATCATTCTATGACCCTTAATTACTGTGCAAATATAAGAAACCATTTCCATATTCGGTTATCGTTATTTTTGCTTTACACTTCGTTAAAAACGGTTGTAATTGAATTGATCGTATTTGCATTTGAAAGTAGTTTTCATTGTTATTGATGTTATAACGTTAAAGATCTATTTGATTTAATTATTGCAATCTGTATTTAAATAAATCCTTTCACTATGTGTACTTATCTTTATTGTTTATTTTAGCCCTTCAATTGTATTCAAAATGAAAAACAGTATTCTACTTCTATTCCTAGCTTTTATCTCTTTGATACAAGCCCAAACCAATACATTTCCATTGTTAATCGGTACTTACACTTCTAGTTGTGACAGTAAAGGTATTTATGTATATGATTTTGATGCCAATACAGGTGATTTTGTTTTCAAAAATGCAACTGCTAAAGTTATGAATCCGAGTTATTTGAGTATTTCTAAAGATCAAAAATTTGTTTACTCGGTGAATGAGAATGGTGTCGATAGTGCTGTGAGTTCTTTTCAATTTGATGCAGCTAGTGGTAAATTAACGAATTTGAATCAGCAAAAGTCACAGGGCGCTGATCCGTGTTACCTTATCAATGATGATGTGAATGTGATTGTAGCTAATTATTCGGGTGGCAACATTGGTGTTTTTCGAAAAAAATCGGATGGTAGTTTGTCTGGAGCAAAACAACTAGTTCAACACAAGGGCAACGGAATTCATCCCCGCCAAGAAAGTGCTCACGTTCATATGGTGTATTTTTCGCCTGATAATAAATATGTATTGAGTACTGATTTAGCTACCGACTCTATTGATATTTACAAATACCATCCAGATGCAGCTACTGATGTTTTGCAATGGGAAAGTTCAGTTGCAGTTCAATCGGGGAGTGGACCACGTCATTTGATTTTTAGCAAAGACGGTAAAAAGCTGTATGTGTTGCAAGAATTAAATGGTGCTATATCAGTATTTGATTTTGCTAATGATAAATTGAATAAAATTCAAGAAACTACAATTTTAGCGAACGATTTTAAAGGGAATTTTACTGGAGCCGATATTCATATTTCCCCTGACGGTAAATTTCTCTATGCTTCTAATAGAGGTGAAGCGAATACGATTTCTATTTTCAAAATTGTAAAAAATGGTTTGCTGCATCCGCAATCGGTGGTTTCATCTTTAGGTAAAGGACCTCGAAATTTTGTCATTGATCCAACTGGTAAGTTTCTTTTAGTTGCCCATCAATATTCTAATGATATTGTTGTTTTTAAAAGGGATTTAGCTTCAGGAGCAATTTTCGATACGGGTAAGCGACTTGAATTGTGCTCTCCGGTATGTTTAGTTTTCGGAAATCAGAGGTAATATTATTATTTTTTCTTCTTTTTCTGAGCTCTAGTTTTAAGCATGTTTCGGTTGACAGAACCGTGTGTTTTTTTCTTTGTTTTTGACGGACCTCCCAAGTTTACTTTGGTGTTCTTTTTCGCTTTTTCGTGGTACGCACCATCGCCATCTAACTTTACTTTTTTCATCAAAAACTTTACAGGTTGGCGGTCTTTTTCTGGACCAATCAACTTGATGGAAATTTCAACTTCTTCTGGGAATGGAGTGATTTCAAGTTCTTTGTTCATTAAAACTTCAACTTCTACTAAAGATTCTTCTTCGCGAGGGGTTACAAAGCTTATGGAAGTTCCTTCTGCATCAGCACGACCAGTTCGTCCAATTCGGTGCATATACAATTCTGGAAGTTCTGGCATTTCAAAGTTGATGACGTGGGTAATATTGGAAATATCCAAACCTCGCGCCATAATATCTGTCGTAATTAAACCACGTAAATTACCTTCTTGAAACTCTGCCATTGTGCTTAAACGGTAATTTTGTGACTTATTCGAGTGAATAACTCCAAACTGTCCCTCAAATTCTTCGTCAATGCTTTCAAAAAGTAAATCGGATATTTTTTTATTGTTCACAAAAACCAAAACTCGACTCATGCTTTCGTCAGAAGTCAATAAATGTTTTAATAAATTGACTTTGGTATTGAAATTCGGAACTTGGTAAGTGATTTGTTTTATTTTTTCTAATGGAGTTCCCGATGCAGATAATGTTACTTCTTCTGGATAATCGAAAAAGTCATTCAGAACCGCATCCACCTCTTCAGTCATCGTTGCTGAAAACAAGATGTTTTGACGTTTGGTTTTCATCATCGCTAACAAAGCCGTCAATTGGGTTCTAAACCCTAAATTCAACATTTCGTCAAATTCGTCAATGACTAATTTTTGGGTTTCGTCAAAACGAACTACCGCATCTAAGGCTAAATCCATCGTTCTACCGGGAGTTCCCACTAATATATCTACTCCTTCGTAAACGGCTTTTTTCTGAGTATTGATGTTGACACCTCCATAAATTCCGAGTGTACTAACCGACATGTATTTGGTTAATTTTTCAACTTCTTCTACCACTTGAACTACTAATTCTCGGGTAGGTACCAAAATCACAATTTTAGGGGTGTTGGTATTGGTAAACTTGTAAAGTTTTAATAACGGCAATAAATAAGCAAAGGTTTTACCTGTTCCAGTTTGCGCAATTCCCATCATATCACGACCTGACATAATCACAGAAAAGGATTTTTCCTGGATTGGAGTCGGTGTAGTAAAGCCTAATTCGTCTATGGCTTTTTGTACGGATTTAGGAAGATTGAATTGCTCAAAAGTGCTCATAAAATGCTATTTTGTGCAAAGGTACATTAAAAAGAGGGATTTTAGGTGTATTATGTTTGATGAGTCCAATTAGAATCCTTCAAACACTCCTAATCCAAACAAGGCAAAGTCGTATTTTACAGGGTCATTTGGATCTAAAATTCGCAGTTGTGTATCCAATTCAGCCAAGGCTTTGGCATCGTTTTGTTTGCGGTGTAGTAAACCTAATTTTCGTGCTACATTGCCTGAATGTACATCGAGTGGGCAAGAGAGCGCTGCGGGTGAAATGCTTTTCCAAATGCCCAAATCGACACCTTTGTTGTCTTGGCGCACCATCCAACGCAAATACATGTTTCTTCGGGTAATTAAGGTAGTAGCAAAATTAATCAAATTTATATATATCAGAGTCTTTAATCTTGAAAAGATTATTATAAGCAGGTCGCCTTGCTTCAGCTGGGCTTAATAACTTGATATTTTCTAAAATTTTCAATAAATCAAATTCAGATGTTCTTGAAATATTAACAATCGGCAAATTTTTAGAATTTAGCTTTGAAACATAATAGCCTAGTTGATTAAATTCTTTCAGATGGAAATCTGCTTTATATTGATCGATATATGGTAATCCCTTTAATTTGATTCTAATTAAAAAGAAAGCAGGTTTGCTTTGATTTACATATTCAATTGAAATCCAATCAACAAGATTTTTAACAGCTTTACTGATTTCACTAAATTCAGCATTTATCTTTGTTATCATAGATAGCCGTTTTCTTCCTTCTTTAATTAGGCTTGAATTAGGGTTTAACTGTTCTTCATTCGCAATATTTTTTTCCAAGATCGAAATATCATCAATAATAGATTGACGTTTTTTTTGCATCGAATCAAGTTTTTCTAATACCTCGTCAATTACATTTGCGTTGTCTAGTTTGCTAGCTAAATTCTTAATAGAAACGGATATTTTTTTTAATTCGACTACTTTTTTTTCTTTTTGCCCTATGTACTGATCGAATAAAGTGTGAGGCACTGGTAGATCTTTTATGATCTTCGAACTTAATGGTTTTCTTTGGAGATAATTTAGAATGAATGTTTCTAATCTTGGCAAACTTAAACCACGATTGTTACATTTTGCATTTGGATATTTCTTCGACAAACATTTATATGCATTGTCATTCCCTTTTAGCCTTTTTTTCCCCCAATAACTGTTTCCGCACCTTTCACAAAAAACGAGGCCGTTAAGTAAATAATGATATTGTGCTTTCTTGCCAACCGATTCTTTTTTATTAATTTTTAGATTTGCTTGTACGCTATTCCATAATTCTTCGCTAATTATTGCTGGGATTTTCCCTATAATGGTTTCAGAAATAATTTTTGATTTCACTTTTTTGCCATCAATCAAGTCTATTTTATCCTTGTGAACACGCCAAATCCTATCGCCTTTGTATATTGGATTTTTCAAAATATCAGCTATCACATTGCCTCTCCATTTTACAGCAGATTTATTAAATTTAACTATTTCACCAGTGAATGTATTTTTTCTTTTAATTGCACCCTTGTTTTTGAAGTTGCCACTATACTTTGTTGGAACATTTTGATCATTCAAATAATTGGCAATTCGGTAAGACCCAATACCTTCCAAAGACATCTGAAACATCAAGCGAACATAATTAGCTTCAGTTTCGTCAATTTCGAACATGTTATTGTCTCCCTTTTTTAGTCCATAAGGTTTTAGACCATGCGTTTTTCCTTGAGCCGCCTTTCTTGCATTAGCATCTTTAACTTTAATTGAGGTAAGTTGAGTGTAATAATTATTAAATATAGAAGTCATGTTTGAGGCCATTCTCAAAACAGGATCTTCTAAGTTATAAAATGTTCCATTAGTATAGTACTTGATATCTTTACTCAAGCAAAGAATTACAAACACTTCCCATATATCTTTTTCCCTTTCTATTCTTGATTGGTCGATGCAATGAACAGCAGTAATTTTGTTTTTTTTCATATCAGAAAAAAGCAATGCTAATCCATCCCTATCGAATTCATCCTTTGTACCGCTAATTCCATCATCAACATATATAAAATAGTCTAATTTAAGATCATTAGCACATTTTATTCCGACAGCCTTTTGTGTCTCAAGAGTATATTTATCCTCTCTAAATTTCGATGTTCTACAATATATTCCTAGCATGTGATAAATTTATAAAATTATTTAATAGCTTATGCGGGTAATTAGGGTAGTTTTATACTTTTGCGGTTAAAGTGCTAAATATGATCCCCAAGGATGAAATAAAAGATTTCCTAGATTATAAAGTTCAAGAATTCAATAGACCAGAATTTATTGAGCTTGATCCGATTAGTATACCACATCGGTATGAGATAAAGGAAGATATAGAGATTTCAGCATTCATCACTGCTACAATTAGTTGGGGTAATAGAAAAGCAATCTTAAAGTCCGGCAATAAGTTATTTGATCAATTTGGGGATAGTCCATACGATTTCATAATGAACTCAAAGCACGCACAATTAGATAAAGTATCTGATTTTTACTATAGAACATTCAACGGCATTGATCTTTTATATTTTCTGAAAGCATTAAAGAATATCTATTCCAAACATGGTGGAATGGAAACCCTATTCACTCATCATACAACAGATAATCTACATGATTCTATAACAGAATTTCGTTCCATATTTTTTGAATTGGAACACAATGAAAGAACGGAAAAGCATGTTTCAAATCCTGCTTCCGGTTCCGCAGCTAAAAGGTTACATATGATGCTCAGATGGTTAGTTCGAAGTGATAATAGTGGTGTTGATTTTGGCATATGGAAAGGGATCTCGCCATCTCTACTTTCAATCCCATTAGACATTCATTCGGGTAACACTGCTAGAAAATTGGGGTTGTTAAATCGTACTCAAAACGACCTAAAATCAGTCAAGGAATTAGACATGATTTTAAGGGAATTTGACCCAACAGATCCAGTGAAATATGACTTTGCATTATTTGGTCTTGGTGTAAATGAAGGGTTTTAATTACAATTTAGATTATGTTAATTATACCCCTGCCTGCCCCTCTTGTATCCCGGCAGCCCATAGGGGTGTTTTCTTGTTCTAGAACCGGGGGACAATATTGTACAAAAAATATTTTGGCAAAAAACCTGGAATCCAGGAAAAAAGAGGAAAAGTAGAAAAAAAAATTTACCAAATTTTAGTCAGGATATAAACTACTTAAGAAAATTTCAAATTCTTCTTGAATGTCATCTTCACCATATTTTGATAATAATTCATAATTACCAATCTGGATTAACCTTATAGTATTAGGACAGAAAACTCGTTCATTTATATTGATTACTTTATTTTCCTTTTTTTTAGCCTTAGTCCTTATTTCGATGACATCTTCTTCAATTATATTTTCTAATGAATCAAATGGACTACCTTCTTTAATTTTAATACCTGGTGTGATTCCAACATAATCATTAAGAATTCGTTTTATTTTTTCAATAATCTCATTTCTATCGATATTACTATCCTCAATAAAATAGCTATCATGAATAGTGAATAATCGAATTGATTGATATTCCTCAACTAATTTTTTACCTACCACATCTAATACAAGGTGCGATTCAGATCTTTGTAGTAATAATGAAAAAGCAGACTTCATTGAATCAAAGAATCCGATTTCTTCGATTAATAATTGGATGTTTGGGAATATTTTATTGAGCAAATTTAAACTGTCAACTCTATTCCTTTTGTGCGGATCTGTATGATTCATCCACAATCGTATGATGGATTTAACCTTGTTGCGTTTTAATTGCGGTAAATCTGGGTGAATTTTATTAAATATATCTGCAATAAACCCATAAAAATCGGTTTCAAAATCAATAGATTTATATAATTCAATATCATCGCTCTCGAAAAATCTGTCCGACATGTGATGATAGACCCTCCGGCTCGCCGCCTCCTGTGCTTGTGTGTGATTAATGTTGTTTTTATAATTATTAGATGCATCAATGTAACTATTGATTCTAAGTTGTAAATCTGGAAATATATTTGAAATGGAATATTCTTTATTATTATTAGAAAAGAATTCATTATTCAATATTGTTGCAAGTACATAGCAATGCGAAGCTATAAAATCAAATTCTAGAAATCTATTTCCATTATGCCTAATAAAGTATCTTAATTCCCTATTAATATTGGTGAAAATCGAATTGAATCTTAAATTCTTTTCAGATAGCTTGTAAGTATAGTTTTTGGGATTATTTAAACGATTAATATCGTCAATAATTTTTCCAATTTTTGCATAATACAGAAATCTAATCTTTGGATTTTTTTCAGTTATTATTAGGTCTCTATATTTTTCTATATAGAGATACTTGTATTCAAATACACTTCCATCCAATGTTATTTTCAAATCATTAAACTGTCTTTCCAGGTGAAGTTTGGGATCTATTTTTTGAATTTCTTTTCTATATACTCGGTCACCAGATAAATAACTAATATATTTTTGATGTCGTTCAGGTGTTGATAGTTCAACTTCAATTGTATCGGAAAAGCAATATTTCATTCCTAATTTATACCATTTGCTACTAAATCCTGGATCGTAACGATCATTGGTAAAGAACACATTCCCGTTCTCTAATAAAAGAAGGTCTTTTTTTACCAAATCGAAATTTTTTCCACAGATAGCTCTAAATGCTTCATTATTTAATGGTACTCCTGTATGCCAACCGACTTTTATATTGTTTCTGGTGAACTCATTTAGAATGATATACAGAGTATCAAGTCTGTTAGTTTGATTGTCTTTTTTAAATACTACCCACTTTTCTTTAAAGAAATCGACAGGAAAATTTGATGGTATGTGTAGTTTCATAGTATTCAGCTTTGAAAAATGATAAGGAAAAAATATCATAAAACCAAATCGGAGCATGGCATTTACTAACTCACAGATATCAATTAATCGTTAATTCATATTAAAATGATCGTTTATTTGTTAATAAGTTGGGCTAAGAAACTTAGGTTTTTCTTTAACTAATTCTTTAATTTGTACAATATGCTTCGACTCAAAGAAATATTAGAAAAAAGACGAATGTCTCAAGTAGAACTCTCCAAAATATTGGGGGTTTCGACTGTGTCTGTAAATCTTTGGGCTCAAAATAAATCAGAACCATCGCTAAAGATGATCCTTAAGATTTGTGAAGTTTTGGAAATCACGTTAAACGAACTAGTTGAGCAGTAATGAGTCTAATTACCCCATATCAAGCCAAATATTTCGCATTTGAGCTACTAAAACGTGCAAGTTCAGATTCAACTGAAAAGTTTGGCGCTGCGCTATTGGATGCAAAAGTGGAATTAAACCCACATCAAGTGGAGGCTGCATTATTTGCTTTCAAATCTCCTTTTTCTAAAGGTGCTATTCTTGCTGATGAAGTTGGTCTTGGTAAAACTATAGAAGCTGGTATTCTATTAAGTCAACAATGGGCTGAAAATAAGCGACGCATATTGATTATCTGCCCTTCCTCATTAAGAAAACAATGGTTCAATGAATTGGCTGATAAATTTTATCTCAACTCAGAAGTGATTGAAAGTAAAAATTTCAATGCAAAATACAAAAGTGGTGTTATTAACCCTTTTGATGACAACACATCTATAAAAATATGTTCATATCAATACGCAAGTAAACAAGCAGAATTGATTCAACTAACATCATGGGATTTAGTTGTAATGGATGAAGCACATTATTTGCGTAATGTTCATAAAAATCCAGACAGTATTGCTGCCAGAATTAAAAATGCTATAAAAGATCATAAAAAGGTTTTACTAACTGCTACCCCTTTACAAAATCGTTTGGAAGAGCTATTCGGTTTGGTAAGTATAATAGACGATGGTGTTTTTGGAGATATCAAAACATTTAGAAAACAATATATTAATGGCGAGGGTGATCTTGAAGAGTTAAAAGAAAAACTAAAACCCATTGTTAAACGCACCCTTAGACAGGACGTGAGAGAGTTTGTTCCATATCGAGAACGAATCCCTATTACACAGCAGTTCGTGCCTACAGATGAAGAAAAAAGGCTTTATAATAGTGTTTTAGATTATTTACGAAGTGAAAACATATATGCTTTACCAAAAGCACAGAAGCATCTTATGGAATCGGTCATGTTTAAGCTCCTCGGTTCTTCTTCTTTTGCTATTGCTAAAACACTTGAAGCACTTATTAAAAGATTGAATATCATGCTGACTACATCAAAGGTAGTTGAGGATGAAATCATTTCTTGGTTTGAAGAAGAGTATGAAAACTTTGATGATGAAAGAGACGAATCAGAGGAAGAATCTCAAGACTACACAGAAATTACTGCTGCAGATAAGGTTAATATACAAAATGAGATAGAGACTTTAACCCAATACTTAATACTGGCTAACAGCATTGAAAACAACGAAAAAGGGGAAAAATTAATAATTGCACTAGAAACTGGATTTCAAAAATTAAACCAACTTGGTGCAAACCAAAAAGCATTGATTTTTACTGAATCAACTAGAACTCAACAGTATCTTTTTGAAAGATTATCAAAAGAAAAGTATAAAGAAAAGATAGTATTGTTTAACGGAAATAATACTGATGAACTATCTAGTTCGATTTATCAAAAATGGGTGTCAGATAAAGATAATTATGGTAAGCTAACCAACTCTAAAAGTATAGATATTAGAAATGCACTTGTTGATGCATTTAAAAGCGATGATTACCAGATAATGATTGCAACTGAAGCAGCTGCTGAGGGTATTAACTTACAGTTTTGTAGTATGGTGGTGAACTATGATCTTCCGTGGAATCCGCAACGTATTGAACAACGTATAGGTAGATGTCATAGATATGGTCAATTGCATGATGTAGTAGTTGTGAATTTCCTAAATAGCGAAAATGAAGTTGAAAACAGGGTGTATGAGTTATTAGGTCAAAAGTATAATCTTTTTCAAGGTGTATTTGGATCATCAGATCATGTATTAGGAAGTATTGAAAATGGGGTAGATTTCGAAAAGCGAATGATTGAAGTCTACAAGAAATGTCGAACAAAAGAAGAAATAGACACCTACTTCAAAGAATTAGAAGAAGAATTTAAAGATGCTGTTGATAAAAGAATCAAAGATGTACAGAGCGTTCTTTTTGAAAATTTTGAAGGGAGTGTTATTAATAAATTGCGGATAACCTATTCAGACACCAAGACATTCCTAGAGAAATTCGAAAAATGGCTTTGGGAAATCACAAGATACTATCTTCAAACTTTAGCTGATTTTGAAGCAGAAGATTACTCATTTATATTCCATAATAATGGTGAAAGGTACACCATGAATAAACTCAGGACTGATGCAAAGCACTATCGTATTCAAAGTGAGGTAGCTCAAAATTTACTAAAGAAAGCTAAATCGGAAACAACTGATCAGGCACATTTAATTTTTGATCTTGCATCGTCTCCAATTAAATACAATGAACTTGATAAGTTACGTGGATCCAAAGGATTACTAAAAATAAGCAATTTAGAAGTACAATCAGAAATTGAACAACATGATACATTAATTCTTACTGGTTTAACTGAAAGCGAAAAGGTAATTAGTGAAGAAAGTATTCGAAATTTATTAAACCTATCAATTCATACTGATAAATTTAAAAATGCAAATCCAGAAGAATTAATCAAGCAACATCAAAAGAACAAAAAAAATAAACTTGATAATTTAGAAAAAACAGACTCTGCTTATATGCAAAGAGAGTTTACCAAATTTGAACGCTGGGCTGATGATAAAATAAGAGCATTAGAAATCGACCTTAAAGATGAACGTCAAAAGTTGAAAGATTTAGAACGTGAGCAACATAAGGAAAATATTCTAAGCGAAGAGTTGATAGATCTACAAGAAAAAATATCCAAAATTAAGCGCAAATACAATAGACTTAGACAAGAGATTTATGATCGTGAGGATGAAATAAATGAGCAACGCGATACCATGATCAAAGAAGCAAAAAATAAATTAACAAGAACGATAAGGGAAGAAGAATTATTCACCGTGTCATTCGAAATCATATAATTATGAGCAATTACAACCAATTAAAAGACGTACTGAACGATATATTCGAGCTTAACAAAGCAGATTTAGATTTTGGGATATACAGAATCATGAATCAAAAGCGTAAGCAGGTAAATGAATTCATAGAAAAGCAACTTCCTGAGGATATTAAAAATGCTTTGAGTGAAACTCAGTCTTCTGATAAAACAGAAATTGAAAACGAGCTCAAAACGCTTAAGAAAAATTTAGATGATGCGGGTATTGTTGCTGAGGATACCCCAAAATACAAATCACTGAATGAAAGATTAAAAACAATTGAAAATTCAGATTCACTAGAACAAGAAGTATTTTCACATCTAGCTAATTTCTTCCGTCGCTATTACAAAGCGGGCGATTTTATATCTATGCGTAGGTATAAGAAAGATATTTACTCAATTCCTTATGAAGGCGAAGAAGTAAAACTTCATTGGGCAAATCACGATCAGTATTATATCAAATCATCTGAAAATTTCAAGAACTATACTTTTAAAACTGGTGATGGTAAAAAGGTGCATTTTCAGTTAAAAGAGGTTAGCACAGAACAAAACAATAATAAGACTCAAGGTGATTCGGAACGTAGATTTGCAATTTATTCAGAATTGCCTGTGGAAGAAAAAGAAGGCGAATTATATATTAATTTAATATACGAAACTGTTTCTAAGTCAACTAAGCAAGATTCATTAATAAATGAAGCATTAGAAACCCTCACTAAAGAAATTCCAGGTACCTTTCAAACTTTATTTGTAATAAGTCCAACGGAAAAAAATCCCAAACGCACTTTACTTGAAAAACACATTCAAGATTTCGTATCTAAAAATAGTTTTGATTATTTCATCCATAAAGATTTAGGTGGGTTTCTTAATAGAGAGTTAGATTTTTATATCAAGAATGAAGTATTGTATTTGGATGATGTTAATACCAAGCAAACTGAATTCTTTATCGCTCAATTAAGCAAAATAAAGGCTATAAAAGCGGTCTCTTTTAAAATAATTGAATTCTTGTCCCAAATTGAAAACTTTCAAAAAAAATTATGGCTAAAGAAAAAATTTGTAATTAATACCGATTATCTAGTATCTCTTGATCAAGTACCATCTGAATTTTATCTTGACATTTTCAATAATGCCCAACAATTGTTAGAATGGAAATCTTTGTATGGTGTAGAAGTAAATAATCCTGAACAGTTGGTTTTTGAGCCAACTCTAGTAATCGACACAAAGTATTTTGATGAATCATTCAAAGATAAACTCATAAGTAATTATGAAAACCTTGACAATCAAATTGATGGGGTGTTATTTAATTCTGAGAACTTCCAATCTTTAAATTTGATAACTGAAAAATTTGAAAATAGTATTCAGCAAATTTATATAGATCCGCCATATAATACAGGCAATGATGATGGCTTTGCTTACAAAGATAGTTTTCAAAAATCATCATGGTTATCTCTAATGTTTGACAGGTTAAAAGTTTCAAATTCAATGCTCAAAGAAAATGGTACATTTTGCATGAGTATTGACATTAAAGAGTTAGACACATCATTGAATTTGTTAAATGATTTATTCGGCGAAGAAAATAGAAGAAATAATATTGCAATTAAAAGAAGTGCAATATCTGGCCCCAAGGTAATAAACCCAGGTGTGGTAAATATATCTGAAAATATCTTGCTTTACAGTAAGAGTTTAAATTCTTGGAAAGAGTACAAGCAATTCAAACAACGAGCAAGGGATGATAGATATAATACATATATTGAAAATATTGAAGATAACTACGAAAATTGGCGCTATCAATCTTTATTAGAAGCATTTTCCAAATTCTTAGGGATAGATAAAAACAAATTAAAAAAAGAATTAGGAGACTCTTATGATAGTCAAATTGAAAATTTTGTAGTTAGTAATGCAGAAAGAATTGTCAGATATGCAAATTTAGATGAAGGAAGTGTATCAAAAGCAGCAACAGAATTAAAAAATTTATCAAAAAAACAACCAGATAAAACCTTTTTACTCGAAAGAGATGGTAAAGAAAATTATTTGATTAACAATGGCAATGTACTTCTTTTCTATAAGAACAGACTTATTAAAATCGGAGATAAATATGTTCCAGGAGAGCCGCTTTCTGATATTTGGGATGATGTACTTCCAAATGATTTACACAACGAAGGAGGTGTATATTTGAGAAAGGGGAAAAAACCAGAAAAATTAGTTGATCGTGTATTTTCTATTGGTTCATTTGAGGGTGATTACATTATGGATTATTTTGGCGGAAGTGGGACTTCAGCCGCAGTAGCTATTAAGTCAAAAAAGAAATTCATACTTGTTGAACAGGGTCTATATTTCAACACAATTACCCTAAAAAGAATAAAAAACACCCTTTTTGGTGATAAAAGTGGTGTGTCCAAAAATTATAATTGGAAAGGAGGCGGAATTGTAAAGTATAGTCTTTTAGAAAGCTATGAAGACACTTTAAATAACCTTTATTTACAGAATAAAATAGAATTAGATTTCAACGGGAAAGCAAAAGACGAATACCTGCTTCAATACATGCTTGAGCTAGAAAGTAGAGACCATCTATTCAATTTGGAAATGTTCCGAAAGCCATTTGAATATCAATTAAAAGTTACTGAAAATAATGAATTAAAGACCACTAAGGTTGATTTAGTTGAGACCTTTAATTATTTGATAGGACTTTATGTAAATAAAATTCAACGTATAAAAGACATTAAAGTTGTTGAAGGAACAACACGTACAGGTATCAAAACATTAGTCATCTGGAGAGACCTTGAAACAACTACACATGATGAAGTTGAAAAATTGTTACGCAGGTTCTATGATAGTCAACGAACTAAAGAATTTCAACAGATTTATATAAATGGAGATCACCATCTAGAAAACTTTAAATCTGAAGGGGATCAGTTCAAGATCAAGTTGATAGAAGAAACCTTTTTCAAAAAGATGTTTAACGAAATAGAATTATAATGGCAAATTTTCATGATAAAATAGTACTGAATAAGTACCTATTATCGCTTTTTGGAATTGATGCAATTGGTTCTAAAATCGTTTCAAAAAATGGATTAGAGGTCTTCAAGGAACTTAAGCTTTCATCAAGTGAAGGGTATACTGAAGAGGGAAATACTAAGGTGTTAGAACAGCTTAAAGCCCATTTATATCTCACAGAAGATCTAACTGAGTCAATGTTACAGCAGTATGATGAAAATATCGTCAGATACACTCATGAAATATCTGATGGTAGAGATGAGTTAATCGTTTGGAAGTATTTTCAATACCTCTCACTATTGTTTACTGAAATTTATTTGGATAAATTTTTTAGTAATAAAAAGCAATTACAACATGATTTAAACCAATTTGTAAAGAAATATAACGCAAATGAAGTTGAAAAATATGTTGGTAAAAAAATCAAAAAAGGGGATTCTATTTACCAGGTAAATCCTTTTAAAGAGACTGATTTAAACAAACTAGCTTTTTGGAATGCTACCGGTAGTGGAAAAACACTTTTAATGCATATCAACAT
Source organism: Bacteroidota bacterium (assembly GCA_046048915.1). Classification (GTDB taxonomy): domain Bacteria; phylum Bacteroidota; class Bacteroidia; order Flavobacteriales; family Flavobacteriaceae; genus Flavobacterium. Next base: position 9,793 of record JBJOFE010000006.1, on the reverse strand, counting down.
TAAGCAGTATTTACACTATGCTAAAAAGAATAGTAAAAGTCATGAGAGTAAGATTCTATTAATTACACCAAATGAACCTCTATCAAGGCAGCATTTATTAGACTTCCAACTATCAGGCATTCCAGCAAATATCTTTACTAAAAACCAATCTGGGATGTTTTCTGGAAAAGAAGTGGAGATTATAGAAGTTTCCAAACTTTCAGAAGAAAGTAAAGAAAAAACAGTGGCGGTTGATAGTTTTGAGACTCATAACCTTGTTTTAGTAGATGAAGGTCATGGTGGTATGAGTGGAGATCAATGGAAGCGTTTTAGAGACCAATTGAGTACAACTGGATTTGCATTTGAGTATTCAGCAACTTTTGGACAAGCGATCAGTGCAGCTGCTAAGGGTAAAAAAGATGAACTTACACAAGAATATGCAAAAAGTATCCTATTTGATTATAGCTATAAATATTTTTATGAAGATGGTTATGGTAAAGATTACCGTATACTAAATCTTAAAGAAGACAACTTAGATTTCAAGAACAAGTACCTAACAGCCAATCTTCTTTCATTCTATCAGCAATTATTGATTTTTAAAAACAAACCAGAATTGGCTAGTCAGTTTAGGTTGTTTAAGCCACTCTGGGTTTTTGTTGGAAGTAGTGTTAATGCTGTTAGAAAAGAAAATGGTGTCGACACTTCAGATGTCTTAGATATTGTCCATTTTTTAACCGATTTCCTTAAAAATCAATCCGATTACACAAAAAACATAGATCTTATCTTGAATAACAGAGCAGGATTGTTAGACGGAAAGGGTTATGGTATTTTTGAAGGAAGTTTTGCTTATTTGAATGAACTTGAGTTAACACCAGATCAAATATTTGAAGGTATCAATAAAGAAGTCTTTCATAATCATAATATAGGTGCTAACCTTTATCTAGATAATCTAAAGGGAGCAAATGGTGAACTTGGTTTAAGAGTTGGCGATAATGACAAATATTTTGGTGTTATCAATGTTGGTGACGAAAAGAAACTACATGATTTAGCCATGAATAATGGCATCTTGGGAACAGATAAGGATTTTTCAGAATCACTATTTGCTCAAATAAATAGCTCTAATCCTAAACAGGATGTGACACTATTAATTGGATCTAAGAAATTTACGGAGGGTTGGTCTTCATGGAGAGTAAGTTCAATGGGATTGATGAATATCGGAAAGTCTGAAGGTTCACAAATTATTCAGTTATTTGGTCGGGGTGTTCGTTTACAGGGTTATGAATTTAGCTTAAAACGTTCTGTTGGCTTAGATGATTACCAACGACCAGAAAATTTAAAAGCTGTAAGAAAGCATTTACGTCCGCTTGAAACCCTTCAGATATTTGGTGTTAAGGCTAACTATATGGAGCGATTCAAAGAGCTCCTAGAAGAAGAAGGTTTGCCTACAAACGCAGGTGACTGGGTAACCATAACTATTCCAACTCAGAATAAAATAGATATTTCAGCTAGTGATTTAAAGCTAATACAAGTAAAAGAATCTGAAAACTTTAAACGTAAACAAATTTTAAAACTTGAACTAGATACTAATGTCTTTAAAAATAGTCAAGTTGAAGTCGATTGGTACCCTAAAATAGATTCCTTAGAGAGTATTAAATCTAATAAAGTTGAAACTGCAAAACAGATTTGCTATCTCAGTTCACAACATTTGTCTGTTATAGATTGGACACAAGTATACTTTGAGATTCAGAATTTTAAATCTAGTAAAGGTTTTGCAAATCTTGAATTAGATAAGAAAACATTACAAGATATAGTTGGTAGTAATGCCTGGTATCGAGTTTATATCCCTGAAGACAAAATGTCTTTAAGTACCTTGAAAAACATTAAAGTTTGGCAAGAGTTAGTTACCGTGTTACTTAAGAAGTATATAGAACAATACTATTTGTACTTTAAAAATAGATTCAATGCAGATCATATCGAAACCAGAATGTTATCTTCTACGGATGATAATCTAATCATGCAATATGATATTCGATTGAATAAAAACGAAGACATTGAAGACATTGAAAAGAAATTAATCCAACTTAGAACAACATTATCGGATGCTACTTTCAAATCAATTCAAATAGCAAATCAAGTAGAAGCATTTGACCAATTAATGCATTTATACAAACCCTTGGTTTATGTAGGGAAAGGTTATGAAAATAAACTTCAAGTTTTCCCTGTTGCTTTGAATGATGCAGAACATCAGTTTATGAAAGATTTCGAACTTCAAGTTCAACGTATGGGTAGTTCTAAAGAATTTGATGAAATATTCCTTCTTAGAAATCAAAGTAAAAAAGGTATTGGTTTTTTTGCAGAGGGAAATAATTTCTATCCAGACTTTATACTCTGGATTAAAAAAGCAAATAAACAGTACCTATCTTTCATTGATCCAAAAGGAATTCGAAATTCTAGGGGTATTAATGACCCCAAGATTCAATTTTACAAGTATTTGGCTGAAAAAGTACAACCACAAGTAGCTAGTGAAAATTTGGTGCTTAATTCTTTCATTATTTCAAATACAAAATGGATTGAGGTTAATTGGAAAGACAATTTAACCGTTCAGGATTTCAATAAAAACCATGTGTACTTTCAGGAAGATCAAAATATGAACTATGTTGATTTGATAATCTCAAAAATCGTAGCCTAATATTTTTACAACTAGATAAGATTTTATTAAAGTATTACATATTTATTGATAGATGAAAAATATCAATAGAAAATATGATAAGACTTTGGTTGTTAGGATAACTAACGAACAGTACACAAAGCTACTAGAAACAATAATTCAGGAACGTAAAAAGGGACTAAAGTCATCTATAAAGGATGTTGATAAGAGTAAAATAATACGTGAAATGCTTGATAAATATGGTTCAAGCATGTCGTAGTTAACAATTATCAATAAAATGGTTGTTAATTCGATAATTTACGGATCCAGCTATACATATCGTTAAAAACGATAATTATCAATAGCAATTAGTATTAGAGTCTTTCGCCAAACATGACATCAAATTTTAAAAACCTTCAAATTAAGACTATTTCAGTTGATGACAGATATTTTGAAAACTTTTCAATTAACTCATCAGAATTCAAAATGGCATACAAATTTTTAGCTGAATATGGTATTAACTTTGATGAGGATGTATTACTAAATGTAAAAACATCCCCGGATTCAATGATATCTTTGCTTTTAAAATTCCTTGATATCAATCAAGGAAGACTAGTAGACAAACATATCTTGTAAATTATACATGTCATCCACTTCTTCTTTTGTAATCGATAAGTAAACACGAGTAATTGCAACGCTAGAGTGATTAAATAATGCTGATAAACGAACAAGTGCACTTTCGCTTTGACCGTTGCGTTTCCATACCTCTCGTCCGAACGTTTTCCTGCAAGTATGCGTGCTCAAGCGTTTATGACGAATTCCTGCTTTAGCTGCGTATATTTTAATTTGTTTATTTATAGTCCTTATGTGTAAAGGTATAATTGCTAACGAAGGATCAGGACATCCCAATTTATTATACATTTTAATAATCATTTCGCTTAATTCAGGTTGAATTGGAATTTCACGGTTCTTATTTGTTTTCTTTTCTTTTAAAATTAGATTAGTTTTATTTAAAACATTCGACCAAGTAATTCTTGATAAGTCAGAATATCTTAATGCTGTAGAAACCCCTAATCTCAGAAATAGGTAGTATACATAGTTTTCTTTAGCTAGTAGATATTTTAATAGTTTATTTAATTCTGATTCTTCTAGATGTTCTGCTGATTTTAACTTTATGTTCATAGTTCCGTTTTTGAGTTTATATTTTGTTTATGGCACCATCCAAGAGCCTATTTTATTTAAGTAATTGATTTTCAATATTTTAATGGTTCCGTTTTTATTAAAAAGGGAACTTCCTAAAGTTCTGTTGGGTTTTCATCAATTAATTTAAAAGATTGAGATTGGCTTCTTATTATTTGCCAATGATTAATAATCTGATCTTGGAAGGATTTTATTTTTGAATCAGATGGTAAAATGCAACCCAGATCATAGAAAACTGGTAGATCAAGTTTCTGTATTTCCAATAATGCCTGAAGCAGCTTTATTGTAATGGGTGATATCATTTCTAATGATTTTACATATACAGCATCAATATGATTGAACTCTGCATCATATAAAAGCATGTTGAGTTCTTCCCTTTCTGTAATGTCACCATATTCATTAATGATGATTTCTTCGTAAATTTCAAATGCGTCAAATCCTTTTTCGACCATCCAATTAATTGATGGTAGTGCCGGATCAGATTTACGCGTGTAAATTCCAATTCTCATAATTAAAGTATTGATTGTTAAATGATTACACAATTTTTATCAAATACCTTAATTACCCGTACTTACATATTGATGCGTTTTGCAGCTGAATTATTCAATGGATCTGAAATGTGTTTTTGAGTACGTGTTGCATGCGGAACATCAAAAAAGACTTTCTTGAATTCATTAATGCTCTTTTGCATAGACAACGATTCTTGATTTTTGGCAAAAACCGCTTCAAGACCATAGTGTTTTTTATAAATGTGTTGCAACCCTTTGATGAAAACTATAAAATCTTGTCCGTTGAAGGTTCTGTGTACAAAGGATTCGAGATCTTTTAAATCTTTTTCTTGATGTGAAAGAACAAAGTCATAGGGTGCATTGCCCATCAATTCCATCATACGATGCGCATTTTTGATAATCATCTTTCGGTTGCCCCATGCGATGGTTGCGGCTAAAAAACCGGCAATTTCAATATCTTCTTTTTGGGAAAATAAATGCGGAATTTGAACAGGATCGCTATCGATAAAATCTCGGGTGTTGTATTGGATCACCTTTTCGTCCAAAAAAGATTTAAGTTCGGCAGCTTTCATAATAGCAGCCAGGATTAAGGATTACTAATTAGTCCGTCTACCATAATCAATTTTCGATCTGCCATATTAGCTAATTCTTCGTTGTGAGTGACAATGACAAAGGTTTGTCCGAACTCGTCACGCAGTTGAAAAAATAATTGGTGTAAATTCTCTGCTGAAAGTGTGTCTAGGTTACCTGATGGTTCGTCAGCAAAAATCACATCGGGTTTATTGATTAATGCCCGCGCAACGGCTACACGTTGTTGTTCTCCGCCAGAAAGCGCATTGGGTTTGTGATCAATACGATGCGAAAGACCTAAATATTCCAATAATCGTTTGGCTTCTTTCTCGGTTTCTTGTTTGTTTTTGTTGGCAATAAAAGCGGGAATGCATACATTTTCTAAAGCCGTAAATTCGGGTAATAATTGGTGAAATTGAAAGATAAACCCCAGATTCAAATTTCTGAATTTGGATAAATTTTTATCATTCATTATCAAAACATCTTCTCCATTTATGTATAGCGATGTGCCGTCTTGAATAGAGGGTTTGTCTAGGGTGCCCAATAATTGCAACAAAGTCGTTTTTCCTGCTCCAGAAGCTCCTACAATAGAAACGATTTCTCCTTTTTGAATATGCAAATCCACCCCTTTTAGCACTTCTAATTGGTCGTAAAATTTATGTAGGTTTTTCGCTTGTATCATTAAGAACTAGTTTTTACAAAGAAACAAAGTTTTTTGGTTACCCAAATGAAATTTTTGGGAAAGAATTCGTATAGTAATTATTCTTTGAACAAAAACCCCAATCCTAATTTTCGTAAGAGTTTTTTTTCAAACTTCCAGAAAAAGGCAAATTGGCCAAAGAGAAATCCGATGGTCACTAAAAGTACTTGGTACAATGGAAATATCAGAATGAGTCGAATAGGAGTAAACAAAAATCCAAAATCTTCTTTAGTAATCCCTAACCAAATACAAACAGGCTTCGAGACCATTGCTGAGGCCGAACCTGTTATTGCAAAAACGATAAAAATAATGGTCAGCTGGAAATTGGATTGAACTCCCCATCGCTGTTTTAATTTCTCCATTTGGATTGTCTTAAGCGTTACAAAGTTATCATTTTTGTACAAAGTAAAGCATAAAAAAAAGGATGCCTTTTTGAGACATCCTTCTTATTTTTTTATTTGAAAAAGATTAACCTAAAATACTAATGATTTGTTGTGCTAATTCTGTTCCAATTCTATCTTGTGCTTCTCCAGTAGCTGCTCCAATATGTGGAGTCAAAGAGATTTTTGAGTGCATAAGGATTTTGATTTCTGGTTTTGGTTCGCTTTCAAAAACGTCTAATCCAGCAAATCCAACTTTTCCACTGTCTAAAGCATCGATTAAAGCAATTTCGTCAATTACACCACCACGAGCACAGTTTACAATACCTACACCGTCTTTCATAATAGCTAATTCTGCTTTAGAAATGATGTATCCGTTTTGAGCTGGAACGTGTAATGAAATAAAATCGGCTTCTTTGAACAATGATTCTAAAGATTGAGATACAATTGTAGTAGTTATCGATTGACCGTCAAAGAATTCTACTTTTACATCTACTTTTTCGATAAAACTATCTGCTGCAATCACTTTCATTCCCAAACCAAGCGCCATTTTCGCAGTAGCTTGACCAATACGACCAATACCAACGATACCTAAAGTTTTACCTCTTAATTCAGTTCCGTTAGCGTACGCTTTTTTCAATCCTTCAAAGTTGGCATCACCTTCTAAAGGCATGTTTCTGTTTGAATCGTGTAAGAAACGAACTCCGTTGAATAAGTGACCAAAAACCAACTCGGCAACTGATTCTGAAGAAGAAGCTGGTGTGTTGATTACTTTGATTCCTTTGCTTTTAGCATAGTCAACATCAATATTATCCATACCAACACCACCACGACCGATGATTTTGATACCAGGACAAGCATCGATAATGTCTTTACGAACTTTAGTTGCACTTCGAACCAAAATAACACTTACGTTATTTTCATTAATAAAGTTAGCTACTTGTTCTTGTGCTACTTTAGTAGTTATCACTTCATATCCGCCTTTTTCTAAAGCTTGAATTCCACTTTTAGAAATTCCGTCATTTGCTAATACTTTCATTTAATTTTATTTAAAGATTGAATAATTTAAAGATTCAAAGATTCAATCTGGATTATTGATTTATTTTTCAATTTTTAAATCTTTCAATTTTTAAACTGCTTTTTCTAAAGCCTGCATTACGTCAACTAAAACTTGTACACTTTCAATTGGCATCGCATTGTACATAGAGGCTCTGTAGCCTCCTACTGAACGGTGCCCTGGCAATCCAGAGATACCCGCTTCTTTCCACATAGCATCAAAAATTGCTGCGTGTTCTGGGTTGTTCAATAAGAAAGTAGCATTCATATTAGAACGATCTTCAACAGCTGCCGCACCTTTAAATAATGGGTTTCTGTCAATTTCATTGTAAAGTAATTCTGCTTTAGCATTGTTGATTTTTTCGATAGCAGCAATTCCACCTAATTTTTTCAACCATTGTAAGGTTAATAACGAAGCATACACTGGGAAAACAGGCGGCGTATTGTACATACTTTCTGCTTTAATGTGTTTTGCATAATCTAACATACTTGGAATTTCTCTTCCGTTTTTACCTAAGATTTCTTCTTTGATAACTACTAAAGTTGTTCCGGCAGGTCCCATATTTTTTTGAGCCCCAGCATAGATAATGTCAAATTTAGAAAAGTCCAATTGACGTGAAAAAATATCTGAACTCATATCGCAAACTACAGGAATGTTAGTAGCAGGCAATTCTTTCATTTGAGTTCCAAAAATAGTATTGTTACTTGTACAGTGGAAATAATCTGCATCAGCAGGAATAGTATATCCTTTAGGTACGTTGTTATAATTTTGTTCTTTAGAGGAAGCCACAACAACTGTTTCTCCAAAATATTTTGCTTCTTTTATTGCAGCAGATGCCCAAGTTCCAGAATCTAAATAGGCGGCTTTACCGTTTTCTTTCATCAAGTTATAAGGAACCATTAAAAACTCCAAACTAGCACCACCTGCAAGAAAAAGGGCTTGGTATCCTTTGCCTTCCAATCCTAATAATTCAAGAGCTAATGCTCTCGCTTCATCCATTACTGCAACGAAATCTTTGCTTCTGTGCGATATTTCTAAAATAGATAAGCCTGAATTGTTAAAATCCAAAATGGCTTGAGCTGATTTTTCAAAAACTTCTTGTGGTAAGATACAAGGTCCTGCGCTGTAGTTGTGTTTTTTCATGGTAGTTGTTTGTTCCAAATTTAAAGAATGCAAATTTCGACAATCGAATCTTAAAATCAATTAAAATAATCGAAATATTTGAACAATTTATTAGTTTATTGTTAACGAAAACGAAATAGTATCAACATTGTCTGCATAATCCCATAATTGTGGTAGTTGTGACTGTCCAAATGGGATGCTATTTTGAACTAAATTATTACTTACTACGCATTGAATAGTATCTGCTTCGGTTTCAAATCTTTTTTCTATTTCAGCAAGGGAATCATAGTATTCGTAAAATACGCTAGAAATAGGAGAGGCGTGACTGGAGTCTTCTTTTAAAGTTAAAAAACCATTGTCCAATAATTTAAAGTTACTCATTAAAAAAACAGCCTTGTTATAATCGTAATTGTTGGCATATTTTTCATAATGAATAACGTCTTGGTATTCAAAAATAGCTTCGAAAAAAGCATCAAAAGAATAGTCTTTTGGTACAAAAAGTTTGGAAACATTACGGCAACCCAATCCAAAATATCTAAAAATATCTTCTCCTAAGGCGATAAGTTGTTCTTTGGTTTCTTGACCGTTTAAAACGGCAACTGAATTTCTGTTTTTTCTAATAATAGAAGGTTTGTCTTTGAAATAATATTCAAAATAACGTGCCGTGTTGTTGCTGCCTGTAGCAATAACACCATCAAAATTCTCTAATTTTCCTTCTACAAAAGTGATTTTATTGGCCAATTGAGGTTCAATAGTAATGAGGTATTTGGCTAAAAAAGGCAATATGTGTTGATCGTCTGATGACGTTTTTACTAAAACATTATGACCGGATAACAATACTGAAATAAAATCATGAAACCCAACTAACGGAATATTACCAGCTAAAATCAAGGCTATCGTTTTGGATTCAGTTGTAGTAAAATCATAAGACGAAGTCCATTGATCAAGATTTTCTTGTGTTAAGGCTTTTGCCCATGATTGTATGGAGAAGTAGACTTGTTCAGGAGTGTACCATCCATTGTGTGATTGGGATAATTGGATTAGTTGTTCAAAATCTTCAAAAAACAATTCAGTATGAGGCACACTTAAATCCATGTTAGAATTGTTTTCTGTGAACTGATTTAAAAAGCGTCCTAATGTAACAAAAACATTTTTTTTTGTTTCTAAGTCCATAATGTTTGTTTATGAATGGTTTTGATTGTAATTTTGCACAAAAATAAGGATAATTAAGCCGAAAGTCAACAAGACAATTCAAGACTTTAGACTTTCCAATTTTAAGACAAAAAATATGGCAATTATAATTACAGATGAATGTATCAATTGTGGGGCTTGTGAACCGGAATGTCCAAATACTGCAATTTACGAAGGAGCTGATGACTGGAGATATAAAGATGGTACTAAACTTACTGGTAAAGTAATTTTACCAGATGGTACTGAGGTAGATTCAGATGCAGCTCAAACACCAATTTCTGATGATGTGTATTATATCGTTCCTGGAAAATGTACAGAATGTAAAGGGTTTCACGATGAGCCACAATGTGCAGCTGTTTGTCCAGTAGATTGTTGTATTCCAGATGATAATCACGTAGAGTCAGAAGAAACCTTGTTAAACAGACAAGCGTTCTTACA
>JBJOFE010000005.1:0-115987 GCA_046048915.1 Bacteroidota bacterium | reverse complement strand
TTGTCTTAATTATTAATAAGGTAATTTTTATTAAAATTTGGAGTGTTATGGGGACTAATTATTCAATTAGGGTAAATAAATTTGTATATGACAAAAAAATAATTTTGCTAATATAAAAAAAAAATCCTACTTAAATCAACCTGTATTTTTTATTAAAAGGAATAGGTTCTATTATTTTTTTTTGCCTAAATCATTACTGATTTGGTTTTATTTCGCACTTTGAAGAGTTAAATAAATTACTCTTTTTTATGGATATTATAATAATTCAACTTGTATTAAGAAAAAGCGAAAATTAAAAGGCTTTTTAAAATACATAGATTATCAGACTTTATCAAATACCAATTCTTACTATAGTAATGGTAATCACTTTAATTAAAATATTTATCTCATGCTTGAAGCTCCTTATTTTCAACACCCCGAAAAACTCAATGTATAAATAATACCAGAAAGTGGTAAAGATTAAACATCCTAATTTAGTCCGAATTAATAGTAAGTAATATTAGCAGGACGTTTTTATTAGGCATCTATTTTTTTGATTAACTTTTTACTAAACGGATACAATCGATAGCCAAGTATTGGGTCTAACTGATCAAAAAACAATTAAAATTAGATATCAAAAAAACAACATTAATTAATACTTCGTCTTCATAATTGAAAATACCTAAGAGTATTTTATATCTACTATTGTCATATTAATTAATAGAATAAACTGATGCATTTTTGTTAATCGAAATGAGTAAGTCAATTATATAAAAAAATATTTTGAACAATTGAGATTACACTCAACTTGTACAATCAAAATATCGCTAAACTTATCTCTGAAATGAATTTTGAAAAAACTTATCCTAAATATTAGGTTTCAAGATCAAAATACATGGATTGAATTAAAAAAACAAATTTGTTATGTGTTGTAAACAAGTATTAAACTTAAAAATTATGATAAAAATAATTTTAATTATTATCTATTGTTTTAACACAACTATCTATGCACAATCAAGCTCTGATTACTATAAAATTGGGGATAAAAAAGACCAAAAGGGCAATTTTAAAGGTGCTATCAAGCAATATCAAAAAGCCTTATATCTTGACCCAAACAATGTCGAAATTTTAGAAAAAATTGTTTTTGCTAAGTCGAACACAGGTCAATATAGCAGTGCAATTGACAACTTAAACACTTTGATACAACTAAAACCAAAATCCTCAAAATTCCATTTTATAAGAGGTTTTTTTCAATCTAATCTTAAAAATTACAATGCTGCGGTATTAGATTACACAAAAGCCATTGTGTATCAAGAAGATAAAATAGCAAATTTCACTATCTTTTCCGAAAGAGGTTTGTGTAAAATGCGTTTAAATGACTATACAGGTGCTATTATTGACTTCAATCAATCATTATCAATATACAACGATCCTGGCATTATTAAACTTAAAAAAGAAGCCGAAATTAAACTAAAAGAAAACCCACCTCCTTTGAAATATAGAGTTATCGAAACCACCAATTTACATTATATTTTTTTGAAAAAACCAGTACTTACTACTAATTAAATTATTTGAAACTACACGTTGCCCTTATGTTTTCTGATGGCCTTGGACCTAGTTCAAGGTCATTTTTTTAACTTTATATTAAGTCAGTGGCAATGTACCAAAGTTAGTAACAAGTCAAATTTCATAAGTTACTATACTAATAATCATTGTTTAATTTATTTTATAAAAGTAGAGGCTGTATGTCTCTCCTCTTGTATATTTAGTATCGCTTAAATTTTTAAAATACCTTTTTATACGTCCTCGTGTATAACCTCGTTCAGATCGCCAAAGGCTCGGGTCAAAATTAGCGATACTAAAATTTACCCTCATTGTAAAGCTACTAGACTTATTAAAAACGGATTTACTGCTAACGTTTCGCAGCTTGTCGAAGTGGCAGATTTCTAAGCACTAAATTTCAATTTAGCACTAAACTTCATTTGAAAACTGAATGTTCATTTAACTACTGAACCCGCAATTTTGCCAAACTGCTTTTATGCCTTCTGCTTGTTTTCGTCAAATGCCCATAAGTATGAACATAGATGCTTTAGTAATTAGATTTATTCTACGGATGTTAGTTAATGTTATTTTGGTTACTTTTTTTTAAGTTTTCTATGGCTTCGTTAAAAGAAATGATTGGTTTATAACCCAACAAGGTCGAAGCTTTTTTACTAGAAATTGTAAAACTACTCGACAACATATATGCCGAAAACCTAGTCAAAGGTGGTTGAACTTTGATATTAAGTAGTTTCCATAAGAATTCAATTAAAGAAGCTAAAAATCTGATAAACCATTTAGGTATTGATTTGGTCGATGGATTAACCCCTACTGTTTCTAAATAGTTTGTGAAAAAAAATTTATATGAATGTGTCTCTTCATCTGTAATAAAAAAAATTTCGTTTTGGTGCCAATTCGTAATTAAACAATCAACACCATGAACTAAGTTGTAGATATGGGTATGGCTTGTTATATTCAAACCATTGTTTATCCACATAAACTTCCCTTTCTCTACCATATCAATTACTACTGGTAAAATAGTTTGATCACCTGGCCCCCATACTAATCTTGGTCTAATCACACTTACTTGGAAATCGTCATTATTCATTGATAAGGCTAATTTTTCAGCTTCAAGTTTTGATTCAGAATAAAGGAAATTGCTTTTAGATGGATATGGATAAGACTCATCTATTTCGTTTAAATCTTTTCCCGTAAATAAAATTGCTTCTGTACTGATATGAATAATTTTTTTTATACCGGCCTCTTTTGCTATTTCTAATAATTGCCGGGTTCCTTCAACTGTAGTCTGCCAATAATCCTTTTTTGAGCCCCATTCTTTAGTAAAGGCAGCAGCATGAATCACCATTTCGCAGTCAGCTAAATGTTCTTTCTTCACTGCACCCAATTTACAAATTACAGGCGTTGCTCCGTATGATTTGACAAGCTCTTCACTTTCTTTGGAGCGTGCCATAGCAACAAAATCATGTTTGAGGCATAGCTTTGAAACTATTTGTCCACCAATAAAGCCAGAGGCTCCAGTAATAAATATCTTCATTTAATTCCTATTTAAAAAATCTAACCGTTTGAAACGTAGTCGTAATTCCAGATCGTATATCTTGTAATAATACATAATGACTAAAGTGGAATTTATTTATTGATTTTAGAAAATTGTTAGTTTTAGGTCATTTGTTTAACTACTTGTTCTACTGCTTCTTCATTTGAAGTAGGCTTGAAATTAAAGTAGTTATTAAATTTAGTGCTGTCAAAGAAATAATCTCTATCAAATTGGTAATTCATTTCTGCTAACTCCTTCATAAAAGGCATGAAAATTCCAAGTGATTTTATCAACCAATTGGACAATACAGTGTAGTCGCTTCTTGTTTTCATAGCTGTAGCAAAAAGATGTATCCATTCATCGCCTGTTATTTTATGAGAGTCTGTTGGTAAATTCCAAATCTGATTGAAAGCTTGTGGAGTATTCCCTAACATTGCTGTTCCTTTTGCAAGGTCAGGGACATAGCCCATTGAATGAATCACTTTAGCATCGCATAACCATTGTGCCTTTTTGCCTTTTACAAGATTATTGTATACTAGGTTCATAATAATACTATTCTGTCTTGAAGTACCTCCAAAAAAATCTGGTGATCTAGCTATTAGTGCTTGCAATTTGTTCTCTTTTATATTTTCTATAATAAGAGTATTAACTTCAGCACGAATTTCCCCTTTTTTACTAACAGGACTCATGGAAGAGGTTTCAGTTATGTGATTCACATTGTCACCGCCAATAGTATATACATTATCAAAAAAAACAAGTTTAGAGTTATATTCTATACATGCATCTATAACATTTCGAATAAATGGTATCCAATTCTTTCTCCAAACTTTTGTTTTGTATGGAAAACCAATTGTTACGTATGTAATAATAGAGCCATCTATTGCCTTGAAAACACCCTCTCTTGTTGTAAGGTCTGCTGGAAATAATTCATCAGTAGCGTTTACTTTTGTAGGATTCCTGCTAACTAACCTTAAATCGGGTGTATAGTCTTTTAAATTTTTAGCGAGTTCAATTCCTATTGCTCCACCTGAACCTAAAATTGTTTGCTTCATACTAGTTGCAATTGTTTAATATTTGTAAAATAGCACCATTATATTAAAGGTTTAAGTTGGTATCTTCTAATCTAACATTGACATTAGCTAAAAAGATATATATACATTTTAAAATATTTTAGAATGTATTACAACCAAACTAATACAATAGAGAACTACAATGAATATCATTAATTTATCTTTTTCCAAGTTTCAGTGTTATAAAAAACTCCCCAATAACCTCTCATTTTAAGTGTATTATTGGCTGTAAGCCAAAGTTTGCCAGAATAGATTTTCCCATTTCGGCTGTCATAGACATTTCCTCCAACATATTGATTATTACTATAATTGAAATTCCATAATATCATAGAGTCAATAAGAGGAAGGGTTCTTTTGGAAGCATCTGGATTTTGATCATCAAGCCAAGGCTTTCCTGTTTTAGAATTTACAGCATCTTTTAGCCATATTATTTTTCCGAAATATTGATTATTGGACTTGTATATTTCTACCTTAGCACCCTTATCTTGTGTAAGCCAATTACCAATAATATTGCCTGCTTGTGCAAAAGACATAGTGCTGAAGAGCACGAAAGCTGAAGAAATAAGGAATGTTCGCATAAATTTATTAATTTTATGCAAAGGTATTTTGAAGAAAAGAAAATGTACTGGACAAATGTCCAATAATTAAATATTTTTTCTTAAACGGCTTAGATGTCTCGGTGAGATGCCTAAATAAGATGCTAAAAATTGTAGCGGAATAAATTTTATATAATTAGAATGTTCTTTTATTAGTTTTTGATAACGTTGTTTGGCAGTTTGTTTTTGGAATGACGCAATTCTTTTTTCCAATTCTATATATTGTAATTCTGTTAATATTCTACTTACTTTTTGCCAATTTATACTTTGGGAATAAAGTAATTCTAAATTTCTTTTTTGTAAGACTATTAGGTCTGTGTCACATACCGCTTGAATATTTTCATCTGTTACCTTTTGTGTAATAAAACTTGAAAAAGCTGACATTAATTCGTTTTCAAAAGTAATACAGTTAGTTATTTCATCACCATTGTTGTTGATGTAAAACGATCTTAAAATTCCAGATTTTATTAAAACAATTTCAGAACATATTTCACCTTCTTGAATGAGAAAATCGCCTTTTCTAAGTTTTTTATTTATTGTCAAATTGTCTAATGAAATCAAATCACTCTCTGACAAAAGTTGTAATTTTCTAAAATATGAAGTCATTGTATTTTCAAAATATTTATTAGTCACGTTGGGTTTTTGAATTCGTTCCATATTTTTTGAATGAGGCATAACGTTTCGGGGCTTTGCGAAGAAGCGGATTTAGTAACACAAATTTTCGTTTTAGCACAAATGTTTATTAGAATTCCGAATGTTCAATTTAGCACTGAACCCGCTTTTTTGCAAAACCCTTGTTATGCCCAGTGCTTTTTTTCACGTTGTCCAGTCTATTTCTAATTGTTCAAGTTTTGATTTTTCTTTCAAGCCGTGATTATGTTGGTCAAAATGGTCTGTGTCAAAATTGCAAACTAATGCTTCTACAACTGTCCGTCTGTTTTCGATACTACCACCATTATGATAAAAATGGTCTTTTGTTACTACGTTAAATTTATTCCAAAACTTTTCAATCATATCATTTTGTCGCCAATCGTTATGATGCCAAGTGGAAAGAATGAATTTTGCTTTTGTTTCGCTTAACAAGTTGAATAGAAGTTCTTCGTCTTGTTCTGTCCAACCGTTAAAATAGTCAACGTGTCTGCCGTAATATGGTGGGTCACAATAAATAATATCGTTTTCAGTTGCCAGAGGAATGATTTCAGCAAAAGATTTATTATGAAAAATCCAATCAGGTTCTGTTTGAATAATTTGAGAAACAGTAGATACTTGATTGGTTATTTTTGTAACATACGCTTGAGCAAAACGGTCAGGTTTTTTGCAGAAGGGAATATTCCAATGTCCTTTGCTGTTAAAACGCATCATTCCATTAAATCCTGCTCTTGAAAGAAAAATAAAGTCGTAAGGTGAAAACTCTCCCGAGTTGAAACGTGAACGAACTTCCAAATAATGTTCATATCCTTTATTTTCAGCTTTACTTAAAATTGCTCCTTCATTTTCAAGATAGTGTTTCATCAAAGGTGCAGTAATTTCTTTTTTCTGAATACCTTTGTAGAAGTTAATGATATGTGGATTTGTGTCGTTCAAAATGGCTTTTTTGAAACCTGAATTAAAAGCTACAACACCAGTTCCAAGAAAAGGCTCTATCCATTTGCCTTGAACTTTTGGTGCAAGTTCCATAATCCAAGGAACGAGCTTGGTTTTTATGCCTTGACTTTTTATTGGTGGAACAATTACTCTCATTTTGTATCTTTTTTATAGGTTGTTCGAGATACAATTTTACCCAATAAGTCTGCTCTTCCTTTAAATTCTAAAAAGTCTTTTAGTGTTGTAATTTTTGTAGGTTTACCGTCTTTGACCATTGTTGCAGAACCGTAGTTTATCCAATATTCGTCAAACCATTCTTCGCCTAATTGACTGAAAATTCCGTTTTCATTTCTTAAATCGTCAATGCTTAAAGTTGAACCAATATTTGCAGTATTTCCCGAACCTTGTTTGTCGCTGGCAATTTTCCATTTTTCTGCAACAAAAAAGTCGAAATCTTTAATTACTGAAGTGATTGATTTTAAATTATCAACTGTTGTAACTTCTCTGTCGCCTACTTTTTGGTTTGGTGTTTCGTATTCTTCTTGAAGTTCTTGAACTTGATAAATTTCTGTTTCTGAAACATCGTCTGTCAAATCAGTTCTTGTATAAATTACACCTAAACAAAAATGTGCTAAATATTGATTGTAAGGAAACTGAATGTTTTTCTTTTTATCTCTTTCTTTGAAATAACTGCCGTGGCTTCCAAGCGTAAAACTAGAAATCCCGTTTTTTTTGCGATAAGTTGTTTTAAGGTCAACAGCAAACTTCACATCCTCGTTTTCCTTGTGAATAAATGTAAGGTCAGGATAATAATTTTGATGTTCTGTTAAAATAATATTGTATCCGTTTTCTTCTGCAAATTGCAAAATTTGAGGAAAAATATGTATTTCAAGTATTTTAGAAACAATTTTAGTGTCTGACGAAATAGTATAAATATTCTTGTAAACGTCAATAAATCCTTTTACAGACCAATCTCCATTTTCTGTTGAAACATATTTTTCGAGTTTTTCTGTAAAGGTGTCTAATGCCTTTTTGAACTCTGTTTTATATTTATTTTTAACTTTTAAATCCATAATGCAAAGTTACAATTTTAATCTCGGTCAGTTTGTTGATAAGTTAGTTTTTTGTCAGATGTTGATGTTGGCACGGTCGCTTGAAGCATTGGGCATAACGTTTTGCAGCTTGCGGAAGTGGCGGATTAAGGAAGCCTATACTTACGGTTAAACACTTACTTTGCAAGTACAAAACCACCTTTAAATTAAGCCCAAAACCCGCCATTTCTGCAAACTGCTGTTAGCCGCTGTATTGGTAATGTATTAAAATTAGTGATAGCTTAAAATGATTAGGCTATTATTTTGATAATCAATACTTAAGTCAAATTATCTTACAAAAGGAGAGGCTGTATGTCTCTCTTTTTGTATATTTAATTTCTCTTAAATCTTCTAAAATGGCTTTTCATCAGTCCTCGTGTATAACTTCGCTCAGTTCGCCAAAGGCTCGGGTCAAAATTAGTGATACTAAAATTTGTCCTCATTGCACTGCTTCTACACTTATTAAAAAAGGGTTTTCGGCTCTAAGTAGCTAAGTTTTTAAATTGCTGTTTTATTACAATTATTATCTATCAAAACCATATTGCGTGCATCTATAATCTATTTCTTTTACTGCTTGCAATATTTCATTCAAATCCAATATTTCACCGCGAAATATCAAAGTATTATTGAATGAATTATATCCACGATCAATTTTACCAATACTTGTTCCAATAAGAGATGGATTCATTACCAAGTCAATATATGCAGTTCCAATATTATCGTCATACCATTCTTGAATTCTGGTGTCATAATGTTCAAAATGATTACGAAATTTGCGTTCAGAAAGAGGATTGTTATTTTTTACTTTAAGAATTAGTCGTAATGCTTTGCCTCTTTCGGTATGTCTTTTATAGGCTGGCCAAAGAATTTTAGAAATATTTCCAGTTGAAACCAGAATCGATTGAATAGAACTCCAAACTTCATCTTTGTTTAAATTTTCATTTGAAGTTTGTAACCGTTCAGCTGAAAGCTGAGCAATTTTTGATTGCAGTCGAATTTCACTTATAAAAGTCATTTCTTGAAGTCCGTTCATTTTTATAAACAATTGTTAAGAGTTGCTGATAGGGTTTTGCTGGTTTTCAAAATTGCCAGCAATTGCTTTTTGGCCTTTAGATTTGGCGGTTTTGCGAATTGAGTTTTGTTTACTAAAGTAAAAAGTTCTTCGTTAAAACCAAGTATCCAACCAAGAATTCCCATCTATTGAGAAAGCTGCCGTTAGTGATAGTTATAATTTCCTATTGTTTATAATTTCTTCATACTTCTTTATGTCATTTATCATAGGCTCTAACATTTCGCTTCTATTTAACTTTGTCGTTTTTGTGTACAAATCTTTCCTTATGTTTAGCAGTAGGTCAGAAATCAAACTAAGCATTATTATAGCGTATTCTTCAGAATCTAAATCTTTTGCTTCTATAGTATAAAAAGCTTGCATAATTTTATTATAAGATTTTACAACATCATCTGATCCAAAAGTCATTAAATTAAAACCTGCTTTTCTATATTCTAATGATTTTAATTTGTTAATTCCAATTTGTTTTTCTTTCTCAGGTAATGCAAAAGTAAAGACAGTAATAAAGGGCTCTAATAATTCTTCATATGTTTTAATTTTAAAATCACGTGATTTCTCCTCTGATAATAAAAAATCTTCTTTTTTTGATTTAATTAACCAAGTTATGATGCCTCCAACAGTAATTAATATAGGACTCGCAATTGCTAAAATTATTGTATTTTCCATTTTATTTATAATTAGGTTATCATATCTACAAACGTTTTTGATCTTGCTATAAGGTATATTTTAGCGCAAAAAAATGTCTATCAGAATTGAGCTTGATTTGAATCACAAAATATTTAAAGCACTAAACTCGCTTTTTTGGATACCCGCTATTAAGTGTCGTTTTTTAATTTCTGAAATTAGACTCATAGTAAAATCATTGTCTTTCATTTTAGAAGCATAAAATTGCGGATTACTAATTATTTTTTTTAGTTCAGGAATGTTAATTTCTTGAGAACAGTAATATCCTTCTACCAACCTTAATCTTTGATAAGGATTGAATTTTTTTCGAATTATATCTTGTGTTACTATATTCTGAAAAGTCAGAAAATCAATGATTTTTACAGTTTTTATTTTTACGATAGCTATGGCAATTGGTATAACCTTTTCAATGAAGTCTAATGTAGGTAGTTCGTCAAGAATCCCTTCTCTATAATTTCTCTTTACAACTCTTAACTCTTCTACTATCTTTCTCAGGCTTAAACCTTTTTTGAATATAATTAAGGCATTTCCATTTTCTAAAATGATAGTCTGCTTGTTTCGAGTGTTCTGGCTGTCCTTCGTATTTTGAATTATCAAGTAACTCTTGAAAAAAAGTGACACACATATTTGCGGTATTTATACTACCAATAAAGTCCCTAACGTGTGGTATTATATTCCTGAATGAATTCGGCTCGATATAAGTATTTTTAACTGTAACTTTGAACATATTCACATATTGAAAACTACAATCGTGAAACCAACAGTATTTAATTGTAGCGTGATTGAATTTACAATTAGAAAATTTGCAATTTAGAAAAGTTAAATTTTCAATATTTGTAAAAGCAAAACTACAATTAGTGAAAGTTTTATTTTCAATTTTATATTCTTGCTTTTCCTCAGGTATTAAGTCTTTTGGCCAGTAAACAAAATCTTAGAAGTCATCAGAACTTTTAAGAGCTGAATAAAATTCGGGTTGAGATTCAATCTTTCTATTAAATTGATTCTCGTCTAAATCCCAAAACTTTTTAATTATTTTACTCATATTTTGTCTTTAAATGATTTACAACATTTTGCTGCTTGGTAAGGTGGCGGATTTATAGCACAAATGAACCAATGTTTGATTAAACATAGATGTGTCTGCGGAGCAATGAGCCGCCACTTTTACCTAACTGCTGTTATGACTTCATTGTTTATTTTCAGTCATTTTTGTCCTGTAACTTGAATAAATTACACTCTGTAAAATCTACTAAAAAAAGTTTTCAGGCCAAAGAAATTCGGGCAAATGTTGTCGAATTAATCTTGCTTGAGAGTTATAGCCTCTACTTTCAAGTTCTCTCAGAAATACGGGCCAAGGTGGAATATTGCTTCTATAAACGTTTGTAGAAGAAGATGACATTCCGCCTCCAATTGCAGACGATAATCCACCATATAATGCAGTTGAAAGTCCACCATAAAGTGCGGTTGAAAGACCACCATATAAAGCTGTTGAAAGTCCCCCATAAAGAGCGGTTGAAAGCCCGCCATACAATGCAGTTGACATTCCACCATATAATGAAGTCGACATACCCCCATAAAGTGAAGTTGATGCACCCCCATAAAGTGAGGTTGACATACCGCCATTAAGTGCGGTTGAAAGTCCACCACCTAAGCCAGTACTTAAATTGCGTGGCCAAGTTCGCAAGTTTTCTATTATTGGTCTACTCATATTTATTTATTTTACTTGGTTTCATTTTTAAAAATGTTAAGGATGAAGTCAACGGTTGTTAGTTTATAAATTGATGGAGTTCCTGATGCTAAGATGTTATTATTTTCATAGTTAAGTCTTTGTTTCTGATTCCTAAATGAGTAATCAGAATAGTCTCTATTCTCCTTTAAATTATTTTCCTTTAAAATTTCCCAAATTCTATTTTGATTGATTTTTGGCTCTTTTCTTTTAATCTCATTTACCAAATCCGTTGCTGATAAAGGATAATCTTTTAGCTTATCTTCTTTAACTTTCTTAATTACTTCAACTTGGTTTATTGGTGTTATGTTACCTACTAATTTAAGCGTTTTCGCTCCTTTAGTTTCTGAAAATTCTCCTTCTCTTATTAGTTGAAAACCACTTAAAAGTTCTTCGTCAATTACCAATATTTGAGAGTCGCCTTTTTCAATTATCCCCTTTTCAGAGTCAAGGATAGCTGCATTTTGCGGTCCTGATTTTCCAATTTTTTGAACAAGGTCAAGCCATTGATTATTGTTTTGGTCAATTCGTTTATTGATTATAGTTTCCAATTCTGCGAATTGAATTTTTTGAGTTCTACCGCCATACCGATAATAAATTTCACCGTTTTTTAAGACTTGATCTTTACCTTCGTCTCTTTTTGAAATTATTGGTTTTAAGTTTGATTCATAAATGTAAAAAACACCAAAATTCATATTATCTAATTCATAAATTTCGTGCTCCCAATTTATGTTTGAAGAGAAAAGTTCAAGTAAATGTCCTGATACTAGTTCGGGGTCTAACTTGTCAAATTGTTCAGTAGCTTTTGCAGAAAGTCCGACTAACTCTCTTTTTGGTCTGTCTTTTACACCGAAAATTAAATAGCCACCTTTGTTATTAGCAAATGCTGAAAAGTCACGATAATAATCTGCAAGCCCTGCTAAATTAAACGACTCTTTAAATTCTAAATACTGACTTTCTCTGTGATAAAGGTTTCCGTCATCTTTCACTTTTAAGAGTTCAGTTATTATATTTTCATTCAATTTGTCGGACATTTGATTTGTTTACGGTCTTTTTTTATAATGAGGCATAACACCCCAAAATAAGCGTTGCGCTAATCTTTAATTAAAAACATGCGTATTTCAATATATTACATAATTTAAGTCGTAACTGTTTTATTATTTGTCAATTAAAAACACACGCGTATAAATATTTTCAATTTGACGCAATATTTGTTCATTACTTACAAAAATCGTTTATTTATAATAAAAAATTTACGGTTTTTCAAGCTAAGTTTTACGGTTTTGTAATTTATAACTTTTAGGTTAAAATGACTTTTCATTTTCAATGGATTAGCCATAAAGAAGTATATCATTTGTAATCCTAATATCAACCCATAATTCAAATTGACATGCATTGAATTTTCGTAAAACAGTTTTGAGTAAAAGTTTAATTACCCGAAATCTTATACTGATTTAATTAGGAGAAAGGCCTTCAATTAATAAATAACATAGAAAACTGCACACATCCTAACTTGGTTCTATGTATTCAGTTGAACAATTTACTCTTTGGAGAGATTAAAGCAGAAGTAGGGGAGTAATTAATTACTCAAACTTACTAGACTGCTAAACAATCCTAAATTATTAACACTTTCTATCAGCTCAGCATCTGTGCCTCCTTTAAAAATGAGTTGCTTTTTGAGGTTGGCTTTTCGCTTTTCTATCGCACTTAAACAAAGTGGGATGTATTTAGGAAGGTCTTTGGTTTTGACCCCGTCGGCAATAAGTTGAATTATTTTACTATCATGTTCATCCCAATGGATATTCTTAATCATAAACTCTCTTTGCGCTTCTAGAATTGAAGCTGTATAATAAGTTTCTTTGTTAGTAATAGCTTCCATGATAGAGGGAAAACTTTTGTAGTTAATGTCATTTTTTGAAACGAATCCCAATGGATTGAGTGTTTTTGCAATTCGATTTACCCAAACTGGATCACAATGCATAGAGATTATTACAAGACTACATTTAGGAAAACGTTGTTTCACTAAACTTCCAATTTCATCACCAGAGCGTAAATTCATCTCCTCATAGGGTGGCAGGTTTACATCAATAAAAGCAATATCTAATGGTGTATCACTTGCCTTTAAAACATTTATTTTTTCATAAGCTTGTTTACAATTGTAGGCTAAGTGAAAATTGGTATTCTCGTTGGATTCGATTGCAGATAATAGTGTTACATAACTATCTACAATCAATGGATGGTCGTCTACAATAAGAATATTCATCTTGGAATTATTTAATGACTAAAATCAATCAAACCTAATCAAAATTTACCTAAAATATTACGGTTTCCCGTAAAATTTGATTTTGAGTAGGTTTTAAATTGCAAACAAAAATGCAATTTTCTTATGTGCTTATAGATGGGTCTCAAATCATTGAACCTACATTAGAAATGATAAAAATTCATGATGCTTTTTTGTGTGTAGCAGTCTGTGCTACTCGAACCGAAGGCATCAATAAAATATTGGAATTAAAGCCCGATGTTGTATTTATTAATATCAGTGATGTTTCTAACTCATCTGATGACACTATCCGACTTTCTTTGTTAAGTGAATTGCATGAATTTTTAGATGTATTGCCTACCATTATTGTACTAAGTAATTCCAAAGACCAGGCATTTGACGCCTACCAACGCGGAGTTTCTGGGTATTTGTTGCATCCAATTGATGCAAATGAATTGCGCAAGTGTTTGCTACGTTACCAAAAGACACATACATCCTTGTATGCTGATAAAATTTCGATTAAGTCAAATGGAGATTACCACTTTATAAAAGCACAAGACATTGTGTATTTAAAAGCAGACAACAATACTACTGATTTCCATTTGCAATCTGGAAAGGTGATTACCGCTTTCAAAACTTTAAAACATTTCGAGAAACTATTACCGTTTTATTTCTTTAGGATTCACCACGGTTATGTTATTAATGTAGACCATGTAAGTCGTATCAATTTAGGTAAGAGTCAGTGTTATCTTTTGAACAATGAGATTGCTTTACCATTTTCAAGAACATACAAAGACAATATAACTACAATAATTATACGAATTTCTTAGCTAAGGTTTTGCAACTTACTCAGAATAGCTGTCTACTTGCTACAGCTACTTTACCACTTGCTAATCAGGACTTTATTTCCCAGGATTACTTATTTCTCCATACTACATTTGGCTTATCCAATCAATGAAATTAAAGCTTTAGTTGTTGTTTTTAGCCTAGGGTAAGGATGCTAAAACGGCTCTGAGAAAGACCGCCCTTCTTTTCAGAATAATCAATTGAATCGCTGTGCTCAGAAGGCCTGGCTAGGATAGTATTTCTAATCCTTAAATGATTTATTATGAAAACCCCAACTGTATCAAAATTAGTAGTGTTATTTGTTTTTAGTATTGTTTTACAATCGTGTACGGCAGATGCCTTACCTGGAGACCCAGCGGCTAGTCTAGAAAAGACGGTGGTCAAGCCGATGAATGTTAGTTCGGAGGTTGCGGGAGAATTAATTATACCTAAAACAAAGGGGTAATTACAAAATTCAAGACCATGTTTACATGGTCTTTTTTTATTATTTTTGAACAAAAATATTTTGAAGAAATTAGTGCTTTTTTTATTATTTCTGATTTTATTTGTTGCTATTTCTTGTTCCAAAAATAACACATCTGATTTTTTATTTATTCATTCTCAAAAATATAACCAATTCAATTCTGAGCAAAAAGAAGAATATTTGGATTCTTTGGAACTAATATCAAAGTCGCTTTCGAACGATTCTTTAACCCGTCGTCTTTTATTTCATTTAGCAGGAGAGTATTATTATTTAAATCGACTTCAAAAATCGCTTAACCTTAGCAATAAAGTATTTCAATTATCATCTGAGGTTAAAGACACTATGTCAATTGCTAAGTCTTTGTATTATATTGGAGATTGTTATGAACTTACACAAAAGGATAGTGCTTATTTTTATTATCAAAAATCTGAAAAATTATATCGTTTATTAGGCAATAAAGAAAGAATTGGAAGGATGTTATTTAATAAAGCCTATTTATTATTTTATGATGGAAATTATCAAGAAAGTGAAATACAAGTTTTTAAAGCATTACAGTTTTTGAAGAATATTGATAATGATGAACTACTATTTACTTGTTATAATTTAATTGCTTCTGATTTTGAAAAATTGGAAGAATATAATTATGCATTAAAATATTATTTACTTGCTCAGGAAGTATTAAATGGACTAGAAAAAGATGAAAATGATTTTGATATAAATAACAATTATAAAATTTCTTTGTCCGTAAATATTGCTAGTGTTAATGAAAAGCAATTTCAGTTTACTAAAGCAGAAAAAGAATTAGAATCAATTTTAACGAAGGACTTAAAAGAAAAATGGTCCAAAGACTATGCAACTGTAATTGGTAATTTAGGATATGTTAAAACCAAATTAGGTAATTTAATAGAAGGTGAAGCTTTGATGAAGGAGGCTTTATTTCTATCTAGAAAAAGCGGAGTTGAATCAAGTATCGTTTATAAGTTACATAATTTAGGCAAGTATTATTTTGATATTAAAGACACCATTCAATCGACACGCTATTTAAAGGAATCTCTTCAATTAGCTGAAAAATTGAAATCTACTGATGATGTCAAAGTTAATTTGCAGCTTCTTTCTAAAATAGATAAAACGAATACATCTTCTTATGATAAAAGGTATATTGCTGTAAGTGATAGCCTTACTAAAGTACAACGCAAGAACAGAAATAAGTACGCTCGAATTGAATATGAAACGGCTATTGTAGAGGATGCGAATAAAGAATTAATTAGCAGGAATTTGTATTTGATTTTTGGAGTATTTGTTTTAGTGGTTACTTTAGGAATTCGTTATGTAGTAAGTCAGCGTAAAGAGATTGCTTATAGAAAAAAGTTACAGAAGGCAGAGTTGGAGTTTTTCGAATTGATGCAATCTTCTCAAATTGCACTCAATGAGGCTAAAAAGGAGGAGCAGAATCGAATTTCTAGAGAGTTGCACGATAATGTAATGAATAGTCTTTATGGCACTCGACTACAATTAGGTATGCTCAACTCCATAAAAAATATAGAGGCTGAAGAAAAGAGACTAGAACAAATAAATAGTCTTCAAGCTATAGAACACGACATTAGAGCTATCTCGCACGATTTGCATACTGATAATGTAGCTTCTCATTTTGATTTCGCTTTGCTTTTAGCTCAATGTATACAACAAGTTAGTACTACAACTTCTACTAGTTTGCATTTCGAAAGCACTCCTGAAATTGACTGGGAGTCGATATCAGGTTTGGTTAAAATTACTATTTATAGAATTGTACAAGAGGCATTGACTAATGTTACTAAATATGCTTCTGCTACTGAATGTCATATTACGATTTCCCAGCCTAATGCTAGTACATTACTTTTGAGGATTAGAGATACAGGGAAAGGATTTGATTTGGTTCAAACTTCTACTGGAATAGGACTCAAAAACATGCGTGAAAGAGCTCGATTGGTCAAGGCTGAATTGAATATCCAAAGTACCATAAGGCAGGGGACTACGATTGAATGTCGATTGATGGTTTAGGCTGTTTATTTGGTTTCGACATCATTTTTCGCAAATGGGTCACCCAAACAAACATATTGCAATAAAAAGGGAGTTGCGCGACTGATTATTTTCCATTGATTAGACGAACTTTAATTGTTTTTGACTCTATATAACTATTTTTTTTCTCGCAAAAACCATAAAAAATTTCCCTAAAAACCGTATTAGAGCTGTTTTAATTTACCTGAAATTGCGAGTTCAACAGTATTTTGAATTATCTATGAGAAAAGTAGTGATTTTAGTTTTGCTAGTTTGTAGTGTCACCATGGGGTTTAGCAGCTATTATTCAGGTGGGAAATGTACTGGATCAGCCAATTGTAAGTTATGTAAAAACTGCAAATATTGTAAGCATTGTGCTAAAAATGGTGGCACTTGTGGTATTTGCCGTTAGTTGTTTATTCTCCAGGGTGTAGCGGTTTTCAGTAATTGTAGACACAGCATTTACTGTGTTACTTGTCATTGCACCCTTTGGAGATTTTTTTAAATGACTGTTATATATTCTCTCTTAATATAAATCTCTTTTTTATTCAGTTTTATACCTCGTATAAATTAATAAATAACAAACATTAAATAAAATATTTTATGGAAGCAGACTTAAAATTAAAATTAGAGCAATTACATCAAAGAGTAGACTCATTAAAGGATCAAATTAATACCGAAGAAGCTACTAAAAATGCTTTCGTAATGCCCTTTATTCAAATATTAGGGTATGATATTTTCAATCCAATTGAAGTTATTCCAGAATTTATTTGTGACATTGGAACAAAAAAAGGAGAGAAAATTGATTACGTTATTATGCGAGATAACGAACCAATTTTAATTATTGAATGTAAGCATTGGAAAGAGAAAGTTGACGCTCATAACTCTCAGCTTCATAGATATTATCATGTTTCAAAATCTAGGTTTGGTGTATTGACTAATGGACATCAATATAATTTTTATGCCGATTTGGAAAACCCTAATATTATGGATGAAAAACCATTTTTTACCTTAGATTTATCTAATTTAAAGGATTTTAGTCTAAAAATACTTGAGAAATTCTCCAAAAATGGTTATAATTTGGAAGAAATTTTAGATTCTGCCGAGGCGCTGAAATATATTAAAGCAATAAGAAATGAATTTGAAAAAGAGCTTAAAGAACCTTCAGATGAAATGGTTAAACTTTTAGTAAATCGCTTTTTTGAGAAACCAATGACTGCTTCTAGATTAATTACTTTTAAAGAGTACACCAGAAAAGCATTTTCAAATTCTATAAACGAAACAATAAATTTTAGGTTGAAAAATGCTTTAAACATTAGCGAAAATATACCTTCCAAAAATAGCGAACAATTCCAACCCATTCACGAAAAATCTGAAATTTCAAAATTTATAACAACAGATGAAGAAATAGAAGGTTCTCAAATTGTTAAAGCAATTTTGAGAGAAGTTATACCCGCAACAAGAATTTCTTTTAGAGATACTCAATCCTATTTTGGAATCTTGTTGGATGACAACAATAGAAAACCAATTTGTCGTTTACATTTTAACTCTTCGAATAAATATATAGAGTTGTTTCATCAAGGTAAAGACAAAGGAGATAAAAAATTAATTTCTTCTTTGGATGAAATTTATGAGTTTAAAAAGGCATTGTTAGAAACCATCAAAAATTACGAATAGTAGTTAAATATGTTCAATGATTTATAGAAGTTTAAACTATATAGGCCCCGAATACAAGTTGAACCAATGACCTTAAATTCATTTTTAAGGTCATTTGTTGTTTTATATTGAACCAATAACCTTCAGAAAATCAATTAGTTGGTTCGATTTTAAATCTATAGCGCTCACAAAACCTACTGTAATGCAGTAGGTTTTTTGTTTTAATTTCTCTATTTCTTACAATGTAACATTTGTTACTGACCCGCTAGTATATCCCTTCTACTTTTGCTTCATTAATTAGAAAAAAATTATGAAGACACTACATGTAGTAACACTTATGGGATGTTTGGCTTTTTCCAGTTTAGGATTTAGTCAAGATACGTTGACCATTTCAAAAAAAGAAATTGGTCAAAAAGCACTTAATAAAAATTTACAAATTAAAATTGCAAATGCAAATTTCAAATCGGCTCAAGCTGATTTTAGACAATCGAATGCGCTGTTTTTACCAAGTATTACAGCTTCGCACACGGCAATTTCTACCACTAATCCTTTAATGGCTTTTGGTTCTAAGCTGAATCAGGAAATTTTAACTGCTTCCGATTTTAATCCCGCATTATTAAATGATCCTACTAAAACGAAAAACTTTGCTACTAAAATTGAAGTGTTACAACCTTTAATTAATATAGATGGAATGTATGGTAGACAAGCAGCCAAATCTAAAATGGATGCTTTTCAATTACAAACAGAACGAACACAAGAATATTTAGAATTGGAAGTGAATAAAGCGTTTATGCAATTGCAATTGGCATACAAAGCGGTGGCTGTTTTGTCGAAAGCCAATCAAACTGCGGATGCCAATTTAAAATTGATTACCAATTATTTTAATCAAGGCATTTTACAAAAAACAGATTTGTTATCGGTACAAGTACGTGTAAACGAAATAAAAAACCAATTGCAATATGCTACAAGTAATGTGCAAAACGCCTCTGATTATTTGGCCTTTTTGTTGAATGAAGACAATACGAACAAAATATACAAACCATTAGAAGCTTTGGATAATAGCATTGCTATTGATGTCATGAACACTGTTCTTTCTGGAAATAGAAAAGACATTCAGGCCATGGACAAAGCATCTCAAGCGTATGAAAAAATGGTATTGTCTAACAAAATGAGTTTTTTACCAAGATTGAATGCTTTTGGAAGTTACGAAATGTACGATACTAGTTTTTTGGGCACAAATGCCAAAGGGTATTTAGTAGGAGCGCAATTATCTTGGTCGGTTTTTGACGGATTTAAAAGTATTGGTAAATTAGAAAAAGCCAAAGCCGATTACCAAAAATCAAGTCTAGAAAGTCAACAATACAAAGCGCAAAGCCAGTTGGAATTGAATAAAACCAATCGCCAATTAAGAGATGCAGAAAACAAAGTGAATTTGTCCAAATTGGCTTTCGACCAATCGCAAGAAGCCTACCGTATTCGATCCAATCGTTTTACACAAGGATTGGAAAAAACAACTGATTTATTGCAGTCAGAAACCATGATGGCTCAAAAAGAATTGGAATTTCTTCAAGCGGTGTTTGAATATAATTTCACTAAAGAATATGTACAATTTTTAACAAAATAACGATCAATAGTAATACATAATTTCAATAAATAAAGACATGAAAAAAACAATAGCCATCCTTACCCTTTCTACATTCGCATTTTTATCGTGTGGAAAAGAAAAACAAGAAGCCACAACTAATGAACCTGCAATTGCAGTTCAATTAAGTGGTGTTGGATCTACTAACAACGGTCAGTTTGTAACTGCAAGTGGAAAAATCGAAGCAGAGAATAGTGCTAATTTAAGTACTCGAATGATGGGTTATGTGACTAAAGTTCACGTTCAAGTTGGGCAGCGAGTAAGCGCAGGCCAACTTTTAGTTAGCATTAACAATTCCGATTTACAAGCCAAAAAAGCACAAGTAGAAGCAGCAATTTTACAAGCCACTGCAGGATATAATAATGCCAAAAAAGATTACGATCGTTTTACGAATTTGTTCAAACAACAAAGTGCTTCTCAAAAAGAATTAGACGATATGACTGCTCGTTACGAAATGGCAAAAGCGGGTTTAGAAGGTGCTAAACAAATGCGAAATGAAGTGCAGGCGCAATTTTCATATTCTAATATTACTGCTCCTTTTTCAGGTGAAGTGACTAACACATTCGTGAAAGAAGGCGATATGGCTAATCCAGGAATGCCTTTAGTGAGCATTGAAGGTGCTTCTCGTTTGCAAGTTACAGCTATGGTAGCTGAGAGTGATATTAATAGTATTACCAAAGGAATGCCCGTTACGGTTTTGGTAAAATCAAACAATACGACTATCAGTGGAAAAGTAGCTGAAGTGAGTGTCTCGGCAAAAAACACAGGTGGGCAGTACTTGGTTAAAATCAATTTAGCCAAATCTTCTAGTAAAATTCTTTCAGGAATGTTTGTGAATGTACAATTCCCAATTGAGAATAAAAATCAAGTTGTAGCTAATACAACTACAGTTCTTGTGCCACAATCGGCTTTGGTACACCAAGGTCAGTTAACTGGAATTTATACTATTGGAACGGGTAATGTTGCTATTTTAAGATGGTTGCGTACTGGTAAAAATGCAGGAGATCAAGTAGAAGTTTTATCAGGGCTTTCGGCTAACGAACAGTACATTGTTTCGGCAGAAGGGAAATTATTTAATGGCGCTAAAGTTAGTGCTCAGTAAACTGTAGTTAGAGTTCAGTTTTAAGCATAGTCTTAAAACTTTTAAACTCATAAACATTTAAACTAAAAAAAATGCAAGAAGGTATATCAGGAAAAATAGCCAATTTTTTCATCAATTCGAAACTAACCATTTTATTGATGGTGGCATTGATGATCATTGGTTTGTACAGTTCGTTTTTAATTCCTAGGGAGGAAGAACCACAAATTAATGTGCCAATGGCCGACATTATGGTGGGTTATCCCGGCGCAACTCCAGCAGAAGTTGAAAGTCGTGTAGCCAAACCATTGGAAAAAATCATTTCCAATATCAAAGGTGTGGAGCATGTTCATACGATGGCTATGAACGGTCAAGCCATGTTGATCGTACAATTTTATGTGGGTCAAGATGTAGAGCGTTCGTATGTAAAATTGTATGACGAATTAGCGAAACACGAAAATATGTTTCCACAAGGAGTGTACAAACCAATGGTGAAAACCCGTTCGATTGATGATGTTCCTATGTTGGGGATTACATTATGGAGTGATAAACAAGACGATTTTCAGTTGCGTCAAATTGCTGAAGAAGTAACGACAGAAATTGAAAAAGTTAAAGATGTAGCTATTACCAAAGAAATTGGAGGAAGCAATCGCGAACTAAAAGTCATCTTGGACAAAGATAAAATGGCCGAAAACGGTGTGGATGCTTTGGGAATTATGCAAATGATCCAAGCCAATAATGGCAGTTCACAATCGGGTGCTTTTGTTGAAAATGACCAAGAATATTTATTAAAAACAGGTCAGTTTTTAGAAAATGCTGATGATGTTGAAAATTTAGTAGTTGGTGTAAATCGCAACATGCCGGTTTACTTAAAACAAGTAGCTAAAATACAAGACGGCGCTGCTACAGCTCGTAGTTATGTATCGCTTGGTTTTGGCAAGGCCAATGAAAAATTCAAAACAGCACCCTCTGAATATCCTGCAGTAACTATTGCAGTAGGAAAAGTTAAAGGGGCTGATGCGATGAAAATTTCTGAAAAGATTATTGAAAAAATTGAACACTTAAAGAAGACCATTATCTCTGATGATGTTCACGTAGAAGTAACACGTAATTATGGCGAAACAGCTTCAGATAAAGTAGGGGAGTTGTTGTTACACCTTGGAATCGCAATTATCGCCGTTACTGTTTTGGTAATGTTAGCCATGGGATGGCGCGGTGGATTGGTCGTGTTTTTCTCTGTACCCTTAACATTCGCATTGACTTTATTTGCTTATTATTTATTGGGTTATACATTAAACAGAATTACACTTTTTGCCTTAGTTTTTGTGGTAGGAATTGTAGTAGATGATAGTATTATTATTGCTGAGAATATGCACCGCCATTTCAAAATGAAGCGTTTGCCATTCAAACAAGCAGCTATTTATGCGATTAACGAAGTAGGAAATCCAACAATTTTGGCCACTTTTACGGTAATCGCAGCGATTTTACCAATGGCTTTCGTATCCGGAATGATGGGGCCTTATATGAGTCCGATGCCTATTGGAGCTTCGATTGCCATGATTTTATCTCTATTTGTTGCCTTGACAGTAACGCCTTATTTGGGGTATCATTTATTGCAAGAAAAAGAAGAGCAAGAGCACAATGAAGCTGAAGGGATGGAGATCAGCTGGATTTATAAAATGTACAATAAAATCGAGCGTCCTTTCTTGGACAGCAGCCCAAAAAGAAGATTGCTTTTAGCTGTAACAGTGGTGTTGTTATTTGGTTCTATTTTTATGTTTTTTACTAAATCGGTAATTGTAAAAATGTTACCATTTGATAACAAAAACGAATTCCAAGTGGTGATCGATATGCCAGAAGGAACTACTTTGGAACGTACTTCGGCAGTAACAAGAGAAATTGCTCAGTATTTGGCAACTAAGCCTGAAGTGGTAAATTACCAAAACTATATTGGTACATCTGCACCAATTACTTTTAATGGATTAGTTCGTCATTATGATTTGCGTGGAGGAAGTAATATGGCTGATATTCAGGTGAATTTATTGCACAAAGAAGAGCGTGATTTACAAAGTCACGAAATTGCTAAAGCAATGCGTCCTGAAATTCAGAAAATTGCTAAGAAATATGGAGCCAATGTGAAACTCATCGAAGTGCCACCAGGGCCACCAGTATTGTCGACTTTGGTAGCTGAGATTTATGGACCCGATTACCAAGAACAAATCAAAGTAGCCAATCAAGTTAAAACGATCTTAGAAAGCAATTCAGATGTGGTGGATACCGATTGGATGGTAGAAGACAACCAAACCGAATACCGTTTGGAAGTTGACAAAGAAAAAGCCATGTTGAACGGAATTGCTCCACAGCAAGTGGTTGGAAATCTAACCTATTTGTTAAAAGAATATCCAGTATCTAATTTGTATGACGAAAATTCAAATGATAATGTAGGAATTGTACTTGCGCTTGACGACAAAGATAAAACCAGCTTGAAAGATATTCAAAATCTAAAAATCAAGGGAAGTCAAGGGAATATGGTTGCGGTTAGTGACTTGGTAAAAGTGGTGAAAGATACTTTACAAAACACCATTTATAGAAAAGACCAAAAACGAGTGGTATATGTAACTGCTGATATGGCAGGAACACTTGAAAGTCCGGTCTATGCTATTTTGGGAATGAATGAAAAATTAGCTAAAATTAAAGTGCCAGCAGGTTATAAAGTAAACGAATTGTACATGGAACAACCTACAGATGAAAGTGATTTTACGGTTAAATGGGATGGAGAGTGGCAAATTACTTTAGAAGTTTTCCGTGATCTAGGAGTAGCATTTTTGGTTGTAATCGTGATCATTTATATGTTGATTGTGGGTTGGTTCCAAAATTTCAAAACACCAATGGTAATGATGTTAGCGATACCATTGTCATTAATCGGAATTGTATTAGGACACTGGTTGTTAGATGCCTATTTTACAGCGACCTCTTTCATCGGAATGATTGCTTTAGCGGGCGTTATGGTGCGAAATTCGGTTTTGTTGATTGATTTTATTGAAATTCGTTTGAACGATGGAGTTGCATTAAAACAAGCCATTATAGAAGCGGGAGCAGTTAGAACCACTCCAATTTTATTGACAACAGGAGCGGTAGTTATTGGAGCGTCAATTATTTTGTTTGATCCAATTTTCCAAGGATTAGCAATTTCGTTAGTGGCAGGGGCAATAGTTTCGACCATCTTAACATTAATTGTTGTGCCTTTGATTTACTATATCACGGAGAGAAAAAAATGGGAGAAATAAAAGGTTGTTTCAGGTTTCTATTCTTTGAAGCCGGAAGCTTTTTAAACTCACAAACCTTTAACCTTTTTAAACTTATATAAATGAAATTATTAATTATAACCGCGGTGGCAGCTTTTGAAAACGACATTAAAAAAATGTTACAACAAGCTGAAGTAAAATCCTTTTCGTATCGAGATGTAAAAGGATTCAAAGATAATTCGGAGGAAGGTGTTGCATCCAACTGGTTTGGAAGCGAAATCAGTGAAACAGATTCATTATTGTTTTATGCTTTTGTAAAGAAAGATAACGTAGCTGTTCTATTCGATTTGGCTGCTGAATTTAATAAAAAGCAGGAATCTCATTCTACAATACATGTTGCTGTTATGAACATTGAACAATCAAATTAATTTTAAAAAAATAGTAAAATGAAAAATAGAATTATAAGAGCAATTGCAGGAAGTTTTGTATTACTAAGTGTGGTTTTATCCATTTATGTTGATCAAAACTGGTTATGGTTTACGGCTTTTGTAGGAGCTAATTTATTACAATCGTCCATTACTAAATGGTGTTTGATGGAAGATATTTTATCTAAATTAGGAGTGAAAGACTAATTTAGTTAAACGTTTGCAAAAAAAAACCAGAACAGATGTTCTGGTTTTTTTGTATTAATTCAAATATTTCTTAAATAGATTATTTTTTCTTCTTTTTTTGAATTTCTAATTTATAGAATAACCATCCAAATCCAACTACTAAATGAAGTAGAATTACGCCAAAAATAATTGTGTCCATGGGTAAAGAAGTATAGGTTTATTTTTTTTTACCAATAAAACGTACTACATTGGCTTTGCCTTGGTGATAAGGTCCTTCGTCTAAAATAGTTTCTTCGGTTTTCAAATACGTAAAATCAATGTTCTGGAATTCTGATTTTATTTCGTCTTCAGAGAATAACATATCCAATTGTTTTGGACCACCTGAGGTATAATTGAGTTGTTCTTTACCAAAAGCTTCAAAAATGATACAGCCATTTGGTTTTAAAAAGGAAACGAGTTTTTGATGGTATTTTTTTCTGATTTCGTAGGGAAAATGAGCATACACCAAAACAATAACATCAAAATAGTTTTCAGGAAAATCTACTTCTTCTAATCCTGACACAGTATAACTAATTGCCACATTTTTTTCTAGCGCTAAAGCTTCAGCTTTATTTTTCCCTTCCACGCTACTGTCAAATGCCGAAACTTCAAATCCCTGCTGCGCAGCATAAACGGCATTTCGACCTTCGCCTTCAGCGGCAAAAAGAATTTTGCCTTTTATGAGATTAGCTAATTGTACTTTATAAAATTGATTGGGTTCAATTCCGTAAGCAAATACCTTTTCGGCATAGCGTTCATTCCAAAAATTGTTCATCTGAGTATGTATTTGTTTGGAATCCAAATTTCGATTATAAACGCAATCTAATGAGTGATATTTGTTACACTACACTAAAACTTCTACGGAAGCGCGATTTAATTTGATTCGGCCTTTGATTTCTAGTGCTTTCAATAGTCTTGAAATAACTTCTCTTGACGAATGCAGGTCGTACGCAATTTCCTTATGAGTGCTAAAAATTTCACGAGAGTGATTGATTTTACATTTTTCGAAAAGGTAATTCAACAATCGTTCTTCCATATTCATGAAAGCCAAACTGTCAATTGCAGAAAGCATTTCTTTTAAACGGTTGTTATAGTTGTTGAAAACATAGTTTCGCCAGCTTTTGTACTTGCCTAACCATTCTTCCATTTTGGTCACAGGAATCATGATTATTTTACCGTCAGTTTCTGCAACTGCCCTGATTTCGCTTTTGGCTTCGCCAATACAACAGGCCATGGTCATGGCACAAGTGTCTCCTTTTTCAATAAAATAAAGCAACATTTCTCCTTCGTCAAAATCTTCTCGTAGAATTTTGATGGCGCCTTCAATTAACAAAGGCATTTTTTTAATATAATCGCCAAAGTCAATTAAAATATCCCCTTCTTTAAATTCTACTAAGTGAGCTACCGATACAATTTCATCGATAAGCAGGTCTTCAAAAACAAAACCGTAACTGGCAGTAAGTAAATCTCTCATGTCTTTTCGTTTGAAACAAAAATAATAATTCTTATAAAAAAAGGACTTAAATTCAATTAAAGCCCTTCCTGATTTGTTGTTTATTGAACTTAAATAGCTGTAATTTTTTTCAAATCGGCTACGGTAGCAATAGGATCTGCTGCTTTAAAAACATAACTTCCTGCCACTAAAACATCAGCACCTGCTTCGGCTAATTCTTTAGCGTTTTTATTGGTTACACCCCCATCAATTTCTATTTGAGTGGCAGCTCCTTTTTTGGTAATTAACGCTTTTAATTGTCGTACTTTTTCAAAGGTGTTTTCAATAAATGATTGTCCTCCAAAACCTGGATTCACACTCATGATGCAAACCAAATCAATGTCGTTGATTACATCTTCTAACAAAGCCACATTGGTATGTGGATTCAAAGCTACACCTGCTTTCATTCCGGCAGCTTTAATGGCTTGTAGTGTCCTGTGTAAATGAGTACACGCTTCGTAGTGAACGGTTAATACATTGGCACCTAAATCAGCGAAGGTAGTAATGTAGCGATCTGGATCTACTATCATTAAGTGAACATCGATAGTTTTTTTTGCATGTTTTGAAATCGCTTCCAAAACTGGCATTCCAAAAGAAATATTGGGAACAAAAACACCGTCCATGATATCAATATGAAACCAGTCGGCTTCACTAGCATTAATCATTTCGATGTCACGTTGTAAGTTGGCAAAATCTGCTGCTAAAACGGATGGGGCGATAAGTGTATTTTTCATCTGTAATTGTAATTAAAAAACTCCGGAATGAAGCCGGAGTTTTGGTAGGTTTACCCTAAATATGTTTTTAAAATTTTACTTCTTGAAGTATGTTTCAATCGGCGAATCGCTTTTTCTTTAATTTGGCGAACGCGCTCACGAGTTAGGTCGAAAGTTTCTCCAATTTCTTCTAAAGTCATTGGGTGTTGATCGCCTAAACCAAAATACAAACGCACTACGTCGGCTTCTCTTGGAGTTAGGGTTTCTAAAGAACGCTCGATTTCTGTACGCAATGATTCGTGAATCAATTCGCGGTCTGGATTCGGAGACTCTCCTGAACGCAATACGTCGTACAAGTTAGAATCTTCTCCTTCTACTAAAGGCGCATCCATAGATAAGTGACGACCAGAGTTTTTCATGGACTCTTTTACATCATTAACGGTCATGTCTAATTCTTTAGCAATTTCTTCTGCAGAAGGCGGACGCTCGTTAGATTGCTCTAATAAGGCGTACATTTTATTAATTTTATTGATAGAACCAATTTTGTTTAATGGCAAACGAACGATACGAGATTGTTCTGCCAAGGCTTGAAGAATAGACTGACGAATCCACCAAACGGCATACGAAATGAATTTGAAA
Organism: Bacteroidota bacterium; assembly: GCA_046048915.1. Classification (GTDB taxonomy): domain Bacteria; phylum Bacteroidota; class Bacteroidia; order Flavobacteriales; family Flavobacteriaceae; genus Flavobacterium. The sequence continues at coordinate 88,379 of JBJOFE010000005.1, read as the reverse complement.
CCACGTGTTTCATCAAAACGTTGAGCCGCTTTGATCAAACCTAAATTTCCTTCATTAATCAAATCGGGAAGTGTTAATCCTTGATTTTGATATTGTTTAGCCACCGAAACAACGAAACGTAAATTGGCTTTGGTCAATTTCTCCAAAGCACGTTGGTCTCCGGCTTTGATCTTCTGAGCTAATTCTACTTCTTCGTCAGCAGTAATAAGGTCAACTTTTCCAATTTCTTGTAAATATTTGTCTAATGAAGCGGTTTCACGATTGGTAACCTGCTTGGTAATTTTAAGTTGTCTCATGTCTTTGTCTCCTCAATTTTTTAAGTGTACGAATGTTATACGTAAGGAAGGAGGTATAAGTTACATAAATTTTTACTTTATTTTATAAAAAACGAAAAAACCCGTTCCAAAATTTTCGGAACGGGTTTTTTCTATCAATAAACCTTTAGTAAACTAAGATTGGATTACTCTTTTTTCTCCTCACGTGGAGGTCTTGGTAAAAGTGCTTTTCTAGACACTTTTTCTTTTCTAGTTTTAGGGTCAAGACCAAGGTATTTCACTTCGAATACATCACCCATATTCACTACATCAGAAACATTTTCAGTACGTTCCCAAGCCAATTCAGAGACGTGTAATAAAACTTCGTTTCCTGGAGCCGCTGTATATTCTACTACGGCACCAAAATCTAACATTTTAATTACTTTCACTTCGTAAGCTTCACCAACAGTAGGTTTGAAAATGATAGAATCAATTTTAGCTAATACTGCTGCAATTCCGTCTGGATCAGTACCCAAGATTTCAACTACACCTTGCTCATCAACTTCGTTAATTACGATAGTACAACCTGTAGCTTTTTGTAATTCTTGAATTACTTTTCCACCAGGTCCAATCAAAGCACCGATGAAGTTTCCAGGAATAGTACGCATGATAATTTTAGGAGCGTGAACCTTAACGTCGTTATTTGGTTTGTCTAATGTTTCCAAAATTTTACCTAAGATATGCAAACGTCCATCACGAGCTTGAGCCAAGGCTTGCTCCATGATTTCGTATTTCAATCCGTCAATTTTGATGTCCATTTGACAAGCTGTAATTCCTTCAGAAGTTCCAGTTACTTTGAAATCCATATCACCTAAATGATCTTCATCACCTAAAATATCAGATAATACTGCAAAACGTTCTCCGTCAGTAATCAATCCCATCGCGATTCCAGAAACTGGACGAATCATTTGAATACCAGCATCCATTAATGATAATGTTCCAGCACAAACCGTAGCCATTGAAGACGAACCATTTGATTCTAATACTTCAGATACTACACGAATGGTGTAAGGACAATCAGCAGGAATCATGTTTTTCAAAGCACGTTGTGCCAAGTTTCCGTGACCAACTTCTCTTCTTGAAGTTCCTCTCAATGGACGCGCTTCTCCTGTAGAAAATGGTGGGAAATTATAGTGTAAATAGAATTTTTCTTCTCCTTGTTCAGATGGTGAATCAATTTGGTTGGCTTCTCTAGACGTTCCTAAAGTAGCAGTTGCCAAAGCTTGCGTTTCTCCACGTGTAAACAATGCTGAACCGTGAACCGATGGTAAATAATTTACTTCACTCCAAATAGGACGAATTTCAGTAGTTTTTCTACCGTCCAAACGAGTTCCTAAATCTAATGTTACATTACGAACTGCTTCTTTATTAGTTTTGTAGAAGTATTTAGAAACTAAATCTCCGTTTTCAGCTAATTCTTCTTCAGTAAATAACGCTTTTACTTCTTCTTTTACGGCATCAAATGCAGCTGAACGTTCATGTTTAGCCGAACCTTTACTAGCAATAGCGTAAATTTTATCATAAGCCGCCGCTTTTACTTTAGCGTAAATAGCGTCGTCATTTTTTTCAGTTTCATAAGTACGAACTTCTTTTTTTCCAAAGGCTTGCGCTAATCTTTCTTGCGCATCTATTTGTACTTTGATATGTTCGTGAGCAAATTTAATCGCTTCTACCATTTCTTTTTCTGAAATTTCTTTCATTTCTCCTTCTACCATTGCGATAGAATCTTTAGAAGCACCAATCATCATATCGATATCGGATAATTCTAATTGAGCACGAGATGGGTTGATGATGAATTTACCATCAATACGTCCAACTCTAGCTTCAGAAATTAAGGTTTCAAAGGGAATGTCTGATAATGCTAAGGCAGCTGAAGCAGCTAATCCTGCTAAAGCATCTGGCATTACGTCTTCGTCATGAGACATCAACTGAATCATCACTTGTACTTCAGCATGGTAGTCTGATGGGAAAAGTGGACGCAATACACGGTCAACTAAACGCATCGTCAATACTTCGCTATCACTTGGACGAGCTTCTCTTTTGAAGAAACCACCAGGAAAACGACCTGCTGCTGCAAATTTTTCACGGTAATCTACCGTCAAAGGTAAAAAGTCAATCCCTGGACTGGCTTTTCTTGAAGAAACAACTGTACCTAAAATAACAGTTTTTCCAATTCTAACTACTACAGATCCATCAGCTTGTTTAGCTAAACGACCTGTCTCGATTGTGATGTTTCTGCCATCACCTAAATCGATACTTTCTACAAATAATTGTGGAATCATAAACTTTTTTAATAATTGATTAAAACTTTGGAACTAGTTGTGTTGTTGTGTGTAGTTGTTTATAATCCCAATGAAAAACCAAACTTTTTTTGTTGTTTGTAAAAATAAAAAGAGGCACTCTCGCACCTCTTTTTTATATTGATTATTTTCTAATACCCAATACTTTGATAATCTCACGATATCTGTTGATTTCTTTTTTCTTCAAGTAATCCAACAAAGCTCTTCTTTTACCTACTAATAATACTAGTGAACGCTCAGTGTTATAATCGTGACGATTTTTTTTCAAGTGCTCAGTTAAATGGCTAATTCTGTGTGTGAATAAAGCGATTTGACCTTCTGCAGATCCTGTGTTTTCTGCTTTTCCTCCGTGTTTAGCGAAGATTTCTTCTTTAATTTCTTTAGTTAAATACATTCCAATATTATTTAAATGATTATTATGTATGTTACACAGCTATTGAGTAACGGCTGCAAAAGTAGTATTTATTTTTGAAAAAATTAGTACAATTATGAAAAAAGTTAATATAATGTAGCTACTTCTGAATTTACAAACTCTAAGAAACGCTCATCTTCAGCAGTAAATGGGTCTAAAACATGACTGTCAATATCTATTTGGCCTATATTAATTCCGTTAACAAATAATGGTACCACGATTTCTGATTTTACTGTAAAACTACACGCAATATAATTATCTTGAGCCGCTACATCGGGTACCACAAAGTTCGCATTGGATTCGGCTACTTGACCACAAATTCCTTTTCCAAAAGGAATTACAGTATGATCCGTAGGAGCCCCAACATAAGGACCCAAATGCAACGTTTTGTTTTCGTGGTTGGCAAAGTAAAAACCCACCCAGTTATAATGAGCTACATTTTCGTTTAATAATTGACAAATAGCTTGCAGTTTTTCGTCTCTTGAAAGTAAGTTGTCTGCAATGATTGCTGAAACTCTAGGATGTAATTCTTGAAAAGTCATGGATTAAATTTTTAACAAAAGTATTAATTTATGATTAACAAGACACAAGTTGAAACTAATTGAATGGTAGTATGTCAAATTTAACACGATTTTAATACGTGCTGGACAATTGTTTTCTAAATTTGCAAGATGAATTGTAAAAAAGGCATCGGTATATTGTTGGCTTTGCTAGTATTGGTTTCCAATATTGGCTTTGCATTTACCATGCATTATTGCGGCGGCAAAGTAGCTTCTTTTTCAGTTCGAACAATTGACCCTTTAGCAGCTGTAAATAAGAGTTGTTGCGCCAAAAAAGTAATTGAAAAAGATTCTTGTTGCAAAAACAAAACAGTTCATTTTGAAAAGAAAACAGATCATGCCACTTTGAAAGCGTTTTCTTTTGAACCTATTCCTTTTTATGTACTAGCTGACGTTAAGCGAGAAATACCGGCTTATCAGTCTATTATACTCCATCAACCTACATCAACTTATTGCTGTGATGCCCATGCGCCCCCATTCTTTAAGTTGTACCATCACTATATTTTCTACGCCTGATTTTACTATTGTTTAAGTCGAGTCATTTAGGGCTCAAATCACTTATTACAAATAGTAAAATCATTATATATGCAAAAAACAAACTTGTTTTTTGTGTTGCTTTTATTGGGAAATTTTGTTTTTGGACAACAAAAATTAAATGAGGTAAAAGTAGTCACAAAACGTAAAGGATTGCAAAAGTCGTTTACAGTTACAGGAAACACCACTTTGGTCACAAGCAAAGAATTGCTCAAAGCAGCCTGTTGTAATTTGGCTGAAAGCTTTGAAACCAATCCGTCTATTGATGTGAATTTTTCAGATGCTTTAACGGGGACCAAACAAATCAAAATGTTGGGTTTGACAAGTCCGTACTTAGTTATTACGGAAGAGAATATTCCGTCGGTACGTGGTGCCTCACAAGCTTACGGATTATCGTTTACGCCCGGAACCTGGGTCGAAAGTATTCAAATTTCCAAAGGAGCTGGAAGTGTTGTGAATGGCTACGAAAGTATCTCAGGGCAAATCAATACCGAACTCATCAAACCGATCAACGATATTCCGTTTTTTTTAAATGCGTATGGATCTACCGATTCTAGGTTTGAATTGAACACCCATTTCAACACGCCTCTGTCTGATAAATGGAGTAGTAGTTTATTCTTGCACGGTAATACGCGTGCAGCAAAAATGGACAACAACCAAGATGGATTTTTAGACAATCCGTTGGCAAAACAAATCAATATTCTGAATCGATATCAGTATTATGATGCCGAAAATGGCTGGGTGAGTTTTATCAATTTCAGGTACATGAAAGATGAAAAACAAACGGGTCAGCACCATTTTAATCCAGCTGTAGACAAAGGAACTACCAACTATTGGGGTTCAGAAATCAATACGGAACGTTTGGATATTGTCACTAAATTGGGTTATGTTTTCAAAGATTTGCCGTATCAAAGTATTGGTTTTCAAAATGCGTTTACCTCTCATAATCAGCAGTCTTACTATGGTTTGAATAATTACAATATCAAGCAAAATAGTTATTATTCCAACCTTATTTTCAATTCGATTATTAGCAATACCAGAAATAAATTTGCCACAGGTTTGAACTTTACTATAGATCAATATCACGAACAGCTTATCACCAAAGATTGGAGTAGAACCGATCAATCAGTGGGTGCTTTTTTCGAATATACGTTTGATAATGATGAAAATTTCAGTGTTATTCTTGGAGGAAGAATCGACAATCATAACCGCTTAGCAACTTTTGTAACTCCCCGTTTGCATTTGAGATACAATCCATGGGAAAAAGCTGTTATTCGATTTTCTGCGGGAAGAGGAAAGCGAGTTGCTAATATTTTTGCCGAAAATCAATCGCTTTTTGCCAGCTCTAGAACTTTTTCTATTTTGGACACCAACGGGAAAGTGTATGGTTTGAATCCTGAAATAGCTTGGAATTTTGGTGGTAGTTTTACACAGGCCTTTACATTATTGGGCAAAAATGCAGATGTTACTTTGGATTGGTATCGTACTGATTTTCAAAATCAGGTGGTAGTGGATGTAATGCAAAGCCCTCAGCAAGTTTTGTTTTATAATTTAAAAGGCAATTCATTTGCAAATAGCTTCCAAATTGAATTCAATTATGAAATGGTCAAAAATCTCCGATTGCGCTCAGCCTACAAACGATATAATGTACAAACAGATTATCTTTCGGGGACTTACCAAAAACCGTTGCAAGCTAAAAACCGATTTTTTGGTAACCTGGAGTACGAAACTGCTTCATTTGGCAGTTCAAAGCAATGGAAGTTTGATTTCACCTACAATTGGATTGGAGAGCAGCAATTGCCCACTACACAATCAAATCCTATTGCGGATCAATTACCAGAATTTTCGCCAGCTTATTCTTTAATGAATGCACAAATTACTCGCGTTTTTTCACCCGTTTTTGAAGTCTATGCAGGGGGTGAAAATATTGGTAATTATACTCAGTCCAAAGTAATTGTAGGTGCAGACAATCCTTTTGGGACAAGCTTTGATGCTTCGATGGTATATGCCCCAATTTTTGGTCAAATGTATTATGCCGGCTTACGCTTTAAAATTAAATAACAAAAATCAAAATCAAATTCAAAAACAGAAATCATGAAAAAAATAATTGCAATAGTGCTTTTAGTATTGGTAGGACTTTCAGTTCAAGCACAAGTGAAAAAAAATAAAAATGCAAAATACGTTACCGAGGTAAATGGAAATTGTGAGCAATGCCAAAAGCGAATTCAAAAAGCTGCCTTTTCAGTTCAAGGAGTAAAGTCAGTAGTTTGGAATATTGAAACCCATCAATTGAATGTGATTTTGAACGAGGAAAAATGCACCATTTTAGATGTTAAAAAAGCCATCGCCAAAGTAGGTCATGATACTGACGATGTAAAAGCTGCGGACGCAGTTTATGAAAAATTACACCATTGTTGCTTGTATGAAAGAAATTAAGCAATCGTTAATTATATTCTAAAACGAATACCTAAAATTGTGGTTGCGCTAAATTATTCTTACTTTCACGCCCAAGTTATCAACTAAATCTAACTGTATGAACAATTTTGATTGGACTCAATTATTAAATCCAGAGTTTTATATTACCCTTTCTATTGGCGGGTTTCAAGTTGGGTTGTACATTGTTTTATTTATCATTTTTGCTGAAACAGGTCTTTTTGCGGGCTTCTTTCTCCCAGGAGATAGCTTGCTTTTTTTGTCCGGAATTTATAGTGGCGATTTAATTGCCAATGTGATTGTAATCGATAATGATTTTATCAATGTTACCTTATTGGCATTGTTAATTGCATTTTCTGGAATTATTGGAAATACGGTTGGCTATTGGTTTGGATCCAAAAGCGGCTATTATTTATTCAAAAAGGAAGATTCTTTTTGGTTTAAGAAAAAGTACTTGTTGCAATCCAAAGATTTCTTTGAAAAATATGGAGGAAAGGCGATTATTTACGCCCGTTTCTTACCCATATTTAGAACTTTTGCACCCATAGTTGCCGGAATCGTTTCTATGGATAAAAAGAAATTCATGTTTTTTAATACTTTGAGTTCCTTTTTATGGTCTTTTATTCTGGTATTTTCAGGACACTACTTATACGGCGTGTTTTTAAATTATGGTATTGATTTGAAAGAACATATAGAAATGATTGTTATTGGAATCATTTTGATATCTACCTTTCCAGTATTTTTGAAATTATTTAAAAAACGACCACAGGATAAATAATATTAAATAAAAAAACCGAAGTTTTTACTTCGGTTTTTTTATTTAAATAGTTACTTCGTACTTCGTATATCGTACTTCGTAAATGGAATTACATCATTCCTGGCATACCTCCGCCCATTGGACTTGGTGCCGATTCTTCTTTAATATCTATCAAAGCACATTCTGTAGTCAAGATCATTCCAGCAACAGAAGCTGCATTTTCTAAGGCTACACGAGTTACTTTCTTAGGATCAATGATTCCTGCTTTTAGCATATCAACATATTCGTCTGTTTTAGCGTTGTAACCAAAATCACCTTTTCCTTCAGCAACTTTTGCCACTACAACAGAACCTTCTAAGCCAGCATTTTCAACAATAGTTCTCAAAGGCGCTTCTACAGCACGAGAAACGATTTGGATTCCGGTTGCTTCATCAGCATTGTCCGCTTTAACTTTGCTTAAAACTGCTTTTGCTCTTAATAAAGCAACACCTCCACCGGCAACAATTCCTTCTTCAACAGCTGCACGAGTTGCGTGAAGTGCATCATCTACACGGTCTTTTTTCTCTTTCATTTCTACTTCAGAAGCAGCTCCAACATACAATACGGCTACACCTCCAGCTAATTTAGCCAAACGCTCTTGCAATTTTTCTTTATCGTAGTCAGATGTAGTAGTTTCCATTTGACCTTTGATTTGGTTCACACGGTTTTTGATTGTATCCGCATCACCTGCGCCACTAACAATGGTAGTGTTGTCTTTGTCTATGGTTACTCTTTTTGCAGTACCCAACATCTCAATTGTTGTGTTTTCCAAAGTATAACCTCTTTCTTCAGAGATTACAGTTCCACCAGTTAAGATAGCAATATCTTCTAGCATGGCTTTTCTTCTGTCTCCAAACCCAGGGGCTTTTACAGCAGCAATTTTTAAGGCACCTCGTAATTTATTGACTACTAAAGTTGATAAAGCTTCACCATCAACATCTTCAGCGATAATCAATAATGGTTTTCCTGATTGTGCTACTGGCTCTAATACTGGTAGTAATTCTTTTAAAGAAGATACTTTTTTATCGTACAATAAAATGTACGGGCTTTCTAATTCCGCCTCCATCTTTTCTGGATTTGTCACAAAATATGGAGAAAGGTATCCTCTGTCAAATTGCATTCCTTCCACAACATCAACAAATGTATCAGTACCTTTAGCTTCTTCTACAGTGATTACTCCTTCTTTACCCACTTTTGCAAAAGCATTAGCGATTAACTCACCAATTACTTCGTCATTGTTTGCTGAGATTGAAGCAATTTGTTTGATTTTTTCAGAGTCGCTTCCAACTACTTTGGCTTGTTTAGTCAAGTCTTCCACAATAGCTTCTACTGCTTTGTCGATTCCTCTTTTTAAATCCATTGGATTTGCACCAGCAGCAACGTTTTTCAAACCTTCTTTTACGATAGCTTGTGCCAAAACAGTTGCAGTTGTTGTTCCATCTCCAGCTAAATCATTGGTTTTAGAAGCAACTTCTTTTACCATTTGAGCTCCCATATTTTCTAATGGGTCTTGCAATTCGATTTCTTTAGCTACTGTAACACCATCTTTGGTTACGTTTGGTCCACCAAAAGCTTTTCCAATAATAACATTACGTCCTTTTGGTCCTAAAGTTACTTTTACTGCATTAGCTAATGCATCTACACCACGTTTTAATCCGTCACGTGCTTCAATATCAAATTTTATATCTTTTGCCATTTTACTATTTTTTTATTGATTCGTTTATTTGATTAGATAATTGCTAGAATATCGTCTTCTCGCATAATTAAATAATCTTTACCTTCTAATTTTAATTCGGTACCGGCATATTTTCCGTAAAGTACGGTATCACCAATTTTCACAGTCATAGTGTGGTCTTTGGTACCATTACCAACAGCAACAACAGTTCCTTTTTGTGGTTTTTCTTTCGCAGTATCTGGAATAAATATTCCTGATGCAGTTTTAGTCTCTGCGGCAACTGGTTCAATTAGAACGCGGTCTGAAAGCGGTTTAATGTTTAATCCCATGATTGTATGTTTTAAAATTATTTTATTTGAATGATTCTGCTATTTCAGAAATTATGCCATCCCATTTTTACTGACATTTTTTCCTAAAAAAAATGCCAGCTTTGACAGGCTGGCATTTTTGTATATTGATTACTACTTATTTAGTAGCCGGAGCTACTGGTGCAGCAGGCGTTGTTGGTGTAGTAGCTGGAGCTTCTGTCTTTTCTATGATTTTAGAATCAGTATCACTTAAAGAACCGGTAAAGCTTAAGCTTGAAAGTAAAATAAGTGCAATTAAAATAGTTGCTAATGTCCAAGTACTTTTATCTAAAAAGTCAGTAGTTTTTTGAACACCACCTAACATTTGAGATCCACCAATTGAAGAAGATAAACCGCCTCCTTTAGGGTTTTGAACCATGATTACTACTACCAATAGAAAGCAAACTATTGTAATTAAAACTAAAAAAATTGAAAATGTGCTCATTGTTAATTATTGTTATTTTGTTGTAAAATCTTAATGTCCGAAATGCGGTCTGCAAAGAAACTAATTTTTTCTGGATATTTCAAAATTAATATTTCATATGCTAGAATAGCCTTTTGATATTTTTTTTGTTCTAGATACACTTTGGCTAATGTTTCTGTCATTAACATAGAATGATCTTCTTTGTTTAAGTCGAAAGTTGAATGAGTGGAAGCTCCTTGTTTTACTGCTGGAATTTTTGGATTGGTTTCAATAAATTTATCGATTAATTCCAGTTTTTTCTTTTGAGTTTCGTTAATTGATGAAGTGGCTTGTTTCTTATATCCACTATCTCTATTTATCGGTTGAATTCTAGATAGTTGCAGCCATTCTTGAAAAGAATGTTTTTCATTAGAAGAAAAATCCAACGGTTTGCCCACCTCTAATTTTTCTTCTGTTGCTTTTGACTCGTTAGATTTAACACTTATGCTTGATGATAAACTAAAAGTTTCAAGGGTATCTTCAACCTCTTTATTTTCTTTAGCAACAATGATTTCGCTATCGATAACATTTATATCTAGGAGTTCTAGGACTTTTTTGTCATAATAACCTTTTTGAATTGCTGTAAAAGTGTCCGATGTAATAAAATCAAACAAAACAGTTCGATCCGTTGTATGGGCCGCTGTAACTTTTAAAGCGTTATTATATTTGAAACTATTTTGATTATACAAACCTTTTAAACGTAGAGCTCTTGCACTTTGAAAATAAGGAAAATCTTCTAACACATGTGTCAAAGATTCTGTTTGCTTTTCATTGATAGCTTCGGGTTTATTAATTAAATATGTATAATCTGTTACATTCATAAAGGTTGTATGTTTAGTAATTTATTGGTTTATAGTGAATTCGATTTAATGAATTTACAAATAAACAAATCATTAGTTGTATTACCATTTTGCTAATGATTCGTTGAAAATATCTTGTGTAATTCTTTCGAAAATATCATCCAAAGCTTTATTCAAAATAGTTCCATTAAGTTGTGAGGTGGCTGGATAATCATAGAAGAATTCAAATGTTTTTTCAAAATCATCTTTTTCCGTTTTTTTATTGGTAAATCGTACATTAACTCTAATTTTCAATCTATTTTGAGAGGCTTGTTGGTCAGCGGTAGCCGTCATTGGGCTAATTCTGTAATCAACTATTTCCCCTTCATAGGTTAAATCGGCACCATTTTTAACCAAGTTTAAATTAGTTTGATTTTGAATTAAGTCTTGTAAAGTTAAAGTGAACGTTCTGTCTATTCCAGGTTCTATTATTTCTGCATTATTCTGAAAAAAGTTCACTTGAAATGTTTTTGCATCAATTTTTCCAGTCCCTGTAAAATTATAAACAGAACAACTAGAAAACACTAACGCAATTAAAATGCTATATAGGTAAAATATGTTTTTCATTTTTTGGTTTAAAAACCCAAAGATATTCAAAATAAATTGATAAATATTAAAGGTCAAATTGTTTTATTTTCCGATATAAAGTACGCTCTGAAATTCCTAATTCATCGGCTGCTGCTTTTCTTTTTCCTTTGTTTTTTTCCAACGAGCGTTTGATCATTTCGATTTCCTTTTGTTCTAATTTTAGAATTTCTTCTTCAGCTTCAATAGTTTCAGCAAAAAGATAGTGATCCTCTTCGTCGTCGTATTCTTCTATTTCCTCTTTGGGAGTATTTAAAATAGCTGCTCTTGGCGTTTCTTCAAAATGAATTTCGTTTTCGTTTTCTTGCGAACCGTAGATTTTCTTGATTAAATTTTGATTCGTTTCCTGTACTTTCGAACTGCCGTTTTTCATTAACTCTAATGTGAGTTTTTTCAAATCATGCAAATCACTTTTCATGTCAAAAAGTACTTTGTATAAAATTTCTCTTTCGGTATTGAAATCACTATCGCTTTTTTTGTCGCTAACTACTGAAGGCAAATGCGTGCCTTCAGTAGGCAAGTAGGACTGTAATGTGAGTGCATTGATATCTCGAGTGGTTTCTAACACTGATAGTTGTTCAGCGACATTTCGCAACTGGCGAATGTTACCGCTCCAACGAAATTTCTGTAACAACTGAACGGCATTTTCATCCAATTTTAATGCTGGCATTTTGTATTTATGAGCAAAATCAGCTGCAAATTTTCTGAATAATAAATGAATGTCCTCTTTACGATCGCGAAGAGGAGGTAATCCAATGTCAACAGTACTCAAACGATAGTATAAATCTTCTCTAAACTTCCCTTTTTCGATTGCGTTGAATAAATTTACATTGGTGGCAGCCACAATTCTTACGTTGGTTTTTTGTACTTGAGAGGACCCCACTTTTATAAATTCGCCATTTTCTAATACACGCAACAAACGCACTTGAGTGGTTAAAGGCAATTCGCCCACTTCATCTAAGAAAATAGTTCCGCCATTAGCCACTTCAAAATAGCCTTCACGAGTATTTGTAGCTCCAGTAAATGCACCTTTTTCGTGACCAAAAAGTTCACTATCAATAGTTCCTTCAGGAATAGCTCCGCAGTTGACAGCAATATATTTTCCGTGTTTTCGATGTGATAGCGAATGAATTATCTTTGGAATGCTTTCTTTTCCAACACCACTTTCCCCAATTACTAAAACCGAAATATCGGTTGGAGCCACTTGTATAGCTTTTTCTATGGCGCGATTTAATTTTGGGTCATTCCCAATAATTTCAAATCGTTGTTTTATTGATTGAACTGTTTCCATTTTTTTTGTTTAAACAAGATACTTTAAACTTGTATTAATTCATTTCACTTAATCCAATAGCTTCGCCTTTTAGAGTTCCGCTGGTGCAAGAAGTAATTTTCACATTGACAAAATCACCTATTTTATAATTTTCCTTGGGAAATACCACTGTAATACTTTGTGAATTGCGTCCTGAAAATTCTTCTTTTGATTTTTTAGAGACTTTTTCAACCAATACTTCTACGGTTTGCCCTATAAATTCTTCAGATCGGTACCAAGCGTGTTGTTGTTGTAAATCAACAATTTCTTGTAAGCGTCTTGCTTTGGTTTCTTCAGTAACATCGTCTTCCATTTTGCGTCCGGCTAAAGTGCCTGGGCGTTCTGAATAGGAATACATATAACCAAAATTATATTTCACATAGTCCATTAAACTTAAGGTGTTTTGATGATCTTCTTCAGTCTCTGTTGGGAAACCGGCAATCATATCTTGCGAAATGGAACAGTTGGGTATAATAGTTCTGATTTTGTCAATCAAAGTCATGTATTCTTCACGTGTATGCAAACGATTCATCTCTTTTAGAATTCGATTACTTCCTGATTGAACAGGCAAGTGAATGTGTTTGCAAATGTTAGGGTATTTAGCAATAACATGAAGCACTTCTTCGTGCATGTCTTGCGGATTGGATGTCGAAAATCGGATGCGCATTTTAGGAAATGTTTGGGCAACCGTTTCTAATAACTGGTCAAACCCAATCGCAGTTGCTTTTTGCATTTCGCTAGCGTTTTCAAAATCTTTTTTCAACCCACCACCGTACCATAAATAGCTGTCTACATTTTGTCCTAGCAGGGTAATTTCTTTAAACCCATTATCCCACAAGTCTTGAATTTCTTTTAATATACTTTGTGGCTCGCGGCTACGTTCACGACCACGTGTGAAAGGGACAACGCAAAACGTACACATATTATCGCAACCACGCGTAATAGAAACCAAAGCAGTAATTCCATTACTCATCAATCGAACCGGAGCAATATCGCCGTAGGTTTCTTCTTTGGAAAGTATCACATTTATGGCATCACGTCCTTCTTCCACTTCGGCAAGTAAATTTGGTAAATCTTTGTAAGCATCAGGGCCTACGACTAAATCCACTATTTTCTCTTCTTCCAAAAACTGACTTTTTAAACGCTCAGCCATACAACCTAAAACTCCCACTTTCATTTTAGGATTGATGCGTTTTACGGCATTGTATTTTTCTAAACGTTTGCGAATCGTTTGTTCAGCTTTATCACGAATCGAACAAGTATTGACCAAAACCAAGTCGGCTTCTTCTAATACTTGAGTGGTATTAAAACCATTTTCGGACAGTATAGAAGCTACGATTTCACTGTCTGAAAAATTCATTGCACAGCCATAACTTTCTATAAATAGTTTTTTTGTATTTTCTTTTTTATGTTCTAAAGCAAGGCTTTCCCCTTGTTTGCTTTCTTCAATTACTTTTTCCATTTTCATTTTTCAAAGTGCAAATATACGTCAATTTTAAGAAATATGACAAGATGGCAGTCTAGTTTTAACACTAATTTAGAAGTCTTTCTTAAATGTAAATTCAGGTTTGTATTTTAAAAGTACGTATTTAATTAATGATTTTAAGTCAGAATATATTTAATAAATATCCTATCGTTGAAAAGCGTTTTTAATCGATAAAATTTACTTTTAAAATTTAATAAACATAAAATTTAAAAAAATCACATACTTTTGCACCTACAAACAAACGGTATATGGCAAAGAATTTAGTTATAGTGGAATCACCTGCAAAGGCTAAAACAATCGAAAAATTTTTAGGAAGTGACTATCAAGTTGAATCAAGTTATGGACATATTGCCGACTTGCCTTCCAAAGAAATTGGAGTAGATGTTGAAAATGGTTTCAAACCTAAATATGAAGTTTCGGCCGATAAAAAAGCGTTGGTTAGCAAACTGAAAACCTTGTCAAAAAATGCCGAAATGGTTTGGTTGGCTTCCGATGAGGACCGTGAAGGAGAAGCTATTTCTTGGCACTTATCCGAAGAATTAAAATTAGACAAAAAGAAAACAAAACGAATTGTTTTCCACGAAATCACAAAAACAGCAATTCTAAAAGCTATTGATAATCCTCGTGAAATTGATTATAATTTAGTCAATGCACAACAAGCACGTCGTGTATTAGACCGTTTAGTGGGGTATGAATTATCTCCAGTATTATGGAGAAAAGTGAAAGGCGGACTTTCGGCTGGACGTGTACAATCTGTTTCTGTTCGTTTGATTGTAGAACGCGAACGCGAGATACAAAACTTCAAAGCTGTAGCTAGTTATTCTGTTGCTGCTGAGTTTACAAACGAAGCTGGAAAAACAGTGAAGGCGAAGTTGCCTAAAAATTTCAATACTAAAAAAGAAGCCGAAGATTTTTTACAAAAAAATATCGCTTCCACCTATAAAGTAGGAGAGTTAGAAACAAAACCTACAAAAAAATCCCCAACAGGACCATTTACCACTTCTACTTTACAACAGGAAGCTGCTCGTAAATTGTATCTTCCAGTTGGAATTACCATGCAATTAGCTCAACGTTTGTATGAGGCAGGGTTAATTACCTACATGAGAACTGATAGCGTGAACTTGTCAAAAGAGGCTATGGATGCTGCTCAGGCAGAGATCATTAAATCGTACGGAAAAGAGTTTTCTAAACCACGTACTTTTGCTAATAAAAGCAAAGGAGCTCAAGAAGCACACGAAGCAATTCGTCCTACTGATATGTCACGTCACACTGTAAATATTGATCGAGATCAAGCGCGTTTGTATGATTTGATTTGGAAACGAACTTTGGCTTCACAAATGAGTGATGCTGAATTGGAACGTACCAATGTGAAAATTGAAGCGAACAATCATAGCGAAGTCTTTACCGCTTCGGGAGAAGTATTACTTTTTGAAGGTTTCTTGAAAGTGTATTTGGAAGGCAATGATGAGGATGAAGAAGAGCAAGAAGGAATGTTGCCTGCACTAAAAGTAAACGAACGTTTAGATAATAACTTTATCACAGCTACGGAAAGATATTCGAGAGCTGCAGCACGATATACTGAGGCATCTTTGGTAAAAAAATTAGAAGAATTAGGGATTGGACGACCATCTACTTATGCACCAACTATTTCGACTATTATTAATAGAAATTATGTTGAAAAAGGCAATTTAGAAGGTCAAGAAAGAAAATATACCCAACTGACCTTGCAATCCGGCAAAGTAGGGGAGAAAGTATTAAAAGAAAATACTGGTTCCGACAAAGGAAAATTAGTACCAACAGATATTGGAACTATTGTTACGGATTTCTTAGTAAAAAATTTCGGGGCTATTTTAGATTATAATTTTACGGCAAAAGTAGAGCAAGATTTTGACGAAATTGCTGAAGGAAATATTGAATGGGCTATCATGATGCAGGAATTTTACGATAAGTTTCATCCTAATGTGAAAGACGTAGAAGCCAATGCCGATAGAGAAAGTGGAGAGCGAATTTTAGGTACTGATCCTGCAACAGGAAAACCAGTTTCGGTTCGTTTAGGAAAATTTGGACCGATGGCTCAAATTGGCGATGCTGAAGATGAAGATAAGAAATTTGCTAGTTTAAAAATCGATCAAAATATAGGAAACATTACTTTAGAGGATGCTTTAAATTTGTTTTTATTGCCTAAAAATTTAGGTTTGTACAAAGGCGAAGAGGTTGAGGTTAGTAATGGACGTTATGGACCTTATATTCGACATGGAGCCGCTTTTATTTCTTTGCCAAAAGGAGAAGATCCTTTGGATATCGCTATGGAAAGAGCACAAGAATTGATAGATGAAAAAGCTCAGGCCGATGCTCCAATTGCCATCTATAAAGGATTAGGTGTGCAAAAAGGAGTAGGTCGTTTTGGGGCTTTTATCAAATGGGATGGACTATTTATTAATGTAAGTAAGAAATACAATTTTGACAACTTATCTCAATCTGACATTGAAGAATTGATAGAAGATAAATTGCAAAAAAACATTGACAAAGTAATTCATAATTGGTCTGCAGAAGGTATCTTGGTTGAAAAAGCCCGTTGGGGACGTTCAGTGATTACAAAAGGTAAAATCAAAATTGAATTAAGCAAAGACGTGGATGCAAGTAAGTTAACCTTAGAAGAAGTTCAAGAATTGATTGCTAAGAAAACACCTGCTAAAAAGGCACCAGCTAAAAAAGCGACTGTTGCAAAAAAGACGACTGCAAAAAAGAAATAAAAAATGGAATTTGATTTTCTTTCACCACTAGATTCTGAAATCATTGATTACATCAATGGTTTGTCTTCCCAGCAATTGGGTAGTAAGGTCGTTCTACATACTTCGGAAGCATTTCCTGAAGTAAGTAAGGTATCTATTGGGATTATTGGTGTATTGGAAAATCGTGGTAACACAATTTGTAATCCTGAGATTGATTTATTGGCAATTCGAAAAGAATTGTACGGAATGTTTCCAGGAAATTGGGATGTTTCTATAGCAGATTTTGGAGACATACTTGGGGGTAATTCAAAGGAGGATACCTATTTTGCTTTGAAGAAAGTAGCGTCTAATTTGATAAAAAACAAAGTTATTCCTCTGGTTATAGGAGGATCTCAAGATTTGACATACGCACTTTACAGAGCCTATGACAATTTAGAACAGATGGTCAATTTAGTAGCTGTTGATAGTAAGTTTGATTTTGGTAAAGAAAGTGATATTGTTTCGGCATCCTCGTATTTGACAAAAATTATAATTGAAGAACCCAATAATTTATTTAATTATTGCAATATTGGATATCAAACTTATTTTAATTCCCAAGAAGAAATTGACTTGGTAGAAAAATTATTTTTTGACGCCTACCGTTTGGGTGAAGTTGCAAATACTATTGCCATAGCTGAGCCTGTTTTTCGTGATGCTGATTTAGTAAGCTTAGATATGAATTCTGTTAAATCATCCGATTCCGGAAATTTCACACCATTTATTCCAAATGGATTTAACGGCAAGGAAATTTGTGCATTAGCTAGGTATGCTGGAATTAGTGATAAAGTAAGTTCTTTTGGTATTTTTAATCATAATGATACTGAACAAGAATCGGTATTAATAGCACAAATTGTTTGGTATTTTATAGAAGGGTTTCATTATCGTTCCAATGAATATCCTTTTGGTAGTAGAGAGAATTATTCGAAATACATTGTTCCTACAGAAGAGGAAGAATTAATTTTTTATAAGAGTGATAAAACAGATCGATGGTGGATTGAAATCCCATTCACGGTTAATGGTAACAATAAATTAAAACGAAACACGTTATTACCTTGTTCTCATGAAGAATATCTAATGGCATGTGACCAAGAATTGCCAGAACGCTGGTGGAAAGCACAACGAAAAAACACTATTTAAGGTGTTTTTTTGTACTAAAAAGCATTCTAAATAAAAAAATTGCATTTTATAAAAATAATAAATAGGTTTACACATTGAAAAATAAAGAAAATATAACGCCAAATTATATGAAGAATTTCATTGCATTTACAGCAATTCTGACACTTTTAATTAGTTGTGGAAAATCTGGAGGTAAAGGAGAGTTAGTAGGATCAAAAGGGGCTAGTTGGCATCCGGAAAAACCTTTCGGAATGGCTTTGGTTACTGGGGGTTCATTCATTATGGGTAAGTCAGAACAGGATTTAGCAGGGATTGAAGATGCGACCACTAAAACGGTAACAGTGCCTTCATTTTACATGGACGAAACCGAAATAACCAACAATGAATACAGACAGTTTGTAGAATGGGTAAAAGACTCAACTATTCGAATGCGTTTGGCAATTTTAGCCGATTTGAATGGTCAAAAAGCAAATGCCAATGGAAAAGGTAAAAATTCTGGCAGTATTGGTGACTTTGCATTTAATGACACCGATCCAGCTAAAATGACCGCCTATGAAAAGTACATGTATGATAATTATTATAGTGTTGGTACTGGTGACAATGAATATGCTGGTAGAAAATTAAATACTAAAGTAAAACTAATTAAGGAAACGAATAAATATCCAGATGAATACTATTCAGAGGTTATGGATTCAATGTATTTGCCTTTAGAAGCTTCCTACAATGGATTACGTACCATAGATGTAGATAAGTTAAAATTCCGTTATTCATGGATGGATATTCAGGCTGCTGCAAAATCTAAAGGAGGTAAAAGACAAGATTTTATAAAAACAGAACAAGTTAAAGTATATCCAGATACTACAGTTTGGATTAAAGATTATAATTACTCCTACAATGAGCCAATGCATAATGATTATTTTTGGCACAAGGCATATGGAGAGTATCCTGTAGTTGGTGTCAAACAATCTCAAGCAATAGCTTTTTGTGAATGGAGAACTATGTATAAGAATAGCTATGTAAAGTCTAAAAAGAAAGGTAGAGATTTAGTCAATAAATTTAGATTGCCATCTGAGGCTGAATGGGAATATGCTGCTAGAGGAGGTTTGCAATCTGCAACCTATCCTTGGGGTGGTCCTTACATTAAAAATGACAGAGGTTGTTTTTTAGCCAATTTCAAACCTGGAAGAGGTGATTATGCTTCTGATAATGCATTGTATACCGTGGAAGCGAAATCATATGATCCAAATGGATATAATTTGTACAATATGGCCGGAAATGTAGCGGAGTGGACTTCAACATCGTATGATGCTGGGGCGTATGAATATGTTTCATCCATGAATCCAAATGTTCAAGATAGTAAAAATAAACGAAAAGTAGTTCGTGGTGGATCTTGGAAAGATGTTGCTTATATGTTACAAGTTTCAACTAGAGATTATGAATACGCAGATTCGGCAAGAAGTTACATTGGGTTCAGAACAGTTCAAGATTACATGGGGACTCAAAAAATTTCTACCAAAAAAGTAAATAAAGATCAAAATAGTAAAAAAAGAAAATAAAATTTAGAACTAATAGTTATGGCATTAATTAGCAAAAAAGGAATGAATTTCGCCTACGGAATGGGAGCGGCAGTAGTAATTGTAGGAGCATTATTCAAAATTCAACACTGGACAGGAGCAAGTGAATTATTAGTTGTAGGACTTTTAACTGAAGCTTTTATTTTTGCTTTATCTGCATTTGATAAGCCAGAAGAAGATTTAGATTGGTCGTTAGTATATCCTGAATTAGCTGGTGGAGAAGCTAAAACTAAATCAAAAAAGAAAGAAGAAGTTACTGATGCTGACGGGTTGCTTTCTCAAAAATTAGATGCAATGTTGAAAGAAGCTAAAATTGATGGAGAATTAATGGCTAGTTTAGGTAATAGCATAAAAAATTTCGAATCGGCAGCAAAAGGAATTGCACCAACAGTTGACTCTTTAGCTTCAACTAAGAAATACAGTGAAGAATTATCAAAAGCAGCAGCTCAAATGGAGTCATTAAATAGTTTGTATAAATTACAATTAGAAAGTGCGTCTGTAAACGCTGAGGCTAATAAAGATATTGCTGAAAATGCAGCTATGTTGAAACAACAAATGCAATCTATGACCGCTAATATTGCTTCCTTAAATGCAGTATACGGAGGAATGCTTTCTGCAATGGGTAACAAAGGATAATAATTAGTTTTAAACTAAATTACTTTACTAACTAATTATTTTAAAAACAATGGCAGGAGGAAAATTAAGTCCTAGACAGAAGATGGTAAACCTGATGTATCTGGTTTTCATCGCAATGTTAGCTTTGAATATGTCCAAAGAAGTGCTTTCAGCTTTTGGATTGATGAATGAAAAATTTGATGCTGCAAACTTAAGTGCAGAGTCAATGAATGCAAGTATGCTGCAAGCATTAGATAAAAAAGCGGGTGAAGATGCCCACTTTATTCAAGCGGCTGCAGATGCAAATAAAGTAGCCAAAATTTCTAAGAATTTTTATGAATATTTAGGAACTTTAAAATCAGATGCTACTGAAGGAATTGAAGTAGATGAGGAAACAGGTAAATTGCCATATGAAGCAATGGATAGAGGACCTGTAATTGATGAAGGATGGTTTGAAGGAGATGGTTATTCAGCTAAAGGGAATGATATTGTTGCTACTTTCTCAAAATATGTTGCAGACATGAAAACAGCAGTTGGAAATAATAGTAAGCTGAAAGGTGTTTTAGCCGAGATTACCACCAAATTTGCTACAGTTGATGTTGTGGATAGTGAAGGCGTAACTAAAAAATATTTAGATTACCACTTTAAAGGTTTTCCTGCAATTGCTTCATTAACAAAGATTACCTCTTTTCAAAATGATGTTAAGAAAGCTGAAGCAGATATATATAGTATTTTGTTAGGAAAAGCCGCTGTTGAAGCGTCTTCTATGAAAAATTTTACTGCTTTGGTAGTATTAGATAAAAATGCCTATTATCAAGGAGAGAAAGTTACTGGAAAAGTTGTTTTAGGAAAGTATGATGCTAATACAAAACCGACTTCTTTTCAAGGACCAGGTAAACTAGAAAATGGTCAAGCCAAGATATCATTGACTGCAGGTGGTGTTGGTGAGCAAAAAATCAATGGTAAGTTTACATTTGTTCAAGACGGCGAAACGATTCCTCTGTCTTTTGAAGGGAAATATGTAGTAGTACCTCGTCCAAATTCAGCTACTATTTCTGCAGATAAGATGAATGTAGTTTATAGAGGGGTATCTAATCCAATGTCTATTTCTTTTGCAGGAGTTGCAGCTGATAAGGTTTCAGCGAGTGGTCCTGGATTGCGTTCTGTTGGAGCGGGGAAATACGTAATGAATCCTGGCGCTGGAAATGAAGCTGTAATAAATGTTACAGGTACATTGCCTGACGGTTCTAAAGTTTCTGATAAGAAGACGTTTAGAATTAAAGGAATTCCGGGTCCAGTAGGAACAATAAGAGGAGAAATGGGCGTTGTAAAAGGGCCTAAATCTAGTTTAGAAATTTCTACAGTGGGTGCAAAATTAGTTGATTTTGATTTTGAAGTTGGTTTGGATGTTGTTGGATTTAACTTTAAAGTTACAGGACAGCCTACAATAGTAGTTCCTGGAAATAAATTAAATGGTCAATGTAAAGCTGTTTTAGCAAAAGCTGGAAGAGGAGATCAAGTTACCATTTCTGAAATAAAAACAAAATTAGTAGGAGCAGGCAGTTATATGTTGCCAAGAACAGCTCCAGTAATTTATGAAATACAATAACAAGTAGATTAATTAACTACTCAATATTTTCAATATGATGAACGTTAAAAGTTTTTTAATAGCTATTTTTTCTATCAGTTGCAGTATAGCTTCTTTTGGTCAATCTAATTTGCTTAATGCAAAAACACCGAGCCAAATTGGAGTTAAGTCTACTGCTCAAAAGAATTCGGATAATGACAAACCATTAGCTTATGGGTATGTTCATGATAGAGATATTTTGATGAGTAAAACCACTTGGGAGATAATTGACTTGGGAGAGAAAATTAATTTTCCATTGTATTTCCCTATTGACACAGCTAATATAGGTCCTGAGAGACGTTCGTTGTATGATGTGTTAATTAAAGGAATTAAAAAGGGTAAAATCACAGAGGTTTATACCGATAGTTATTTCAATACTAAAAAATCATTTAAAGATATCAAGGCTTCTTTGTCTCGTATTGATACAACAGATGCAGGTAGAGAACAATTGAATGCTGGTTCTAAAATATCTCCTGAATATATCGTTCAACAAGATTTGACTTCTCAGGATGTGACACAATATAAAATCAAAGGGGTTTGGTATTTTGATAAACGTCAAAGTGAATTGAAATATCGTTTATTAGGAATTTGTCCGGTTACTCCAGATGTTTATACTATGAACAGTGAAGATCCCGATTTTATTGAGTTATTTTGGGTATTCTTTCCTGATGCAAGAGAAACTTTATACAGAGCTACTGCTTTCAATGAAAAAAATGCAGCTATGCCAATTTCATTCGATCAGATATTGAATTCACGTCGTTTTAATAGTGTCATTTATAAAGAAGAAAACGTGTATGGCGATAGAGATATAAAAGATTACATGAAAGAAAATGCACAGAATCAATTGTTGGAATCAGATCGAGTTAAAGATAAAATTCGTAGTTTCGAGCAAGATATGTGGAACTATTAAAACATTTTTTTACAATAAACGAAAAACTCTTACCGAAAGGCAGGAGTTTTTTCTTTTAAGTACTTACTTTGTAGTATTCAAAATAGAATTATGATTGATTATTTAATTGTGGGTTGTGGGTTAGCAGGGATTTCTTTTGCCGAAGAAGCCTTACAACACAACAAAACGATTTTGGTAGTTGATAACGACTCGCAAAGCTCTTCTAAAATTGCGGGAGGATTGTACAATCCGGTTATTTTAAAGCGGTTTAGTGAGGTTTGGGAAGCGCAATCACAATTGGTTGCTATGAATGCTTTTTATGCGCAATTAAAGCCTAGAATTGAACAGCAATTTGATTATAAAATGCCAATCCTCAGAAAGTTCTTTTCTGTGGAAGAACAAAACAATTGGTTTGCAGCTTCTGATAAAGCTAACTTAGCTCCGTTTTTGTCAACAGAATTACATTTTAAAGAATACAAAGGTATTACGGCTCCTTGTGGTTATGGCGAAGTACTTCATACGGGTTATGTGGATACGGCTTCATTATTAGCTGCCTATCGAAATTATTTGACTGCTACTAATTGGTTTCGCCAAGAATCATTTGATTATTCAGAGGTTAATGTCGAGGAGAATTTTGTTCAGTATAAAGACATTCAAGCCAAGCACATCATTTTTGCAGAAGGTTTTGGTTTACATGCCAATCCGTTTTTCAATCATTTGCCATTAGACGGTACCAAAGGGGAGTTGTTTATTATTAAAGCAGCTGGACTAGATTTAGATGTAATTATCAACACCAGCGTCTTTATTTTGCCATTAGGCAATGATTTGTTCAAAGTAGGAGCAACCTACAATTGGAAAGATAAAACAGCCGTGCCTACTGAGGATGGAAAAACTGAGTTAGTAGCTCGAATTCGAGAAATTATTGATTGTGATTTTGAAATTATTTCCCATTTTGCAGGCGTCCGTCCCACCGTTCGTGATCGAAGACCTTTAGTGGGAACCCATGCTGAATACAATAGAATTCACGTATTGAATGGCTTAGGAACCCGAGGGGTAATGTTAGGGCCAGCTATGGCAAAAGCCCTATACGATGCAATTGAAAACCAAATTCCATTGGTTAAGGAAATTGATATTCAACGTTTTGCTAATAAAAAGAAGTAACTGATTTATTCTTGAGAGGCGTTTGGGTCATAAGAAATAAACATGTTAATGTAAATATTTCTTGCCCAACGTACCACAAAAGGGAAGGCTAATACTACCATTCCAATAATGGCAATAAAACTTTGCACTAAGTCCAAACTTAAAAATACATTGGCAATAATAAAAGCCGCAACACCCACCGCAACATTTAAACCATAACTTACATACATGGCGCCATAAAAGAAAGAAGGTTCAATTTGATATTTCAAGCCGCAATGGCTGCAATTTTCATTCATTTTGAGCACTTTTCCTAAATGCAATGGATTTTTATCCACATACATGCTTTCATTTTGACATTTAGGACAACTTCCTGTTAAAATACTATTTAGTTTGGATCCTTTTTTTAACATTTGCAAAAATTTTTAACAAAGGTACATTATTTTAAAAGTACCATTGTAACATTAGTCACAAACTATGCTTAATATCCACAATTTATCCGTTTCATTCGGAGGTTCTTATTTATTTGAAGAAGTTACTTTTCGCCTTGGTGCTGGAGATCGAGTAGGTCTTGTAGGAAAAAATGGGGCAGGAAAATCGACCATGCTTAAAATCTTAGCACGTGATTTTGCTCCAGATTCAGGAAGTATCGCTCAAGAGAAAGAAATCAAGATGGGTTTTCTTCGACAAGACATCGATTTTGAACAAGGAAGGACGGTTTTGGAAGAGGCCTATGAAGCGTTTACCGAAATTAAAATTGTCGAAAAAAAGCTAGAAGAAATCAATCACCAATTGGTTACAAGAACCGACTATGAAAGTGAAGAATATTCCCAAATCATTAATGATTTATCCGATTATACCCACCGATTTGAATTATTAGGCGGCTATAATTACGTAGGTGATACCGAAAAAATTCTGTTGGGATTAGGATTTAAAAGAGAGGTTTTCAATAACCAAACGGAGACGTTTTCTGGAGGTTGGAGAATGCGTATTGAGTTGGCTAAATTATTATTGCAATCCAATGATATTTTGTTGCTGGATGAACCAACGAATCACTTGGATATAGAGAGTATCATTTGGCTAGAAGGTTTTTTACGCAATTTTCCGGGAGTCGTTGTGATTGTTTCTCATGATAAAATGTTTTTGGACAATGTGACCAATAGAACAATTGAAATTTCACTTGGGAAAGCCTATGATTTCAATAAACCCTATTCGCAATATTTAGAATTACGTCATGAAATTCGCGAAAAGCAATTGGCTACCCAAAAAAATCAAGCTAAGAAAATTGAAGAAACCGAAAAGCTAATTGAGAAATTCCGTGCCAAAGCTTCTAAAGCTTCGATGGCGCAATCGTTAATCAAAAAATTAGATAAAGTAGAACGCATTGAAGTCGATGAAGACGACAATTCGGTTATGAATATATCTTTTCCAGTATCTAAAGAACCGGGGAGAGTAGTAGTAGAGGCTGAAAATGTGACCAAAAGCTACGGTGACAAAACAATTTTGAAAGACATTAATTTATTGGTGGAACGCGGAAGTAAAATTGCTTTTGTGGGTCAAAATGGCCAAGGGAAGTCGACTTTTATCAAGGCGATTGTGAACGAGTTCAAATACGAAGGCACGATTAAATTGGGTCATAATGTGCAGTTGGGTTATTTTGCCCAAAACCAAGCGGAATATTTGGATGGCGAAATTACCTTGTTGCAAACCATGGAAGATGCGGCAATGGATACGAATCGTTCAAAAGTGCGTGATATGTTGGGTTCTTTCTTGTTTCGTGGTGATGATGTAGAAAAGAAAGTAAAAGTACTTTCTGGAGGCGAAAGAAACCGTTTGGCCTTGTGTAAATTATTGTTACAACCCATCAATGTCTTGTTGATGGATGAGCCAACGAATCACTTGGATATCAAATCGAAAAATGTATTGAAAGCGGCTTTGCAAAAATTTGGCGGAACACTCTTATTAGTTTCGCACGACAGGGATTTCTTGCAAGGTATGTCTAATATTGTGTACGAATTCAAAGATCAAAAAATTAAAGAATATTTAGGAGATATCAACTATTTCTTAGAGCAACGCAACTTGGAAAACATGCGCGAAGTCGAGAAAAAAGACATTGCCAAAAAAGAAGCGCCAAAAGAAAACAAAAAAGTATCCTACGAAGATCAGAAAAAAGGAAAGTCCCTACAGAATAGGCTAAGCAAGATTGAGAGTCAGATACAACAATTGGAAAAAGACATTCAACACGACGATAAAATGTTGGCGTCGAATTATGACAAACACATTGAAGACGCTTCTTTTTTTACAGCTTACAATAAAAAGAAAGCCGATTTAGACCAATTGCTTTTGGATTGGGAAATTGTTCAAGAAGAGATAGATAATTTGGATTAAAAGTTTAATCCTGAAATGGATGGCGTTCCGTCCATTTGATTTCAGGTTCTAAATAGCGAAAAAAGAAGTTCAAACGGGAATTGATGAATTTGTTATCGTGGCGCATCATCCCATACATTTTTAAAGGTTTTGCTCCCACAGAACTCTTAATTTCTAATGCAGTTCTGGCAAAAATAATACTGCTAAATTGTTCTTTGATGGCATAGCCAATCATATCGTACAACATGTTTAAATACAGCATTTTTTCTCTTTGAATGCTGTCGTCGTAGCCTAAAAAGTAGGTATCTAAATCGCTACCGTTTTTGATTAAAGTATTGAAGCCAATAAGTTTGTCATTCTCAAAATAACCGTAAAATAAAAAATTCTCTTGAAGCTGTTCTTTAAAAACGGCAAAGTGGTTTTTGGGTAAAAAGAAGGTATTGAAAGGTGCACTTTTGGCTACATGGAAATACAAATCGTAGATCACTTCTTCCTGTGCTATAATTTCATCCAAAGACAATTGTCTTTTAACTAATCCTGTTGCCTTTTTTCGAGCGCGCTTGTATTGATCTCGGTATTTTTTGGACAAGGCAGCCACATAATCTTCTTCTGTTTTCCATTCCTCACGAACAGCAAAAATCATGTTGGGTTGGGTAGAAAAACGCAAATAGGGATCGAATTCGGGTAGTTCAAATCGGCTTAATTCCGGTTCGCAAAAATCTTTTAACCCACAAATATGTACTTTCTTGCCTTTGTTTTTGAAAATATCTTTAAGTGCCAGAACGGCTTTTTTGAGTGTTTTTAATACTTCGGTTTGATTTGATTTTTCCGAAATCACAAAAGCGTTTTGACCAGTTAAGGTATTGTTGCCAATCAATAGTATGTGGGAACAGAAATTCTTAAATACCACATTTCGAATTGAAGATTTGATACATTGATCGCGTTCTCCAAAAGATGCCAATTGGTTTAAATCTACAAATTGAGATAGTGCAATGCCTACTAAAGTTTCGTTCTCAAATAGCCCTATAAAATGACAACTCATATTGGCTGGTGCTGATTTTTCAAGAATAGCAAGATATTCTTTGGATAAGAAAATCGTGGAGACGGCTAAATCGTTCCAATTTTCAGGAAGTTGACTAATAGAGGAATAGATTTGGTGCGAATATATTGGTGTCAATTTGGGATATAAATTTTCTCAAAAATACGAAATCGAAATTGATAACTGTATTTAGATTAATAAATAACCTCAAAAGTAATTTTGAGGTTATTTAATACAGAAATGGCATAATAATAATAAAGTTATTTTAACTTTTCAATTTATTGATGTAATTACTATACAAGTCTTTTATTTGGTAGCCTTTTTCAAATCGGTCTTTGCTCAATTTGTCGTATTCAACCAAACCCCATAATATGAATTCTTTCAAAAAGTAGCGGTCTTCCAATGGGAAATCAGCTTGGTATTTTTCGATTAAATCATTCAATGGTAGAATAGCGTCTAAGGTTTTTTGATATTCTTCATCAGAGGAGTTGTCAAATAATTCAAATCCTGTTTCGGCAAAGAACCATTCTAGTAGTTGTGCATATGGGCTAGCATCGGCATCGCGTTCTAGTTTTTCAATTTTTGGAAAAAAAGCAGGGAAGAACGTATGAATGGCATCGCCAATTAAATGTTGTGCCACAGCGGCTGCGCCTTCTTGTTCGCCTTCATATACTAATTCAACTTTACCAGTAATAGCAGGAATGATGCCCATAAAATCAGATAGACGTACAGTGGTTGTTTCTGCTCCCGATTGTAATGCTCTGCGTTCAGCGGTACTTAATAATGTTTCATAAGCGGTGATACTTAAACGAGCACTTACGCCACTTTTGCTATCAATGAATTCACTTTCTCTGGCTTCAAAACTAATTTGCTCTAATAAATCTTTCGCTAAAGAAGGAACGTGAATTGATTCTGATTGTTGGTGAAGCAATTTTGCTTCTTGTTGGGTTATCGTTCGCGCAATGGCTATCGTTTCTGAATAATGCGTTAGAATTTGAGAACCAATTCGATCTTTTAATGGGGTTACAATACTACCACGATTGGTATAATCTTCAGGATTGGCCGTAAAAATAAATTGTAAGTCCAATGGCAATCTCAATTTAAAACCACGGATTTGAATATCGCCTTCTTGTAAAATATTAAACAAGGCTACTTGAATGCGCGCTTGTAAATCAGGTAATTCATTGATGACAAAAATACAACGATTGGCTCTTGGGATCATACCAAAATGAATCACACGATCGTCAGCATACGAGAGTTTTAAAGTAGCGGCTTTGATGGGGTCGATATCTCCAATAAGATCGGCTACAGTAACATCAGGTGTAGCTAATTTTTCGAAAAATCGTTCTGAACGGTGCAGCCATTGAATAGGAGTGGCATCACCTTTTTCGGCAATTAGATCTTTGGCAAAACGAGAAATAGGATTCAACGGATCATCGTTAATTTCTGAACCCGCTACAACTGGAATGTATTCGTCTAGTAATTCAATCATTTTTCGAGCCATACGTGTTTTGGCTTGTCCGCGTAGACCCAATAGATTGATATTATGTCTCGACAAAATGGCGCGTTCTAGTTCTGGAATGACAGTATTTTCAAATCCGTGAACACCTTCAAAAGCAGCTTCTCCTGCTTTAATTTTGTTACGCAAGTTGTCTCGCAATTCGTCTTTTATGTTTTTTGAAACGTAGTTGGATTTTTTTAATTCGCCTAAAGTATTTATATTTTGTATTGTCATAATAGATTTCAATTGTCTAATTAATTTTCTTTTTTCGGTTGGTTTCGTAATCTTCAAAAATCATTTCGCCCAAACCTTTTAAGCCGGTATAAAACGCTTTTCCTTGGTTGGCTTCGGTAAATTGATTCACAAATTGTTGCAAATACGGGTCACTAGCAATCATAAACGTAGTAATTGGAATGTGTAATTTTCTAGCTTGAGCCGCTTGATTGTAACATTGCTCTGTGATGTATGGATCTAGTCCATTACTGTTCATGTAGTAGTCGCCGTTTTTCTCTCTAACACAACTTGGCTTTCCGTCAGTGATCATGAAAATTTGCTTGTTGGTGTTTCGTTTTCGGCGCAATATGTCCATCGCCAATTGCAATCCGGCTACGGTGTTGGTGTGGTAAGGTCCTACTTGCAAATAGGGCAAATCTTTTATTTTGATGGGCCAGGCATCGTTGCCAAAAACTAAAATATCAATCGTATCTTTTGGGTAACGCGTGGTGATTAACTCCGCTAATGCCATAGCTACTTTTTTGGCAGGCGTGATACGGTCTTCGCCATATAAAATCATACTGTGGCTGATGTCGATCATCAAAACCGTACTCATTTGTGCTTTGAATTTGGATTCCTCCACAATCAAATCGTTTTCTGTCAGTTTGAATTCGTCCAGACCGTTGTTAATTTGCGCATTGCGTAAACTTTCGGTGATCGAAATGTTATCCAATCCATCACCAAAACGATATTCTCTAAATTCTCCAGTTTGTTCGTCACCTTTTCCTGTGGATTTGGTATTGTGACTTCCTGTTTTGGATTGTTTCAGGTTACCAAAAATTTGATCCAAGGCTTGTTGACGAATCGCGCGTTCTGTTTTGGCGGTGATTTTTGTACCTGAGTTGCCGTCACCATCGACTTCTTCTTTGATGTAGCCTTTTTTCTTTAAGTCTTCAACAAAATCATCTATAGTGTAATTAGAGTCAGTTAGTTTGTATTCCACATCCAATTGGCGCAACCAATCGATAGCTTCGTCAAAATCACCCGAAGTATGGGTAATTAATTCTTTGAAAATTTTAAACAGCTTTTCAAACGGAGTCTCAAATGGAGCTTCGTAGGGCTTGAAGTAAAAACCTTTTGTACTATTCTTTTTCATAGTCGTTAAAATTAAAGTTTATTACACAGAATAAAATACAACGACTATTAATATTTAGTTAAAAGCAAGATTTTGTATACAATGGCATTTTGAAGAATTAGATGTAATCAATATCGATAAGTAATTATCAAACAAAAAAAACCTCAAAATTGCTTTTGAGGTTTTGTCTTAGTAGTCAATTCAGACTTAATTATCGAATCTTTGGTTGACGAAATAGAAAGATTTTCAGCTTTATTTGAGTACATAAAAAAACCTCAAGATTTCTCTTGAGGTTTTTGGTTTAACTAGTAGCGGGAACAGGACTCGAACCTGTGACCTTCGGGTTATGAGCCCGACGAGCTGCCTACTGCTCTATCCCGCGATGTTTCGAGTGCAAATATACAACCAAATTTGACTATTGCAACAAAAAAAATTAAAAAATCTTTTATTTCTTCTATTAGCTTGATATAACTACCTTTGCAAAAAATAAAAAGCAGTAAATGGCACACAAAGCAGGTTTTGTAAATATCATAGGAAATCCAAACGTAGGAAAATCAACCTTAATGAACGCTTTCGTTGGCGAAAGGTTGTCCATTATCACTTCTAAAGCGCAAACAACGCGTCACAGAATTTTGGGGATTGTGAACGGAGAAGATTTTCAATTGGTTTTGTCTGACACGCCTGGAATCATTAAGCCAGCCTATGAAATGCAGGAATCGATGATGAACTTTGTGAAGTCGGCTTTTGAAGACGCCGATATTTTGATTTATATGGTCGAAATTGGCGAACAAGAGTTAAAAGACGATGCCTTTTTTAATAAAATCATCCACGCCAAAATTCCAGTCTTGTTGTTGTTGAACAAAATCGATAATTCGAACCAAGAACAATTAGAAGAGCAAGTGGCTTTTTGGACAGCGAAAGTGCCGAATGCTGAAATTTTCCCGATTTCCGCTTTGCAAAATTTCAATGTGCCTGAGGTTTTTGGACGCATCATCGAATTGCTTCCTGAATCGCCAGCTTATTACCCAAAAGACCAATTGACAGACAAACCGGAACGTTTCTTTGTGAACGAAACCATTCGTGAGAAAATCTTGTTGAACTACAGCAAAGAAATTCCGTATGCGGTTGAAATCGTAACAGAGGAATTCTTTGAAGATGAGAACATCATTCGCATTCGTTCCCTGATTATGGTGGAGCGCGATACCCAAAAAGGAATTATCATAGGTCACAAAGGTGCTGCTTTGAAAAAAGTAGGAATGGATTCCCGTGCTGATTTAGAGAAGTTCTTTGGCAAACAAATCCACATCGAATTGTATGTAAAAGTCAATAAAAATTGGCGAAGCAATGCTAATATGTTAAAGCGTTTTGGATACAATAACTAATTTTTTGGCGTGACCACAAGGGTCAGGCTATCCGTTGCAATCTTTGTTGCCGATCTTTGGCAACAAAGGATTTTTACTCCTATCCTTCACGCACCATTGTAGTAGCTTACAAAATAATAGTGTACCTTTGCAAAATATTTGAAATTAGATTATGAACAACATAGTAGCCATAGTAGGAAGACCTAACGTAGGAAAATCGACCCTTTTTAACCGATTGATCCAAAGAAGAGAAGCTATCGTAGATTCAGTTTCAGGGGTAACCCGTGACCGAAATTATGGAAAAAGTGAATGGAATGGAAAAGAGTTTTCGGTTATTGATACCGGTGGTTATGTGCGTGGTTCAGATGATATTTTTGAAGGCGAAATTCGCAAGCAAGTAGAATTAGCCATTGATGAAGCCGACGTAATCATTTTTGTAGTAGATGTCGAAGAAGGGATTACACCTATGGACGATGCGGTGGCCAAATTACTTCGAAAAGTAACTAAGCCTGTATTGCTTGCCGTAAACAAGGTAGATAATGCGATGCGCGAGAAAGATGCGATTGAATTTTACAACCTAGGTTTAGGAGACTATTATACATTTGCTAGTATCTCCGGAAGTGGAACTGGCGATTTATTGGACGCCTTAATTGATGCGTTCCCAATCAAACCTGAACCAACAGGAGAAGAAGTAGTATTGCCTCGTTTTGCAGTAGTAGGTCGTCCTAATGCAGGGAAATCAAGTTTTATTAATGCCTTGATTGGACAAGATCGTTATATTGTTACTGATATTGCAGGAACTACTCGTGATGCGATTGATACTAAATTTGACCGTTTTGGATTTGAATTTAACTTAGTGGATACGGCCGGAATTCGTCGTAAAGCGAAGGTGAAAGAAGATCTAGAATTTTATTCGGTGATGCGTTCAGTAAGAGCGATTGAACATGCTGATGTGTGTATCTTGATTATTGACGCTACTCGTGGATTTGAAGGACAAGATCAAAGTATTTTTTGGTTGGCTGAGAAAAACCGAAAAGGAGTGGTGATTTTGGTAAACAAATGGGATTTGGTTGAAAAAGATACCATGTCGACGCGCGATTACGAAGAAAAAATCAGAAAAGAATTAATGCCTTTTACCGATGTGCCTATTCTTTTTGTTTCGGCTTTGACCAAACAACGTTTGTTAAAAGCATTAGAAGCAACGGTTCAGGTATATGAAAATAGACAACAACGTATACCAACTTCTAAATTCAACGAATTCATGTTGAAAGTGGTTGAAGCTTATCCACCGCCAGCGACTAAAGGGAAATATGTAAAAATCAAATACTGCATGCAATTGCCTACGCAAACGCCGCAGTTTGTATTCTTTGCTAACTTACCCCAATATGTAAAAGAACCGTACAAAAGGTATTTGGAAAACAAAATCAGAGAAAAATGGGACTTCTCCGGAGTGCCTATCGATATTTATATCAGAGAGAAATAATAAAAAAGTCCCGATTTATCGGGACTTTTTTTGTTATAATTTCAATTTGTGGAATATACTAAACCGAATGATATCACGATCATAATAATCTACGCCACTAGCTCTTTGCTGAAAGCTATTCAAATAGCCTAATTCGATGGCGATTTTTTGGTTAATTCCATATTGTAGAGCAGCATAAATCCGATTTTGATCAAACGTATTTTTTACAATGGATTTCCCTGCATTTAGTAAGATTTCTTCGTGAACAATCGTTTTCAAGAAACGGTTGTCTTTTTTCCAAAGATCATACTCTGCTTGAATTCTAAATCGGAATCGCCAATTAAATGTAGTGCCAGACAGTAATTCTGTTTTGGAAGCATTTCGAATAAAACGTTCGTCTATTTGAAAACGTTGACTGAGTTGTACTTTGCCAATAGTGTTTTTCCAAGTAATGTCTTGCTGCCCTCTGTATTCTGGAATCATAAAATCAGTTGTGTTTTCAGGATCTTGTGTGGCCACAGGAAAATAACCAATTCCACCTCCTAATTCCACCGAGTTCGATGCCTTGTAACGAACTTGTGAACGAATGACAAACAGATTTTCAGTAACCGGTTTTAAAAAAAGTCTGTTGTCAAATTCCGTATGAAGTGACCATTTTTCATTTAGATTTACTATAGTGTAATATCTTGACCAAAGAATAGATTGGTTGTCAATTTTTTTTTCAGTTTGTGCTTGACTGATTCCAATAGTTAATAGGAAAAAAGCATAGATGAATTTACGAATTGGCATTTTTATTTTTTTGCAAATATAAAGCAGTCTTCTAGATATTAATTTTAATTTTATAAAAAAAAACACAGTATGAGTTTACACAATAAAGTCATTTGGATCACCGGAGCTTCTAGCGGAATAGGAGAGGCGTTAGCACATGCCTTAGTTGCCAAAAATTGCAGGTTAATTATATCGGCTCGAAATGAAGCGGCGTTACAGGCTATCAAGGCCAATTATCCTGCTGCTCAAATTGAAGTAGTGCCTTTTGACTTATTGGATTTTGATGCTACTCCAGCTGTGGTGGCTAAAGCCATTTCTTTTTTTGGAAAAATAGACGTCCTCGTAAACAATGGCGGAATCAGTCAGCGCTCATTGATCGCTGAAACCGATTTTGCTGTAGACAAAAAAATAATGGATGTGGATTATTTTGGAACAATTGCTTTGACCAAAGCACTTTTGCCTCATTTTATACAAAATCAATCCGGTCATTATGTAACAGTGACTAGTTTGATGGGGAAGTTCGGATCGCCTTATCGATCAGGGTATTGCGCAGCCAAACATGCATTGCATGGGTATTTTGATGTGATGCGAATGGAACATGAAAAAGACGGTGTGGCTGTCACTTTAGTCTGTCCGGGATTTGTTCAAACCAACGTTGCCATTAATGCGTTAACCGCTGATGGAAGTCCGCAAGTTAGAAATAGTGAAACTACGGCAAATGGAATGTTACTCGCTGATTTCATTCCCAAAATGGTTCGAGCGATGGAACTAAAGAAATTTGAGGTGTATATTGGGAAGAAAGAAGTGTTAGGGATCTATTTAAAACGATTTTTACCCAAGTTTTTGCATACAGTTGTAATGAATAGTAAAGTCAATTAAAAATTGTAATAATAGTGATTAAAACCCTATTCCTACTTGAAATCCAACTGTAGCGGTTGTCTCATGATTATTACCAAAGCGAACTGGGAATGGCATGGAAACGTAAAAATTATGGTCTTTGTATTTTTTGATGACTTTGGCTATAACAGGTGTAAAACCGTATCGACCCGAGGTTTCAAAAGCAATTCTACCCGCAAATGTAAATCCTTTTTTTAAGCGGACTAGTACCCCAGGATGAATAAGGATGTTACTTACTTTACTCACTTGGCTATCGCTTTTTATGGTAGGAACGATTTCAAATGAAAATCCTATTTTTTCACTTTTCCAAATATTAATACCTATTGGCATTCCTACAGCATAATAGTCTTTAAAATTGGTGATAGTTTCATTTGCTGAAACAGTTACTAAAGGATGAAGAATAGCCACAAATCCTGTAATTTTAGGAAAGGTTTCTTTTTCATTTTGTGCTGTTGCATTCAATGAAAGTAGCATTGTAAATACGAATAAAGCTACTAGGTGTATTTTTTTCATTGGAGTAAATTCGAGTTTTATAGGTTGCAAATATAGTTTATATTAAAAAACAAACACCACATTCAATTAACTGGATGTGGTGTTTGTAATAGTATGAAATGGTTTTACAAATTGTAACGCAAGGTAAGTCCGTAGGTTCTTTGATCTCCTAATACTCCGGCATAGTGTCCAGCATTTCCTGAGGCTGGCAACAATTGCTCAAAGTAATTTTTGTCTAATAAGTTTCGTCCCCATAGGTACACTGACAATCCTTCTGAAGCTCTAAATCCAATTCGGCCATTAAAGATGCTATATCCTTGAATATTCAAGTATTTTGAAGGAGTAGCGCTCGATGAAAAACTTGATCTTGAATACGAATCGATCGCAATAAAGAATCTTCCTTTGTTTCCAAAAAACTGCCCTGCTTTAGACAAATCACCTCCTAAAGTTCCAGCCCATTTAGAAATTCCAGGTAAAGCCCCTCCAGAAACGTCTTTAGAGTAAATAGAAACGCTATTCACTTTTAATCCGGTTTCTTCCAATGGTAAAGGCGCGTTTTTAAAACTAATGTATTTACCATCATTATAGGTTAATGCAGCGTTGAAGGATAGGTATTGGTTCACTGTGATTCTAGAATCAACTTCAAATCCTCTCACTCTTACCTTTTCAGCATTGGCAAGATAACCACGGTTTAAAGTGGGATCTTCACTTTGCACTAAGGTTTGGTAGTTGTCTATATCCGTATTGAAAACAGTTAGGTTAACTGTAGTACTATTGAACGGAGTTGATTTGATACCAATCTCATAATGATTTACTTTTTCTGGTTTGATTTTAGCTAATGCTATAATTGGACCGTTAGCATCTGAGGGAATTCCACCTAAGTTGATTCCTACTGGTTTGTAACTATTGGCAAAAGTGGCAAAAGTGTTGATTTTCTCTGATACTTTGTACGCTAAAGTTAGGTTTCCTGAAAAGTTAGTGTCTTCTACATCCACTTTAAAGGCTTGATCAGAATATACTTTTTTCTTTAAGGCTAACAATGCCGCATTCGTCGTTTGAAGTCCGCCATAAGTGGTTCTGCTATAATCAATTTTTTTCTTGTCATAGTTGTAACGTAAACCAGTTAATAGGTGTAATTTATCTGTAATTTCCCAGTCTGTTTGTCCAAAAACAGCCCCACTAATTGTATTTAAAGTGGATTTTGTTTTAATTCCATAGCCATTAAATAAACCAGCTGTTTGCCAAAGTGGATCTGTTGAATCTTGTGAGAAACGCCATTGTGCTGAGCCTGATTCTTCGATATGGTACGGATCTGTTTTTAAATCTTGTCCAATTCCAAAAACGCCTATAACTCCTGTTACTTTAGGTAAAAATGTTCCTGCATAGCGAATTTCTTGTGACCATTGTTGGTGTTTTGAAGTAGCTTGCGACAAACGTAAAACAGATAATCCTGTAAAATCTCTATCGTTGGACGGATCCCAATTCCAGAAACGCCAAGCTGAGGTAGCTGTTAATTTTCCATTTCCAATTTTACTATTAATGTTCAATGAAGCACCTCCTAAATCTTGGCCCGAACGCCAAGGGGTATCGTGATCAATTTTTCTGTCAAACGGATTGGTACTTGGTAAGCTATATCCTAACGAACTGATGATGTTGTTAAATTGACGGTAAGCCGCTCTATTGGTTGGAACTACACCGGCTACTACTTGAGCATAACCATCGGGTCTTTGTTTTGAATAATCAACGGCTAAAGTTATATCCGTATTTTCGGTTGGTGTATACAACAACTGTCCACGTATTCCTTGGTTGTTTAAATCGTTAACCGATTTTCCAGTTACTACGTTTTCCAATAATCCATCACGTTGGGTTCCTGAAAAAGACAATCTTGCCGCAATTTTTTTGCTCAAAGCACTTGTAATCGAGGCTTTTGCTTGAACGAATCCATAATTTCCATAGCTCAATTCAAAGTTAGCACCCGATGTAAAACTGGCTTTTCTACTCGTCACGTTAAAGGCTCCAGCAGTGGTGTTTTTGCCAAAAAGTGTTCCTTGTGGTCCGCGTAAAACTTCAATTTGATCCACATCTACAAAATCAAGTGTGGTGGCTGCAGGACGTGCATAATAGACTCCGTCTACATAAAATCCTACTCCAGGATCAATTCCGTCATTGGTCAAGCCAAAGGTCGAACCAAGTCCTCTAACGTTGATGGTCGTATTTCTAGGATTAGACGAATACAATTGTACAGAAGGTACTAATTCTTTTAAACGGTTTACATTGAAAGCTCCTGCTTGTTCTGCTTGTCGTCCTCCAACAACTGAAACGGCAATAGGCACATTTTGTGCTTTTTCAATTCTACGTCTGGAGGTGATCACTACATCATTCAATTGATTTTCGCTTTTCAAAATGATTTCAACAGGACTAGTTGGTACTGCTGTAAATTTAACCTCGGCGGTTTGGTGACCCACATATTGAACTATTAATGTAAAAGGTAATCGTTCACGTGTGTCAATAATAAATTTCCCATTGGCATCGGTTGTAGTATTGTATTTCGTTCCTTTTAAAAGCACATTGGCTAATTCTAAAGGTTGGTTGTTTTTATCTTTCACTATTCCTTCCACATCGGCTTGTGCAAAAAGTGTAGTTGTAATTAGTATAAATAGACTTGTAATTGTGTTTTGTAAAGTATTGATTTCCATTGTATTTTAATTATATGTGATTAGTAGAGTTTAAAATTATTTTTTTTAGAACTAGCACATGCACATATATTGAAAGGAATTTTCAAGTTGACTAAAATGGTTTACTGTTTTTTCCGCACTAAAATGAATTGGATACGTTTTCATAATTAAATATATTTTTGTTTTCGGGTGCAAATATATAATTAATTCTATAAAATTAGTAGAGTATAAAAAATATTTTTTTTATTTTTTTACTAAAGAGGCTATTGTAATGCCTTGCATCGTCTTTAAAGTTTCTTCTCGAATAGCTATCAAACCATGTCTTAGAGCGCATTCTGACTCGCTTTTACAATCAGAACAAGGCTCGTAAAAATTCAAAGAAGCACAAGGGAGTAATGCAATAGCGCCATCAAATAACCGATGAATATCGGCCATAGTAATTTCATTTGAGGATTTAATTAGGTAATAACCTCCAAATTTTCCTTGTTTACTGCCAACCAAATGGGCGCGTTTTAAATCCAATAAAATTTGTTCTAGAAATTTTTTAGGTATAGCGGCTGTATCGGCAATTTCAATAGTACGCGCAATATAACCGGGTTCTTGTTGAGCAAGAAACAGTAAAGCTTTGAGTGCGTATTTGGTTTTATGTGAAAGCATCTACTACAGTTAGAGTTACAAATATAAGTGGCTATTTTTCAGAAATTAAAATAAATTACCAACTTCCGCTGGATCCTCCTCCAGAGAATCCTCCTCCGCCAAAACCTCCGCCGAATCCGCCTCCGCCAAATCCACCACCTGACGAACCTCCAAATCCACCACGGTTGCCGCTAGATAGACTGCTTAAAATCAAAATATCTAAAATGCTTGGTCCTCCGTTAAAACCACCTGATCCACCTGAATTACCGCCACCTTTTTTATTTCTTGAAAAAAGAATTAAAACGATAACAATAATAACAATAAAGGGCAAAAATGGAAAATCTTCTTTCTTATGCTGTTTTCGAGTTGCTTTGTATTTTCCTTTGAATACATCAATGATAGCTGTAGTTCCTTTATCCAAACCATTGAAATAACTTCCTGCTTTGAATTCGGGAACGATAATGTTTCTTATAATTTCTCCACCTGTTCCAGCAGTCAATCGGTCTTCTAAACCATAACCCGGATTGATGGCGATTTTCTTTTCGGCTTTCGCCAATAAAATAATGACACCATTGTCTTCTTTGGCTTGACCAATTCCCCAGGTTTGTGCCCAGTTGGTAGCTAGTTGACTCACATCTTCTCCTTTCAAACTTTCAATGGTAACAATGACAATTTGTGTTGAGGTAGAATCAGAATAACGTACCAGTTTTTCTTCTAGTTGAGCTTTCTCAGTTTCGCTAAGTACTTTGGCATAATCGTACACCGAAGTTTGACTTGCCGGTTTTTCTGGAATGGTATATTGTGCCAATCCAATTTGTGTAAATAATAAACAAACGAATAGTTGAATAAAAGTAGAAGTAGGTAATAGTGCTTTCATTATCCTTTTGAGATTTCGTTTGATAATTCGTTTGTGTCATCGGCTTGCCAAGGGAAATAGGTTTTTAGCTGTTCGCCAGCTTGGGTAATCCCATCAATTAATCCTTGTTTGAAGTTGCCCTGTTTGAATTGAGCTGCCATAGTTTCTTTGGTACTGTCCCAAAAATCAGTAGCTACCACTTCATTGATTCCTTTGTCTCCGCAGATGACAAATTGTTTGTCGGCACTAGCCAAATAAATCAAAACGCCATTTTGCAATTGCGTTTCGTTCATTTTTAATTCATAAAAAACTTCCAAAGCCCTGTCAAAAGGAACTTTGGAAGTCGTTTGTTCTATATGTACTCGGATTTCGCCCGACGTATTTTTTTCAGCCAATTGAATAGCGGCTACAATTTCGTTTTCGTCTTCTTTGCTTAAAAAAATAGTGTCTGGTTGCATGAGTCGGTTTTGTTTTGAATTAGAATTTTACTTCTACTGGTTTGTCAGCTCCAACAGCTGCTTCAAAATACGGTTTTTCTTTAAACCCAAACATCCCTGCAAAAATAGAATTAGGGAACGTTTTGATGTGGGTATTGTACGGTTTAACTGCTTCGTTGAAACGAGTTCTAGCAGTTAAAATTTGGTTTTCAGTACTGGCTAATTCATCTTGTAATTTTAAGAAGTTTTCGTTGGCTTTCAAGTCAGGGTATTTTTCTACCGAAACCAATAATTTTGATAAAGAACTACTTACCCCACTTTGTGCTGAGTTGAAAGCTGCCAATTGTGCAGGACTAACATTCGTTGGGTCAACAGTTACAGAAGTTGCTTTGGCTCTGGCTGAAATTACGGCAGTCAAAGTACTTTTTTCAAATTCAGCAGCTCCTTTTACAGTATTCACTAAGTTGCCAATTAAGTCATTTCGTCTTTGATAAGCTGTTTGTACGTTACCCCAAGACTCATTGATCTCTTGTTCGTAAGTTACTGCAGTGTTGTTAATTCCTTTAACCCAACCGTAGATTCCAAATACTACTACAGCTGCTATAATCCAAGGTAAGAATTTTTTAAAGTCCATGTTTAATTAAATTTAAGGTTGATTGTTTATTTGTTTTATAATTTATTTTTAATAATTCTTTTTCTTGCAGACAAAAGGTATACCAAACTTGTGATACTGCTAATAAAAATTAATCCGAAGATCCACATAAATTTTTCACCACCACTAATTTTAGTTGAAGATTTTATTTCGGTGATAGCAATATACCAAAAAACAAAGGTTGAAATAAATCCTGTTAATAATAACATTTCAAAGCACGGGTAGTGCATTATTTTTAGTAATGTTCCTACGATTATAATCACTATGGATAGAAGTAAACTGACAGTTAAAATCTGTTTGTTTCCCATATTTAAAGATTGTTTTTAATAGTAGTTAATTCGGATTTAATTCCTTCCAATTTAGTAATAATTTCAAATTTGTCTAAGGTTTTCTTTTGACCTTCCTTCAAATGTGTTCTGGCACCTTCCAAAGTAAAACCTCTTTCTTTTACCAAATGATAAATGAGTTGGAGATTTTTGACGTCTTCGGGTGTAAACATTCGATTGCCCTTGGCATTTTTCTTGGGTTTTAAAATGTCGAATTCGCTATCCCAAAAACGAATAAGCGAAGCGTTTACTCCAAAAGCTTTGGCTACTTCGCCAATGCTGTAATACCTTTTGTCTGCTGATAAATTAATATGCATTAGTCTAATGATTGATTTTCTTGATTAGCCAATTTTGAAATGGCGACATATTCCACTGCTGAGATGTTTCCGTAATAAAAATTAAGCGGATTCACTGCTCTATTATTTTGATGTACTTCATAATGTAAATGGGGGGCTTCCGATCGCCCTGTACTTCCCACATATCCAATGATATCCCCTCTTTTAACTCGTTGCCCTTTA
Organism: Bacteroidota bacterium; assembly: GCA_046048915.1. Classification (GTDB taxonomy): domain Bacteria; phylum Bacteroidota; class Bacteroidia; order Flavobacteriales; family Flavobacteriaceae; genus Flavobacterium. The sequence goes on along the minus strand of JBJOFE010000005.1, from coordinate 47,262 downwards.
CGTGCTTTGTATTTGCTCAAATGGGCATACAAGGTTTCGTATCCATATCCATGTCGAATCACAATATGATTCCCAAATCCCGATGCCGTATTGTCAGCTCTGACAATTACACCGTCGCCTGTGGCATAAATTGGAGTCCCTGTTTTGGCAGTAAAATCCATTCCTTCGTGCATTTTTCTGACCTTTGTAAACGGATCGGAACGGTAACCAAAACCAGATGCCATGCGTCTTAAATTTTCATTTTTCACCGGTTGAATGGCCGGAATCGCACTTAATAAATTGTCTTTTGCTTTCGCCAATTTCAATATTTCATCTAAAGATTGGGATTGTATAGCCAATTCTTTACTCAACACATCTACACGCTCCGTGGTATTTTTTACCAATTCGGCATTGTCAAAACCTTCTAATTCGGCATACCTGTTTTTAGTTTTAAAACCTGCTTTTCTTTCTTCGTCAGAAATAGGAGCGGTATTAAAATAGGTCCTATATAAATTGTTGTCACGATCTTCAATCGCAGCTGTGACGGCGTTTAATTCGTCTATTTTTTTATTTAAAATGGCATAATGCAATTTCAAATTGTCAATTTCTCGTGCTTGCAAACGGTCTTTTGGGGTTTCAAAATAGGGAGTGTTTAATAAAATAACAAAACTCAGAAAACCAAATAAGGCAGAGGCCAATAAAAACAAGAAAACGAAACCAAATTTCGTTGTTTTTTTAGTTTTTATTTTTCGATACGCCAGATTTTCAGAATCGTAATAATATTTTACTTTCGACATATTTTAAAATACCCTATTTTTGCACTTCGCAAAAAAGTTAGTCGAACAAATTTAATAAATGTTTCATTGGTTCGCTGCTTTTTTAAGAATAAAAAAAGTGAAGGTATAGATTAGGTACTTCGTGGATTCGAAAACCGATTGAAGCTTTCACCTAATAATCGAATAAACACTACAAATGAAATCACAAGACGTACGTAAACAATTTTTGGACTTTTTTCAAAGCAAAGGACACTTGATCGTTCCTTCGGCACCTATCGTTCTAAAAGACGACCCAACCCTGATGTTTAACAATTCAGGAATGGCGCAGTTCAAAGAATACTTTTTAGGTAACGGAACGCCGAAAAGCCAACGAATTGCAGATACGCAAAAATGTCTTCGTGTTTCAGGAAAACACAACGATTTAGAGGATGTAGGTTTTGATACGTACCATCACACCATGTTCGAAATGTTGGGTAACTGGTCTTTTGGCGATTATTTCAAAAAAGACGCCATCAATTGGGCTTGGGAATTATTGACAGAGGTATATAAAATTCCAAAAGAAAACTTATACGTTTCTGTTTTTGAAGGAAATCCGGACGAAAATGTACCTTTTGACCAAGAAGCTTGGGATTTATGGAAAGAATTGATTGATGAAAACCGCATCATTTTAGGAAATAAAAATGACAATTTCTGGGAAATGGGTGACCAAGGACCTTGCGGACCTTGTTCTGAAATCCATGTGGATTTGCGTTCAGATGCAGAAAAAGCGTTAGTTTCTGGTAAAAGCTTGGTGAACAACGATCACCCACAAGTGGTCGAAATTTGGAACAATGTATTTATGGAATTCAACCGTAAAGCAGACGGTTCTTTAGAAAAATTACCAGCACAACACGTAGATACCGGAATGGGATTTGAGCGTTTGTGTATGGCGTTACAAGGAAAAACATCGAATTACGATACCGATGTGTTTACACCACTAATTGAAAAAGTGGAACAAATCACAGGGTTGAAATATACTTCCAATGAAATACAAAATAGTTCAGAAGAACAAAACAAAACGAACATCGCCATTCGTGTAGTGGCCGATCACGTTCGTGCAGTAGCTTTTGCCATTGCTGATGGTCAATTACCTTCGAATACTGGAGCAGGATATGTAATTCGCCGAATTTTGCGTCGCGCAATTCGTTATGGATTTACTTTCTTGAATACCAAAGAGCCGTTTATTTATGAATTGGTAGCGGTGTTATCGAATCAAATGAGTGAATTTTTCCCTGAAATTAAATCACAACAAACCTTGGTTACCAATGTGATTCGTGAAGAGGAAGCTTCTTTCTTAAGAACCTTGGATCAAGGATTACAATTGCTGGAAAATGTGATGAATCAAACTACTGGGACTGAAATTTCAGGAGAAAAAGCATTTGAATTGTACGATACCTTTGGATTTCCAATTGACTTAACGGCTTTGATTTTAAGAGAAAGAGGCTACCAATTAGACGAAGCGGGTTTTGAAAAAGCGATGCAAGAGCAAAAATCACGTTCGCGTGCAGCTTCAGAAGTTTCTACTGAAGATTGGTCAGTTTTGATCCCTGGAAATGTGGAAAAATTTATTGGTTACGACCAAACCGAAAATGAAGTTAAAATTTCGAGAATTAGAAAAGTTGATAGTAAAAAAGATGGGGTTTTGTACCAAATTGTTTTAGATAATACACCCTTTTATCCTGAAGGGGGTGGACAAGTGGGTGACAAAGGAACTTTAGTTTCGGCGAATGAAACAATTGAAATCATTGACACCAAGAAAGAAAATAATTTGATTTTGCATTTGGCGAAGCAATTACCTGAAAATGTAACGGCTAGCTTTGTAGCAAAAGTAAATACAGATTTAAGAACCTTGTCTTCGCGTAATCACTCGGCTACTCACTTAATGCACCAAGCCTTAAGAAGTATTTTAGGAACGCATGTGGAGCAGAAAGGATCTTTGGTAAACCCAAATTACTTGCGATTTGACTTTTCGCATTTTTCTAAATTGACCGACGAAGAATTGAAAGCGGTAGAAGATTTTGTGAATGCTCGAATTCAAGAGCAATTGCCATTAATTGAAAGACGTAGTATTCCAATTCAGCAAGCTTTAGACGAAGGTGCTATGGCCTTGTTTGGTGAAAAATATGGTGATACTGTTCGCGCGATTAAGTTTGGTAATAGTATGGAATTGTGCGGTGGAATTCACGTAAACAACACAGCTGAAATTTGGCATTTCAAAATTGTATCTGAAGGAGCTGTTGCGGCGGGTATTCGTCGTATCGAAGCAATTACAAGTGATGCAGTAAAAGCGCATTTCGCTTCGTATGAAAATACCTTAAATGAGATTAAAGGCGCGTTGAAAAACCCACAAGATATTCTGAAAGCGGTTCATAATTTGCAAGAAGACAACGCTAAGTTAGCGAAGCAAATTGAGGCTTTGATGAAAGACAAAGTGAAGCATTTGAAAGCGAGTTTGGCTTCTCAAATCCAAGAAGTAAATGGCGTTCAATTCTTGGCCACCCAAGTCGAATTAAATTCGGAAGGCGCTAAAGATTTAGCATACGAATTAGGAAATTTAGGTGCTAATTTGTTTTTAGTTTTGGCTACTGCCGAAGAAGACAAACCAATGCTAACTTGTTATATTTCAAAAGAATTAGTTGCTTCCAAAAACCTGAATGCTGGACTAGTGGTTCGTGAGTTAGGGAAGTACATTCAAGGTGGAGGAGGAGGACAGCCGTTCTTTGCTACCGCTGGAGGAAAAAATACAGCTGGAATTGTTGAAGCTTTAGCAAAAGCAGTTGACTTTATAAAATAAATTAAGTTACATAATAGAACAAGCCCTTTTAAAGTAATACACTTTTAAAGGGCTTTGTTTTATAATAGAAAATTTAAATACAAATGGCTTTTTAATTATAAAAGCTGTAATTTGTAGTATCAAAATATACAAAATGAAATTTACCACTCTTGTACCCATTCCAAATTCGATTCATCCGTTAGACTACGATTCATTAATCTTGTCTTTAGGTTCCTGTTTTGCTGTAAACATGGGTGAGAAATTGGATTATTTCAAATTTCAAAATACGACCAATCCTTTCGGGATCATTTTTAATCCAATTTCCATCGAAAGATTAATTGTTCGAGCAGTTAATCAAAAGAAATTTACCGAAGAAGACGTCTTTTATTATAACGAACGGTTTCATTGTTATGAAGTACATTCTGATTTGAGTTCGGCTAATCAACAAGAATTGTTGGATAGTTTGAATGCAAGTTTAGAATTCACATATCAAAAAATAAAGGCTGCTTCCCACATTTTAGTTACCTACGGAACTTCCTGGGTTTACCAAGATAAAAACAGTGGAGCTGTCGTGGCGAATTGTCATAAAATGCCACAATCTCGTTTTGACAAGCATTTGTTATCTGTAGCTTCGATTGAAGCGGCTATCCAAAATATGGTAGATGCGATTCGGAAAGTCAATCCCAACTGCTCATTTGTATTTACACTATCTCCAGTACGACATATTAAAGATGGTTTTATTGAAAATCAACGTAGTAAAGCTCATTTGATTACCGCTTTGCAAAATTTACTTTCGAATCATTTGTTAGACAAAGCCAATTATTTTCCGGCCTATGAAATTGTAATGGATGAATTACGAGATTATCGTTTTTATGGAGAAGATTTAGTGCACCCAAGTTCGATGGCGATTGAGTATATCTGGCAACGATTTAGAGGCAGTTCTATTTCAGAAACGGCGATGTCAACGCTAGATGAGGTGGAGGCTATTCAGAAAAGTTTGTTGCACAAACCTTTCAATCCATTGGCTGAAAGTCACCAAAAATTTCAATTCAAATTGCAAGAGAAGATAACAAAATTACAAGAGAAGTATCCCTTTATGAAGTTTTAGTTAGCCAATTAACTGATTGAATAAATCTTGCTTTTCGTTGATGTAGTTGTATTGAAAACCGCGTTCTGTCATTTTCGTTTTAATGGAGTGGATGTCATTTTTGTTTTTCAATTCTAATCCTACTACTACAGGTGCCGATTCTCGATTGTTCTTTTTGGTAAATTGAAAATAAGTAATGTCATCTTCTGGACCCAAAATTTCGTTTACAAATTCTTTTAACGAACCAGGTCTTTGCGGAAATTGAATGATAAAGTAATGCATCAAACCTTCATACAATAATGAACGTTCTTTGATTTCGGCTGTACGCTCAATGTCGTTATTACTTCCACTGACAATACACACTACATTTTTGCCTTTGATTTTATCTTTGTAAAAATCCAAAGCAGCAATAGTTAAAGCACCAGCGGGTTCCACTACCATCGCTTCTTCGTTGTACAAACGTAAAATTGTTGTACACACTTTCCCTTCTGGGACCAGAATAATATCGCTTAAGTACTCTTTGCAAATTTCAAAAGTTAGATTGCCCACTTGTTTTACAGCAGCGCCATCTACAAATTTGTCAATGGATACTAGCGGTGCATTGTTTCCTGCGGCTATGGCGGTTTTCATAGTAGGTGCGCCTTCGGGTTCTACACCAATAATTTTAGTGTTGGGACTCAATTCTTTGAATACAGTCGATAATCCTGCCGACAACCCACCGCCACCAATTGGTACAAAAATATAATCGATAGGTTGTTGATTTGATTCTAGAATTTCTAAACCGACGGTGGCTTGACCAGCAATTACTTTTGCATCGTCAAAAGGGTGAATAAATATTTTGTTGTTCTCTTTTGCATCGGCTACGGCTTGTGCGTAGGCATCGTCAAACGTATCTCCAATTAATTCTATTTCCACAAAGGATTTCCCAAATAATTGAACCTGTTTTATTTTTTGTTTTGGGGTGGTTTTAGGCATGTATATTTTGCCTTTTATTTGTAGTAAATTACAAGAAAAAGCAACACCTTGTGCATGATTTCCTGCACTAGCACAAACAATCCCTTGTTTTTTTTCTGTATCGGTTAACGAACTTATTTTATTATAGGCTCCTCTAATTTTATAAGATCGCACAATATGCAAATCTTCTCTTTTTAATAAAATAGTACAGTCAAATTCATTTGAAAGATTCGTGTTTTCAGTCAATGGAGTAGGAGTTACAACTCCTTGTAATTGATTTTTGGCAATTAAAGCTTCCTTAAAAAGACTCATACTTTATTAAATTTAATTCAAAAATACGAATTGTTTTCTTCTCTTGGTTGTGTTATTAATAAAAAAACCTCCTAAAGAAGGAGGTGGTGTAAAATTTATTATTCTTTAATGGGAGGGTATTGCGCAACAATCTTGGCAACAAATTCGTTGATTCGTTCTTCCTTTTTGTGAGTGTTTTTAGTCAGAACACCGGTTCCTTCACCTTGCCAAATCATCTCTTTCTTTTTGGCATCAATGAAATCAATGTATAAAGTGCCTTCAGTAGAGGAAGTAACAGTAGTTTGTTGTCCGCCCATCAGAAATGGGTTCCATCCCCATCCCCATCCAAAACCCCAACCCCAACCAGCATTGAATTGGTTTACGCTAACTTGCTCACGAGATTTAGTAAAAATATTGATAAGTAAATCGGGATTTTCACTTTTAGTAAAGCCTTTGGCTAGCATTTGCTGGTCAATGGCATTTAGGATTCTGCGTTTGTCTAAGTCTGAAATTTCAACTTTGTCGATACCAGTTTTGTAATACGCAAAGGTTTTGTAGGTTGAAAAATCTACTTTTTTGTCGTAATCTGCATTCACACTCACCATAGAGCCACAAGAAACCATGGTAAAAAGAAGTGCTGCGTAAAGAAATTGAATTGCTTTCATGGTTGTACTTTTTAAGAGTTAAAAATTAAATTCTATTTTTCGAAACAATTAGTGTGCCTAAATTTATTTTTTTCGAATAGTATTGGTCTTTTTATCAAACCCATAAGGGCAATGTCGACAGCCACTTTTACAACAATACCCGCGTTTTAAATGAAATTTTTCGGTAAAACATTTATAGCCTTCGGGAGTATAGTAGAAATCTTCTTCAGCTGTTAATTTATTTTCATTACTTTGCTTATCCATAAATAAGTGTTACAACTGTTTTTAATTGCAAACAAATTTAGAAATTAAAAGTGGTCGTTCTAATTCGTTACTAAATATTTAACATTTGTTCTCCTATTCCTTTAATCAATTAATTACCATCGATTTGCCTAAAGGCATTTCTCTTGTTATCAAACGAGACGATTTAATACACCCATTTGTTTCAGGTAATAAATTCAGGAAACTTAAGTATAATTTGCTGCAAGCAAAAGCCGAAAATCAATCCGCACTTTTAACCTTTGGTGGAGCCTATTCGAATCATATTGCCGCGGTGGCATATGCTGGTAAAGAAAATGGTTTTCAAACTATTGGAATCATTCGCGGAGACGAATTAGCTGATAAAATAGAAAGCAATCCTACTTTGAATTTTGCCCAAGAATGCGGTATGCAGTTCGAATTTGTGTCCAGAGAAACCTATCGCTTAAAAACAGAGGAATCTTTTTTGGAACAATTACAACAAAAATACGGAGCCTTTTATTTAATTCCTGAAGGCGGAACCAATGCACTTGCGATACAGGGTTGTCAAGAAATTTTGACTCCAGAAGATGCTTCCTTTGATTATGTGGCTTGTGCTATTGGAACGGGAGGAACTATTTCGGGAATAATTAATAGTGTTTTGCCTCATCAAAAAGTTTTAGGATTTCCTGCTTTAAAAGGCGAGTTTTTACAAGATGAAATTCGTAATTTTGCGCACAACGATAAATGGGAGTTAATTACCGATTATCATTTTGGAGGCTACGGAAAAGTAAGTCCGGATTTAATTGATTGGATCAATCGATTTTATGCACAAACTCAAATTCCGTTAGATCCTGTTTATACTGGAAAAATGGTTTTTGGAATTCTAGATTTGATTCATAAAAATTATTTTCCTGAAAACGCGAATATATTAATGATTCATACCGGAGGTCTGCAAGGGATTCAAGGCATGAATTTGAAACTTAAAAATAAAGGTTTACCAATACTACATGCTCATGATTAAAAAGAGTGTACTTATTTTTGTGTTGTTACTATTAGTTGGATGTCACGCCAAGAAATCGGTGATTGTGACTCAAAAAGACAGCCGCTATAACTCCAGTAAATACAAAAGAAATTCAAGTTCGACGCCCTCAAAATCGATGACTGTCAATGGAACAGTTAATGACTATATTGCCAATTATAAGGAGGTTGCGATGAGCAATATGAAAAATTTTGGTATTCCTGCTAGTATTATTTTGGCACAAGGAATATTGGAATCGGGAGCAGGAAAAGGGTCTTTGGCGTTAACTGCCAATAATCATTTCGGAATTAAATGCCATGCTGATTGGACTGGTGAGAGTGTGCTTAAAGATGATGATGCGGCGCAGGAATGTTTTAGAAAATACAATGATCCAGCGGAATCCTTTAAAGATCACGCTACTTTTTTGACCGGTAGAAATCGCTACGCTAGTTTATTTGAATTACCCAAAGATGACTACGAAGCATGGGCTAAAGGTTTGCGTTTAGCGGGTTACGCGACAGATCCTAATTATCCGGATAAGTTGATTTCGTACATTGAGCGTTATGAATTGTACCAATACGATAGCCAGGTTCTAGGAAAGAAATTTACGTTAAACAAAAAGAGAATAGAAGCGGCACCCATTGCGGTTATTTCAACTCAAGGCGAATATGAAGTACAAAAAGGGGATACTTTGTTTTCAATTGCCAAAAAATTCAATTTGAGTTTAGAAGACATCAAACAAAAGAATAATATGATCGATAACTCACTTTATGTGGGACAAAAACTTCGATTAAAATAATTACAAAATACAAGAACAATGATATACCAAAGAAGCAGTCAGCTGTTTGCTGAAGCCGAAAAAGTAATTCCAGGAGGGGTAAATTCGCCCGTAAGAGCATTTAAATCGGTAGGAGGAACTCCCATTTTTGTGAAAAGTGCCAAAGGAGCCTATTTGTATGACGAAGATGGTAACCGTTTAATTGATTATATCAATTCATGGGGGCCAATGGTGTTAGGTCATGCCTATGCACCAGTTGTAGATGCGGTTGTAGCGAAAGCCCAATTGGGAACTTCTTTTGGAATGCCCACCGAATTGGAAACTCAAATTGCGGCTTTAGCGGTATCTATGGTACCGAATATTGATAAAATCCGTTTTGTAAATTCAGGGACTGAGGCCTGTATGAGCGCCATTCGTTTGGCTCGAGGTTATACCAAAAGAGATAAAATTATCAAATTTGCGGGTTGTTACCACGGTCATTCAGACTCGTTTTTAATTCAGGCGGGAAGTGGCGCTATTACTTTTGGTTCGCCCAATAGTCCGGGTGTTACTGAAGGTACTGCCAAAGATACTTTGTTAGCGCGTTACAATGATTTGGGCAATGTGGCGACTTTAATTGAAGCCAACCAAAATGAAATTGCCGCTATTATTGTAGAACCTGTTGCAGGAAATATGGGTTGTATTCCACCACAAAAAGGATTTTTAGAAGGCTTACGCCAATTGTGTACAGATAATGGCATCTTGTTAATTTTTGATGAAGTAATGACGGGTTTCCGTTTAGCCAAAGGTGGCGTGCAAGAATTATATAACATACAAGCGGATATCGTTTGTTTCGGAAAAGTAATTGGAGGCGGATTGCCAGTGGGCGCGTTTGCAGCTCGTTCAGAAATTATGAATCATTTGGCTCCTCTAGGACCGGTTTATCAAGCGGGAACTTTATCTGGAAATCCATTGGCTATGGCTGCTGGATTAGCCATGTTGCAAGCCTTGAATAATGATGCTTCAATTTTCCAAAGATTAGAAGAAAAAACAGCCTATTTAGCAGCGGGAATTGAACGCGTTTTAACTGCAAATAAGGTAATCTTTACAATTAACCGAGTGGGATCTATGATTTCGGTTCATTTTGATGCTGATCCGGTGGTTGATTTTCAATCGGCTGCGAAAGGAGACAATGCCACTTTCAAGAAATTCTTCCATGGATTATTGCAAGAAGGCATTTACATAGCGCCATCAGCCTATGAAACATGGTTTATAACCGATGCCTTAACCTACGAAGATTTGGATGTTACCATTCAAGCGATTGATAAAGTTTCTAAAACGTTTTAATTTATTACAAACAAAAACTTCCGGCTATAAACCGGAAGTTTTTGTTTGAATTAATCCCTTTGATGAGTTGAAAGGTAACAACAGTTTTGTAAACCTATTTCTAAAAAAGAGACTAATAAATTACAATATAACTGGATTATTGATTATTTTTGCACTGTGAAAAAAATAATATTCATAGTATTAATCGCCTTATTTCTAAAGCCAATTCTTCCGGTTGTAGATTATGTTGTTAATTATGAATACATTAGCAAAGTGCTATGTGAAAACAAAGACAAACCCAAACTACAATGTAACGGAAAATGTCATTTGATGAAAGAATTGGCTAAAGCAGCTGATACAGAAAACCCTAAATCTTCTGACAAAAAATCCTTTTCACCAATCCAAGAAGTCTTATTTTTTAAAGAAATTAAAACGGTTACAATAGTTTCATGCAGTTGTTCTAAACATACCAAAAATAAATCTTCTTATTTAAATTTGTATTCCTTTTTGAATGCAAATTCAGAATTTCACCCGCCCACAATCCTTTCTTAAAATGTAGTTGGCATTGAGTTGCCTTTAATTCGTTTTACATACGAATGTAAATCAGTGTGTTTTTTTGGCATGAGCTAAAAGGAACAGACTGGTAGTATTTACTATTTACATAAAAATTAAGAAATGAAATTTCAATTAAAAAAAATCGCAGCGGTTGTAGCAATCGCAATCAGTTTATTCTCTTGTTCTAATGATGACGAAATAATTTCAGGAGAAGGTAATTTAAAATTAGAGTTTGATAACACTTATGGGACAGCAAATTTTGCATTCAATACAAAGTATACGAATTCAAATGGAGAGAAAGTTAAGGCAACACAATTAAAATATATTGTGAGTAATATTGTTTTGACTAAAGCAGATGGGACCACTTTTACCTACCCTAAATCAAGCAGTTATTTTATAGTTGACGAAGCAACAGCTGCAAGTCAAATTGTAAATTTGGCTAATATTCCAGCAGCAGATTATACGAGTGTTAAATTTGGTATTGGTGTGGATAGAGCGCAGTGGGAGTTAGGTGCAACAGGTCAAGGGGACTTTTTAGCAGCAGCCCAAACCGCGTCAATGATGTGGAGCTGGACTGGTGGATATAAATTTGTGAATTTTGAAGGAAATGCTACATCAGCTACTTTAACTACTCCACGTAATTATAGAGTGCATACTGGAAAAGTAGTAGTTAACAATGTTGAAACCTACAATTATGCAGAAATCACTATTCCATTTCCTAGTGTAGCCAAAGTAAGAACAACTATTACGCCTCAAGTTCACATTATTGCAGATGCTAAAAAAATAGTAGATGGTGATAATAAAATTGCTGTAACAACAGGAACTTCGGGAGACATAATGGGAGGTGATAGACTAGCTTTAATAATGGCTAACGTGTCTAAAATGTTTACAATAGATCACGTACATAACGATTAAATTCAATTAAAAAGCGGTTAGTACAACCACTAACTGCTTTTTTAAATCTTTTTAGAAATGAAAACAAAAATACTGTTGTTGCTCATTTTACCACTGTTTTGGAATTGCACAGACGATCAAGATGATCTGTACCAAAACATTCCTTTGGAATTTAAAGTGCCTTCTAACTTTCCGCCATTAACTTATAATTTGGCGAATAATCCACCCACTGAAAAAGGATTTGAGTTGGGTAAAAAATTATTCTATGAAGGACGATTGGCTTCTGATGGCACTGTTTCTTGTGGTTTTTGCCATATACAAGAAGATGCTTTTACGCATCATGGACACACCTTTAGTCATGGTGTAGATGATTTAGTAGGAACAAGAAATACGCCTTCAATTCAGAATTTAGGTTATCAAACTGCTTTTATGTGGGATGGTGCTGTAACTCATTTAGATTTACAAGCGATTCTGCCTTTTACAAATCCGGTAGAAATGAATGGCGATTTTAGTAAAGCGATTACTATGATGAAAGGCGATGCCGAATACCAGAAGTTATTCAAATTGGCTTTCACTGACGGACAAATCAATTCGGAAAACATGCTCAAAGCGCTGGGACAATTTATGTTGATGGTCACTTCCTCCAATTCTCGTTTTGATAAATACCGACGCAATGAAGCGGGAGGTACAATGTCACAACAAGAATTAGAAGGTTACGCTGTTTTCAACCAAAAATGTGCCAGCTGCCATGCTACGGATTTATTTACGGATAATTCGTTTCGAAATAATGGTTTGCCAGTAAATCCAGCATTGAATGATGTTGGTCGATATAGAGTAACGGAATCAGCCCAAGATTTGCACAAGTTCAAAGTGCCTAGTTTGCGCAATGTCGAAAAAACAGCTCCATACATGCACGACGGGCGATTGTATACTTTGGAAGCGGTTTTAGATCATTATAGTTCAGGGGTGGAAAATTCATCCACATTGGATCCTATTTTGAAACGTAACGGTACTACAGGAATTGCATTAACTGCTTCAGAGAAATCGCAAGTAATTGCTTTCTTGAAAACCTTAACGGATACGCAGTATTTAACTGACAAACGATTTTCTGAATATTAATTGTAATTGATTCTAATGAAAAAAATAGCATTTCTATTTATAGTTCTTTTCCAATTGGCCAATGCCACCGAAAAAGACAGTTTACAGTTTAAAAATCCGTTTGTAAAATTCCATGATTTTATGGAAGACGATTGTGATGCTTGTGGATGTACTGCAAGTGGAGGCAGCATGGGTTTTGCTTCAATGTTGAATTCTAATTTTGTTGGGGTACGTTATTTCAATCAACAATACCAATCGACAGATGGCTTGTATAGTAATTCGCTTTGGTACAAAGAAAATTTTAATACCACTCAAGTTTGGGCCAGAATTCCTGTGAAGGAAAATATTCAAATTTCGGTTTTACTTCCGTATCATTCCCATAATAGAGACACTCCAGCAGGAAAGCAATCGATTCGTGGTATTGGAGATATTACGTTATTAGCCATGTATCGGTTGTATCAAACGCACAAAGACAGCACTTATTTGGTTCACACTTGGCAAATGGGAGGCGGATTGAAACTACCTACAGGAAAATTTAACGAAACCAATTCAGGAGCGATCAACCCTAGTTTTCAAGTAGGAACGGGGAGTTGGGATTATCTTTTGGCAACCGAATACATTGTCAGAAGAAAGCAATTTGGACTCAATACGATGCTGAATTACGTGATTAAAACCGAAAATCAGAAAAAATACCGTTTTGGAAACCAATTGAACTATGCGGCAACATTTTTCTATTTATACGAAAAAGAGGCCTTGTCTTTTGCACCTCAATTGGGATTGGCTGGCGAAACGTATGAATGCAATTACCAACACGGAATTCAATTAAAGGAAACTTCAGGCAATGCATTATTTGGAAAAATTGGTTTTGAAGTAGGACGAAATGCTTTTTCATTTGGTGCCAATGCCGTGTTACCCATCAAACAGAATTTAACGGGTGGCAACGTGGAAGCCAATTACCGCTGGAGTATAAATTTGAATTATTCGTTGTAAAACTAATAAAGGAGCTTCATTGAAGCTCCTTTATTTAAATATTTATAGTATAATTTTACTTTACTATTTTAAATTTTCTTTAAAAAAAGCAGATAATTTTTCAAATGGAATTTTATCAAGTTTATCATATAAATCTACATGTCCTGAATTCTTAACTTTAAATAATTCTTTTGGTTCAGCTGCAGCATTATAAGCGTCTTCTCCAAAATATTTTGAAAAAGCATTTTCGCCAACAATAATTAAAACTGGTCTGGGAGAGATTTCCTTGATGTTTGTTAAAAGAGGGAAATTCATAAAAGGGAATGCAGATGTATTTGCCCAGCTGCCATTTGAATTTATTGCTCTTTCATGAAATCCTCTTGGGGTTTTATAATATTGCCAATATTCGTTTGCGATTGGATTTGTTGGTTCAGGCTCATTTTTTGTGCTTGGTCTATAAGAAGTCCTTCCTGTTTCAGCATCATTCCATCTTTGAAGACTCATTCTTTCTAAGTTTTTTGTTCTATCCTCTAAGGTGCCTTTATCTTCCCATCCCTTTGACATAACTCTTGACATATCGTACATACTCGTTGTTGCAACTGCCTTAATTCGTTTGTCAACTGCAGCTGCACTCAAGCTAAAACCTCCGAAACCACATATTCCAATTATACCAATTTTATTGCGATCTACATTTTTTTGTAAGCCCAAAAAGTCAACTGCAGCACTGAAATCTTCAGTGTTGATGTCAGGAGATCCTATGTTTCGAGTTTCTCCTCCACTTTCACCCGTGAAAGAAGGGTCGAAAGCAATTACAATAAAACCGCGTTCTGCCATTTGATTGGCATACAATCCAGATGATTGTTCTTTAACGGCTCCAAATGGTCCACTAATTGCTAAAGCTGAAAATTTTTCATTTTCTGAATTTTTTGGGATGTATAAATCTCCAGAAATTGTAATTCCATAACGGTTTTTAAAAGTTACTTTTTGCCTAAGAACTTTTTGACTTAATTCAAAAGTATAATTATTTGTTTTTTCTAATTGGATAATTACGTCATTTTTAGATTGTGAAAATGTTTGTCCATATGTTAGTATAAATATGACTAGTATAGTAATGATTTTTTTCATCTTTTTTTTATTTTAAATACTCTTCTTCAGTTACTTTTTCGTTCCATTCAACAATTCCTTTTTCTGTATTTGGAATTATATATAATTGTTGCATACCAGTCTCAGCACTTGCTCCGTGCCAGTGCTTAACATTGGGTGGACATTTTATAACATCTCCTTTTTTAATAATTTCAATGGATTTACCTTCTATTTGATGATAACCAATTCCATCAGTGATAATTAAAATTTGACCGGCTGGGTGGCTATGCCATTTTGTTCTGGCTTTAGGTTCAAAATACACATTTCCAACTAAAGTATTATAGATACTATCTTCATCAACGAGAGCTGTTGGATAGGCATTCCCAGTAAAAAAGTCATCAGTTCCTTTTTCTCCTTTAGGAAAAATAAAAGTCAATTCTGGTGTTTTTTTTTTCATATTATTTTGATTACGGTAAATTTTTCCTTTCAATTTACATTTTGTTAGAATAAAAAAATTATTTTGACAAAACTACATTGATGGTTTAAAATATTTTAAAAGCAATCAAATAGTAACTAACAGAAATCAAATATTTGATTGTCTGTGTTCTGTAGGTGTAACACCACTTATTTTTTTGAATATAGAATTAAAATGGGAAGGGTAATCAAAACCAAGACTATAAGCAATTTCAGAAATGTTCCAATCAGTAAACTTTAACAGATTTTTAGCTTCGTTAACGATTCGTTCTGAAATATGATAAGTTGTAGATTTTCCGGTAATAGATTTAATAGAACGATTGAGATGGTTCACATGAATAGAAAGTGAATTTGCATAATCTTGAGGGGTTTTAAGTTGCAATGGTCTTTCGGATGTTTCTATTGGAAATTGTCTTTCTAAAAGTTCCATAAAAACCGTTGTAATTCGAGTAGAAGCATTTTTATTTGAAGTAATTTCTTTTGCAGGATTTATTTTTAAAGCCTCGTGTATTAAAATTTGAATATAATTACGTAACAAATCTTTTTTATGATTGTAATCAGAATCTTGTTCAGTAATCATTTGTTGAAATAAATTACACAAAAATACTTTTTGATTCTCATTAACTGAAAAAATTGGAGTTCCACCAAGGTGAACGGCGAATTTAGTAAACTCTCTGTTCTTTCATTTAGGCTTAAAAAATCTCTTGAAAAAATACACGCAAACCCGTAATTTATTTTTGATTTTATTTCCCAAGCATAAGGTATATTAGGGTTACCAAAAAATAAAATTGCGCCATTAACTTCATAACTCCTATCGGCATAGTGCACCACATTGTGACCAATATCAATACAAATTTTAAAAAACTCTTTACGATTGTAGGAACGAATAACATATTTTTCGCTTTCAATAGCAAATACTTTAAAGCCTTTTACTCTTAATTCACTGTTGAAATCAGAAAATCTATTTATGTTTGTCTTGTTCATATTAGGTTTTCAGCAAAAATATTTTGGTTGAAAAATTCAAATTAAGTTATCCAATCAATTCCATTATTTTACTTTCGCCAACAACACTTACTTTGATCAGTTTGTGTTGAGATAAACCTTTAGTAGCAGCATCCCATTTTTTACCGCTCAATTCTGATTTGGCTTTCAATGCGCCCAAATCCATTTGATTGTTGTTCGCTTTTAATAAATCAACGATTAGTTTTTCTTCATCAGTCAATTCGATTTGAACTTGTTTTTTCTCTGGTCGCATTTGAGGGAAGAACAACACTTCTTGAATAGACGCATTGTTCGTCAAGAACATCATCAATCGGTCCATTCCAATTCCTAATCCAGAAGTTGGTGGCATTCCGTATTCTAACGCTCGTAAGAAATCCTCATCGATCACGCCATTGGCTTCATCATCCCCTTTTTCAGCCAAACGCATTTGGTCTTCAAAACGTTCTCTTTGGTCAATTGGGTCATTCAATTCCGAATAGGCATTGGCTACCTCTTTTCCGCACACCATTAATTCAAAACGTTCAGTCAGTTCTGGATTGTCGCGGTGTTGTTTACAAAGCGGACTCATTTCTTTTGGATAATCCGTGATGAAAGTCGGTTGAATGTAATTTCCTTCGCATTTAGCGCCAAAAATTTCGTCAATCAATTTTCCTTTACCCATGGTTTCGTCCACGTCAATTCCCATGCCTTTAGCAGCAGCAAACAATTCCGCTTCTGATTTGCCCGAAATATCAAAACCTGTAAAGTGTTTGATAGAATCGGTCATGGTTACTCTGGCATAGGGCGCTTTGAAATTGATTTTGTGTTCGCCAAAAGTCACTTCACTTGTTCCGTTCACCCCAACAGCACAATGCTCTAGTAAGTTTTCGGTAAAGTTCATCATCCAGTTGTAGTCTTTATAGGCTACATATATTTCCATAGCGGTAAATTCTGGGTTGTGTGTTCTGTCCATTCCTTCGTTACGGAAGTTTTTAGAGAACTCATACACCCCTTCAAATCCACCTACAATCAATCTTTTTAAATACAATTCGTTGGCAATACGCATGTATAGCGGAATGTCAAGCGAGTTGTGGTGCGTGATAAAAGGTCTTGCCGCAGCACCACCTGGAATCGGTTGTAAAACGGGTGTTTCTACTTCTAAATATCCTTTGTCGTTAAAAAACGAACGCATCGCATTGAATAATTTAGTTCTTTTAATAAAAGTATCTTTCACATGGTCGTTCACTGTTAAATCAACGTAACGACGACGGTATCTTTGTTCTGGATCGGCAAAGGCATCGTGGATTTTTCCATCGGCATCCATTTTTACCACTGGAAGTGGCTTTAAAGCTTTCGCCAAAACCGTTAAACCGTATACGTGAACCGAGATTTCGCCTACTTGCGTTTTGAAAACCGTTCCGCGAATCCCAATGAAATCACCAATGTCCAATAGTTTTTTGAAAACTACATTGTACATCGTTTTCTCTTCATCATCCGAAATGTCATCTCTCGAAACATAGACTTGAATACGTCCTTCAGCATCCTTCAATTCGGCAAACGACGCTTTTCCCATGATGCGTTTTCCCATCAATCGACCGGCTAAAATCACTTCCTTACCTTCATATTTCTCAAAGTTAGCTAGGATTTCGCTCGAATAAGCGGTGGTGGTAAACTCGGCTGCTGGATACGGCTCAATACCTAAATTGCGTAATTCGGTAAGTGCTTCTCTACGTAAAATTTCTTGTTCGGATAATGCCATTGTATTCGGATTTTAAGAGCGCAAAGATAGTTAAATTTGAAAACGTAGCAATTTCAAAAATTGAAAAACATCCTAGTTTTTTCAGGAGTAGTTATTTTTGTTTTTTTATCCCTTTAGATCCTACTGTACGCTCTATTTTTTGAAGCTTGCGCAGCTGTAAAAAGATGCCACTACTCCCGAATCTTCGGGAAGGATTAGAAAAGGCGTTTTTATTTTCAAAACTTTGTACCTTTGGCAAGCAATAAAAAAAGGAACGATTTATAATGAATTCGTAACTCGCAGTAACAAATGAACAAACAAATCCAATTATTCGATTTAGGAAACATAGATTACAAGGCCACTTGGGAATACCAAGAGGAATTGTTCAAAGGTATTGTTGATCTTAAAATCCAAAATAGAAAAGACGAAACCAGCTTGCCAACACCTAACTATTTTCTTTTCGTGGAGCATCCGCATGTGTATACTTTAGGAAAAAGTGGTGATTTGAGTAATTTGTTGCTTTCTGAAAAACAATTGGAGGCCAAAGGCGCTACGTTTTATAAAATCAATCGAGGAGGAGACATTACCTATCACGGACCTGGTCAAATTGTAGGTTATCCTATTTTGGACTTGGAAAACTTCTTTACCGATATTCATAAATACTTACGATTATTAGAAGAAGCCATTATCTTAACCTTAGCCGAATACGGTTTGACTTGCGGAAGAAGCGATGGTGAAACGGGAGTTTGGTTGGGTGTTGGAACGCCTTTTGTACGAAAAATTTGTGCCATGGGAGTTCGTGCTTCGCGTTGGGTTACCATGCACGGTTTTGCCCTAAACGTCAATGCCGATTTGGGTTATTTTGATAATATCATTCCTTGTGGTATTCGTGGCAAAGCAGTGACTTCGCTTAATGTAGAACTCGGATTTGATAGAGTTGATGAAAACGAGGTGAAAGCTAAAATTCTGCATCATTTCGCTCAATTGTTTGAATGTTCGATCATTAGATAATTAGTTTTTTAGAATCCCTAGATTCTTCTTGAAATCTAAAGATTTAAATTTCTAGCTTTAATTGCTCAGGCAACAATCTAAAACTCATTCGGTGGTATTTGGTTACCCCATATTTACGAATAGCCTCTCGGTGTTCTTGAGTAGGATAACCTTTGTTTTGTTTCCAGTTGTACATAGGATATTCTTCGTGAATTTGGTTCATGTAGTCATCACGGTAGGTCTTTGCTAAAACAGAAGCGGCAGCAATACTCATAAACTTAGCATCTCCTTTTATAATACAACTGTGCGGAATATCCAAAACAGGTTTAAACCGATTGCCATCTACAATAATATATTCCGGTTGAGGGTTGAGTTTCAAAATACTTTCTTGCATTGCTTTAATAGATGCATTCAGAATATTGATTTCATCAATGACTTTAGGCTCTAGATGTGTCACGGCAAACGAAACAGCTTGGGCTTCTATAATAGGACGTAATTTTTCTCTTGCTTTCTCAGACAATTGTTTACTATCATTCAAAATTGAATTTTCAAAATGGGCAGGCAAAATCACAGCGGCTGCCGTTACAGGACCTGCAAGACAACCACGTCCGGCTTCATCTGTGCCAGATTCTATGTGGTAAGAGGAAAATTGAAGTGAGAGCATGAGGTAAATTTTATAGTAAAATTACTTTTATTAATTTAAAAATAAAGAGTTTGTTTTTTGATTTTTTTATAAAACTCTAAATTTTAACAATTATTGAACTTGTAACTTTTAAATTACTATTTGTTTATAAATTTTAATTTATCATATTTGCACCACTAATTTAAATTTAACCAAATTATGAGATTAAAATTCAAGTGGATTTACACGCTTTTATTGGCGTTGTCTATGCAGTTTTCTTTTGCTCAAGAGAAAACAGTTTCAGGTGTTGTTTCTGACGCTTCAGGTCCAATTCCAGGGGCTAACGTTGTTGTTAAAGGAACAAAAAATGGTGTTCAAACAGATTTTGATGGTAAATTTGCTATCAAAGCTAAAGTAGGAGATGTATTGATGGTATCTTTTGTTGGGATGCAAGATGCGTCTTCAAAAGTAGGAGCATCCAACACACTCAATTTTAAACTTCAATCAGGTAATACTCTTGATGAGGTGGTTGTTGTGGGGTATGGTACTCAGAAAAAGAAAGAGGTTACAAGTTCAGTATCTAAAATTAAAGGAGATGACATTAGAGGTTTGGTTACACCAAGTTTTGAAAGTCAATTAGCAGGTAGAGCATCTGGAGTTCAGGTGACTGCTCCAACTGGAATTGTTGGTGCTGCTCCTAAAGTTAGAATTAGAGGTACAGCTTCTATTTCTTCTGGAACGGATCCATTATATATTGTAGATGGTATGCCAATTTATTCTGGAGATCTTGGAGGTTATGCAAATGCAAATGGTTTAGGTGATATTAATCCTAATGATATTGAATCTTTTGAGGTGTTAAAAGATGGTGCAGCTACTGCTATTTACGGATCACGTGCTGCAAATGGAGTTGTGTTAATTACAACTAAAAAAGGAAAGAAAGGCTCTATGTCTGTATCTTACAATAATATTGTAGGTTTTGGGTCTCCAATTAAAACATTTGATTTGTTGGATACTACACAATTTTTGACTATTGCTAATGAGAAAAGAACTAATGCGAGTTTGTCAGCATGGGCTGTAGGCTCACAATATAATACTGACTGGCAAAAAGCAGTATTGAGATCTAGTGCATTACAAGTTGATCATAACCTTTCATTAAGTGGAGGTACAGATAAAACAAAATATTTCATGTCTTTAGGTTACAATACACAAGAAGGTGTAGCTGTTTCTAATGATATGTCTCGTTATACTTTTAGATCTAATTTGGAGCACCAATTGAATGATTGGTTGACAATTGGAGGAAGTATGGCTATCACTAGAACAGAATATAGCGGTTTAAATACAGGAAGAAACTCATTGTCTGGAAATATGTTTAATGCAATTAGACAATTACCAAATACACCTATATTTGACGCTACTAATCCTACAGGTTACAATATTAATTTAACTACGGGTAACGTTGGTCAAGGTACTAACTTGCAACCAGTAGGTGATAATATTTCTAACATAGGTTACGTATTAGAAAAAAATAAATTGAAATCTCAAATTCAAAGAACTATATTTAATGCTTTTGCTTCTGCTCAATTAACTAAAGGATTAAATTATAGATTTCAAGCAAGTGTTGATAATCCAATTACAGGTGGATTCTTGTTTTATGACCCTATCCATGGTGATGGAAGAGGTTCTAACGGACGTCTTCAAAACGACAACACTAATTTGATGAGATGGAATACTCAAAACATTTTATCATATAACAAAACTATTGCTGATGATCATAACATCGCTGCAACTGGTGTTGTTGAATATCAAAAAGAGAAAAATCAATACTTTTTTGGTGTTGGTACAAACTTATTGAATGAGTTTTATAATCAAAACTTAGTTACAGGTGCATACGGTACTCAGGAATCTGGTGGTAGTGTAACTGAAGTTGGAATTATGTCTTACATTGGAAGATTAAGTTATAACTACAAACAAAAATATTTTTTACAAGGATCTATTCGTCGTGATGGTATTTCTAAGTTAGCAGCAGCTACAAGATGGGAAAACTTTACAGGATATTCTGCTGGATGGAATATTGCTAAAGAAAACTTCATGTCTGGTTTAACTGATGTAGTTTCTGATTTTAAAGTTAGAGCTTCATACTCAGAAGTTGGAAATACTGAAATCGGAACATATCCATACTTAGGTTTGACATCTGCTTCACAATATGGTGCATTAAACGGAATTGCATTTACTCAATTTGGTAATGATGCCTTAAGCTGGGAAACAAGTAAGAAAACCGATTTAGGTTTAGATGTGAGTTTGTTTAGTGATAAATTAAAATTGACATTTGATTATTTCCGCAATGATATTGATGGTATGATTTTGGCAGTACCTGTATCGCCATCACTAGGTGTTCCAAGTAACAGAATCAATAAAAACATTGGTGAATTATATAATCAAGGGTATGAGTTTGGAGTTGATTTAAATGTAATCAATAACGAAAAATTCAAATGGAATGTAAATGCGAACTTAACTTTACAAAAGAACGTGGTTACAAAATTACCAAACGGAGGTGCTGATATAGTTGGAGGGTCTTCTTCAGATATCAATATTAATCCAAATATTATCATTCGTCAAGGTGAATCAGCTAACTCATTATATGGTTTCCAATACTGGGGAGTTAATCCAGCAAATGGATATCCAGTTTATGTAAAAGCTAATGGAACACTTGTACAAGGTTTATTAAATTCTGCTTCTTACAGAGTATTTGATCCAGCTAATCCTACAAATGTTTCTACAACTGCTTCTTTAGACCAATCAGACAAAAAAATCTTAGGAAGCACATTGCCTAAGTATTTTGGTGGATTTACATCTAAAATGAGCTACAAAGATTTTGATTTAACTTTCTTAGTAAGATTTAGCGGAGGTAATAAATTATTTAACTCTACAAGAAGAGAATTGTTAACTCAAAACTTAAATAATAACAGTACTGAAATTCTTGGAAGATGGCAAAGTGCATCTAACCCAGGTGATGGCTGGACTCCAAGATTATGGGCTAGTGCAAATACAACTGTAAACAATTCAAGTAATGCTTCAACTCGATTTGTTGAAAACGGCGATTTTATCAGTTTAGATAATATTACTTTAGGATATAATATGCCTAAGTCTATTCTTGAGAAAGTTAAATTACAGTCTATCCGTTTCTTCATTCAAGCTCAAAACATGTTAATTATTACAGATTACAAAGGTCTTAATCCAGAAATGGAAACATTTGGAGTTGATTTGAATGGTACACCTCGATCTAAAATATTATCATTAGGTGTTAACGTAAATTTATAATAAAGAGATGAAAAACTATTTAAAAATTTTAACAATAGGATTACTTGCGTTCGGGATGAACTCTTGTAATGAGGATGATATTTTAGATTTATCACCTATTAATAATATTTCTGTTGACGATGCGTATTCTACACCATCTTTGATTGAAAGCTCACTTAATGGTATGTACAATGCCGCTGCTATTGGACAATTTAACTCTACATCGCCAAATGGTGGTAGAGGTTATGTTTGGGGAGCTGCTTTCGTTCAGCAAGGAGATAATAGAGGAGAAGATGTTGTGAATTTAGCAACTTTCTACCAATTAACTTACACTGCTACTTATGACGGCGGTACTGCTAATAATGTATATTATTGGATCGATGGTTATAGGTTGATTAACAGATGTAATTTAGTTATCGAAGGTGTTGAAGGGGCAGTAAAAAAAGGAATTATTACACAAGCAGTTGCCAATGATTATATTGGACAAGCAAAATTTATGAGAGCAATTACACATTTTGAATTGTTAACGCATTTTGCAAGACCTTACCTATTTTCAGCTGGAGCTACTCATCCAGGAATTCCTTACAGAGAAGTGGGTGTAGATACTCAAACCGAAATTGACGCTGAATTATTGAAAGGTAGAAATACTGTTGCGGAATGTTATACAAAAGTATTAACTGATTTAACTTCTGCAGAATCTTTAATTACTAATACAGCTAAAACAAAAGCTACTAAAAATGCGGCTATTGCTTTTAAAACAAGAGTGTATTTACATAAAAGAGATTGGGATAATGTATTAGTAGAAGGTGCAAAAATTGCAACTGCTTTTACTTTGACTTCTACTCCAAACGGTCCTTTTGCTGACAGTTATAGTAATACGGAATCTATATTTTCTATATTACATGCTGCTACAAATAACCCAGGTGTAAACGCTGCATTGGCTTCTCAATATAAAACTAGACGATTGGTGTCAATTAGCCCGATTATTTGGAGAGATCCAAGTTGGTTAGCTGATGATAAAAGAAGAGAAGAAGGTGTAATGGTTGAAACTGTATCCGGAACTAAATACACTAATAAGTATAAAGACGGTACAACATATACTGATGCTGCTCCAGTAATTCGTTTCGCAGAGGTTGTGCTAAACATGGCTGAAGCTAATGCTAGAAAATCTTCACCAGATTTAGCTACTGCTTTAACTTTATTAAATAGAGTTAGAAATAGAGCTTTAGCAAATCCGACAACTCAAGCTTACACCTCTACAGATTTAGCAACTCAATCAGCTATGGTTGGTGCTATTTTGAAAGAAAGAAGAATTGAGTTTTTAATGGAAGGTCGTCGTTGGTCTGATATCCACAGATTACAAGGAGATGATTTACATCCTATTGACGGTATTCCAGGAAAAATCGCCAATGGTGGATTAGGAGCATCTAGTTTTACTTTAGGTACTCCTTATACTGGAGCGTTGGCTGTTGCTGCAATTCCAGGATCTGACAAAAGATTTTTATGGCCAATACCATTAGAAGAAACAAATAATAATCCAACACTTAAAGCGCAACAAAACCCAGGTTGGTAATACGTTTTAGTTGAATTTATTTAAACAGCAGTAAACATTAGTTTACTGCTGTTTTTTTTTTTACAGTAGTCATTGAAAGTAGTAGTTGTTGGTATGGTATAAGGAGCAGCTACTTTATAGAATAATTATTCATTATATATGGTTTAATTTTTTTTATTGATATAAAAACATACTATTTTTTTAAAGTAAATCTTCAATAGAGTATTGTAAATCAAACATCAACATTTGTTAAATTAACATTTAATTTGTAAAATGATTGGTTTATTAAGAATTAATTAAGACTTTTGTTTTAACTAATTCAAAATTAATTTAACATGAAATTAAAATTCAAGTGGATTTATACGCTTTTGTTAGCGTTATCTATGCAGTTTTCTTTTGCTCAAGAGAAAACAGTTTCAGGAGTTGTTTCTGATGCTTCGGGACCTATTCCAGGTGCTAACGTAGTCGTTAAAGGAACAAAAAATGGCGTTCAAACCGACTTCGATGGTAAATTTGCTATCAAGGCAAAAGTGGGAGATGTATTGATGGTTTCTTTTGTGGGTATGCAAGATGCATCTTCAAAAGTAGGAGCATCAAATACAGTTAATTTCAAATTACAAGCAGGAAAGTCATTAGATGAAGTTGTGGTAGTTGCCTATGGTAAACAAAAAGCTAAATCTATTGTTGGATCTGTTGTAACTATTGGAAAAGAAGTTTTAGAAAAGCAACAAGCTACAAGTGTATTAACAGCACTTCAAGGTAGTGTTGCAGGGGTTAATATTATTGCTGCAGGTGGTCAGCCGGGTGATAATCCTACTATTCGTATTCGTGGTATTGGTTCTATCAATGCTTCAGCTGAGCCTTTAATTATTTTAGATGGGGCACCGTTTAGTGGTAATTTAAATACAATTAGTGCGGATCAAATTCAATCTTTGAGTGTATTGAAAGATGCTTCCTCTACGGCTTTGTACGGATCTAGAGGATCTAATGGTGTAATTTTGATTACAACCAAAAGAGGTAGATTAAGTTCACCTGCAAAAGTTAATTTTTCAACTTTAGTTGGTTTTTCTGGAAATGCAGTGCCATTGCACAAGCTAGTTGATTCAGATACTTATATGAAATATGCATGGGAAGGATTGAGAAATGCAAATCAATATGTTTCTAAACAAGCTGCAGCAACTGCAGGTTTAAATGCATCTAACAGTTTAATTGGTAATTTAGGTTATAACCCGTATACTGTTGCAAAACCAATAGATGCGAATGGTAATTTAGTTTCAACTCAGAAAAAATGGGATACTAATTGGGCTGATCTAATGTTGAATAATTCAGCAATTAGAAAAGAACACAATCTTGGTGTAAACGGGGGAAGTGATAATACAGCCTACAGTTTTAATACAAGTTATTTAGGTCAAGAAGGAAATGTAATTACTTCAAATTTTGAGCGTGTTACTACTCGTTTAAGTATCGATTCAAAAGTAAATAACTGGTTTAGTACTGGAATTTCAGCTTTTTATTCTACATCATCTCAAAATTACCCAACTCAAAGTGGTAGTAGTTTTCAGAGTGCAATCCAATGGATTTACACTATACCTTCAATTTATCCAGTCTATCGTAGAGATGCTGCTGGAGATTTAATTGTGGATGGTAATGGACAAAATATTTATGATTATGGAGCAACAGCTGGTCAATTAGTTAATGGTAGTAGACCTCAGTTGAATAATGAAAATGCTTTGGGTGCTCTTTACAACTATAAAATTAGAAACAAAAGAGACAATTTTACTGCAAACGCATATTTACAATTTAATTTATCTGAAAATTTAACTTTTAAAACGAATTTAGCATATGATAAATACTTATTCGATGCGTATAATTATGCTAGTAATGAGGTTGGATATGCATCTAGTGTTGCAGGACGTGTAACTCAAGATAGAGATGTTACTACATCTACTAACGTTATCAATACTTTAAATTATAAAAAATCGATAGCTAAACATAATTTTAGTGCTGATGTTATCCAAGAAGCTTACAATTTTGAAATTGATGCTTTAGGTGCTCAAGGAGAAGGTTTCTTACCTGGTGTTAAAGTTTTAGATGGTAAAACTACTCCTTCTAGTGTATCTGGTTCTACAACTGCAGAAAGAATCTCTAGTTATTTAGCAAGATTGAGTTATAACTATGATGAGAAATATTTTATAGAAGGGTCATATCGTAAAGATGGTTCTTCTCGTTTTAACAGTGATGTTAGATGGGGAGATTTCTATTCAGTAGGTGGATCATGGATTGTTTCTCAAGAAAAGTTTTTAGCAAATAGTAAAGTAATCAGTTTATTGAAATTGAAAGCTTCTTATGGAGAATTAGGAAATAACAGATTGTCTTCATACTTCCCATATTTACAATTGTTTTCAACAGGTTTTAATGAGTTGACAAATACTGGTGTAGTTCTGGGTGGAGCAGTAGATCCTAACCTTTTCTGGGAGAAAACAGCTTCTGGTAATATTGGTTTAGAATTTGGATTGTTTAACGACAGAATTTCAGGAACTGTTGATTATTATAATAAAGAGTCTGTTGATTTGATTTATGCTAAACCACTTCCTGCTTCTACTGGAAATTCATCTATTACAACAAATGTTGGATCGATCAAGAATTACGGTTGGGAAGTTGCTATAAACACAAAAAATATTGTATCGAACAATTTTACTTGGAATACTGGTTTGAATTTCTCAATGGATAAAAATCAGATTACTGAATTGACTCAAAAAGATTTCACTAACGGTAACAAAAAATGGGAAGTTGGTAGATCTTTATATGAATTCTTTGTTCAAGAATGGGCTGGAGTTGATCCAGAAACTGGATATGGTATGTGGTACAAAGACGTGAAAGATGCTAAAGGCGTTCCTACAGGTGAAAGAGTTACGACTAAAGTATACTCAGAGGCTAGTAGATATTATGTAGATAAATCTTCTTTACCAGATGTAGTTGGAGGTTTAACAAACTACTTTAGATACAAAAATATTGATTTGAATATTTTATTTAATTTTAGTTATGGTGCCTATGTTTACGATAGTACTTATGCAAGTTTGATGGAAGGTTTTGAATCTTCAGGTAGAGCAGCGCATCAAGATTTACAATCACGTTGGCAAAAACCTGGGGATGTTACAGATGTACCGTTATTATTAACATCTAATAACGACTTTAACTCTCAATCTACACGTTTCTTGTTTAAAAATGATTACATCAGATTGAAAGCATTAAATTTTGGATATAATTTCTCAAAAGAAGTTTTGGAAAGTGCTCTAATCTCTAAATTAAGATTGTATTTACAAGCAGATAATTTGTTTACAATCCAATCTCATAAAGGAATTGATCCAGAGCAAGATTTATCAGGTTCTACTAATAGTAGATCGTACAATCAAAGAGTGGTTTCTTTCGGTATTAATTTAGAATTCTAATTAAAAATAAATAATATGAAAAATATATTTTCAAAAATTTTAGTTAGCCTTGTCGCATGTTTTATGCTGATAGGCTGTAGTGATGAATTTCTTGATGAACCAAAACCAACAAACGGTGTAACCGAGTCAGTAGTGTTTTCATCTAGAAAAGGAGTTGAAGCATTCATTTCAGGGATAATGAGACGTTTTAGAGGACAATACACTGCTACAGATGCGGCAGGTGTTAACTCTATATTCTTTGCTCGTTCTGTAAAGGGAAATGATATTATTCAAGCGAACAACTGGTTTGGTTTTGATTATGCGAATGATAACCGTGAACCTACTTATCGTAGAACTTCATTTACATGGAATTATTGCTATTACATGATTAATCAGGCTAATACATTAATTAATGGTATAGAAGCTAGTAATCTTTCGGCTGCTGACAAAAAAGAATTGATGGCTTATGGTTATGCATTGAGAGGTTTTTTCTATCATCAGTTAGTTATGGAGTTTGCTCCAACGTACTCTTTTGATCCAAACTATCCTGCACCACCTATTTATACTAGTTTATCTTTAACTGGTAATGGTATGTCAACTGTTAAAGATATGTATGCTTTAATAGTAACTGATTTAACTAAAGCAGTTGATGGTTTAACAGCGAATAGACTTGGAAAATCCTATATCAATAAAAATGTAGCTAATGGTATTTTAGCTCAGGTATATCAGGTGATGGGTAACTGGTCTGGTGCAGAAGCAGCCGCTAAAGCCGCTTATGGAGGAAATCCAACAGCAGTTTTAAATGCAGCTGGATACAGAACTGGATTTAGTGATTATACTAATGTTGAATGGATTTGGGGTAGTGCTCAAACTTCGGATCAAACTAATTATTATTTTGGTTTTCCTCATGCATCAACTGATTTTACTACAACATCATATGCTGCAACTCACATTAATGTAGATTTTGCTAACTTGTTTACTAGTACTGATGTTCGTAGATTATTTCAGTTGAGAAGTTCTACATTACCAACATCTGATTTTAGATATTGGATAACAAGTAAATTCAAATTTACTTTTGATGCCGATCATCCAATCATTAGAACTTCAGAAATGATTTTGATTGAAGCAGAAGCGAAACAACGTCAGGGTAATGATGCTGCTGCTTTAGATTTATTGTATACATTGCAAAAAAACAGAGACGCATCAGCTGTTAAATCTAATAAAACAGGAGCTGCTTTGTTGGAGGAAATATTAGTTGAGAGACGTAAAGAATTGTATGCTGAAATAGGAGTAGAATGGTTTGATGCAAAAAGATTGCGTAGAGGTATTACAAGAACCGGAAATCACAGGATAGGAGCTGCTGCTAATTTAACTGCTGATGATAAGAAATTTTTCTTGAAAATTCCACAAGCAGAAATTGATGCAAATGACTTAATTGATGATTCAGTTAATGAAAACAGATAACATCTGAATTAAATTTTTTATTAAAACCGAGCTTAAATAGTTAAGCTCGGTTTTTT
Organism: Bacteroidota bacterium; assembly: GCA_046048915.1. GTDB lineage: Bacteria > Bacteroidota > Bacteroidia > Flavobacteriales > Flavobacteriaceae > Flavobacterium. Next base: position 18,177 of record JBJOFE010000005.1, on the reverse strand, counting down.
TATGTCCATTTATCAATTACCTTTGTTGTTCAATTGAATTTAAATGTCTTCCTTCATGAGAGTGTATTGTAGTATTGTATTACTGTTTTTTTCTTCTTTTTTGTTTGCTCAAAACAAATCAAGGCGAATAGATTTTAATTCCAAATACCAAAGCGCCTCAGATACAATCAAAACAAAACAACCTCAAAAGGTGGCTACCATTGATCTGTATCGAATTATCACCTTAGATAGAGATACCACATATATAGATACTTCCCTAACCATACAAAGAGAATACAGTCATAATTATCTACGAAGAGATACATTTGGCTTATTGCCTTTTGCTAATGACGGACAAACGTACAATACCTTAAGTTATAGTGAGACTTATAACCCGTTACCTGAATTTGGCTTCAAGGCCAAGCATTTTAATTTTATAGAAGCCAATCAAATTCGATATGCTTCAGTTGCAACTCCTATATCGGAGTTGTATTTTAAATCTACCCAACAGAGGGGGCAGTCCGTAGATTCCTATATTACTATAAATACAGCACCAAATTTGAATTTTTCTCTGGCTTATAGAGGTTTGAGATCTGTTGGGAAATATATTAATCAATTAACAAGTGCTGGAAATTTTCGTTTTACAGTAAGTTATAATACACAGAATAAAAAGTATTTTCTAAACGCACACTTCACTCAGCAGGATATTTTGAATGAAGAAAATGGAGGTATAACTACTATTGAAGATTTTGAAAGTGAAAATCTAGATTATAAAAATAGACAGCGTTTAGAGGTATATCTAACAGATGCTAAATCTTTTCTAAAAGGGAAACGATTATTTATAGATCATAGTTATATGTTCAATAGAAAAAAAGATGCTAATAATTTGTATCTCAATCATCAATTCAATTATGAAAATAAGTTTTTCGAATACAATCAAGCTACAGTACCTTCTGCTTCAAATGGAAGTGAAGTGTACCGATTTGGCGATTCTTTCAAAACTAGCGGTATAAACGACCAAACTCGATACAATAAAATGTATAATAAAATGGGTTTGGCATATGAAAATACTACTATTGGGAAGTTTCAATTTTTTGTAGATGATTTTAGATCGAATTATTATTACAATCAGATTCTTGTTTTTGATAATCGCACCGTTCCGAGTGCACTTTCTTTGAATATCAATAGTATAGGTGGTCAATACCAATATCGAAAAGGTAAATGGAATGGAGATTTTTTATATACTAGATCGATTACGAATCAATCGTTATCAAATTTAGATGCTAAAATGCAATTCGATTTAAACGATGAAAATCAATTTATATTCCAATATCAAAATATCAATAAATTACCAAATAATAACTATAATCTTCATCAAAGTAGTTACGTCGCTTATAATTGGTCTAATGATTTTAAAAACGAAAAAATCAATTCGTTATCTGTAAGTGCGTTGACATCTTGGTTAACTGCTTCAGCTCAATTTTCAATATTAAAAGATCATTTGTATTTTAATGACGTTACATTGCTTTCTCAAAAGAATGTTCAAACACAAATTGTTGCTCCTACACAGTACTCAGGAACTATTAATTACCTTTCATTTAAATTGAGTAAAGAATTTAAGTTTGGTAAATTCGCATTTGATAATACCGTTTTATATCAAAAAGTAGGTCAAGACGAAGCGGTATTGAATGTGCCAGAATTGGTAACTCGAAATACCATTTATTTTAAAGATTATTTTTTCAAAAAAGCATTGTTTTTACAAACGGGGTTGTCGTTTAATTATTTCACTAGCTATTACGCTAATGATTATAATCCGGTAATTGCAGAATTTTTTGTTCAAAAAGAAAAACAAATTGGTAATTATCCAGTGCTTGATTTTTTTGTAAATGCTAAAATTCAGCGCACACGTATCTATTTCAAAGTTGAGCACCTTAATTCTTCTTTAACTGGGAATTCTTTTTATTCAGCTCCTAACAACCCTTACAGGGACATGACTATCCGATTTGGATTGACTTGGAATTTCTTTGACTAATTTTTTTCTTCTCAATTGCTTTAGAATGAAAATCAGAGGTGTTTTTTCGTATCTTAGTTGTTCATTTAATAGCCCCCTGAATGAAAGAAGAATTTATACACTACCTTTGGAAATTTCAAAAGTTCAATACCTTAAATCTCAAAACTACTGTTGGTGAGCTAATTTCAATAGTAAGCGTTGGACAATATTTAGAATTATCGGGTCCTGATTTTTTTAATGCTCAAATAATTATAGGAAATCAAAAATGGGCAGGTAATATTGAAATCCATCTTAAATCCTCTGATTGGTATCTGCATCATCATGAAAACGATAGTGCCTACGAGAATGTAATTCTGCATGTCGTTTGGAAACACGATACTGAAATTTTCAGAAGAAATAATATTGAAATTCCAGTTCTGGAACTTCAATCCTACGTGGATACTAAATTGCTAACAAGTTATCAGGCACTTCGATCTCCAAAATCCTGGATTTATTGTGAAAATCAAATTGGGGTTTTTTCAGATTTTACTTTAAACAATTGGTTGGAGCGATTGTTTTTTGAACGTTTAGAGCGAAAATCCAAACCTATTTTAGCATTGCTTGAACAAACGAATTCGGATTGGGAGGCAGTATTATTCTTGCTGTTAGCAAAGAATTTTGGTCTCAATACAAATGGAGATAGTTTTTTTACAATTGCTAATGCAATTCCTTTCTCTGTAATTAGAAAAGAATCCTATGATTTGAAAAATCTTGAATCTTTATTTTTTGGTATGGCGGGTTTGTTATCTAATGAGTTTGAAGACACCTATTCGGCGGAATTACAATTTAGGTACCATTATCTTGCAAATAAATACCAACTAGCGGAACCATTGATTCAGAAAGTTCAGTTTTTTAAACACCGCCCAGATAATTTTCCTACAATACGTTTGGCTCAATTAGCTGCATTATACCACTCCAATCAAAGTTTATTCTCAAATCTTATTGAAATTCGTTCGGTAAAAGAAATATATACTACTTTATCAATTGTTCCTTCTCATTATTGGTTGACGCACTATCAATTGGACAGATTAAGTCCTCACAAAAAGAAACAACTTTCCAAATCATTTATAGACTTAATTATAATGAATACTATTGCTCCTTTACAATTTGCCTTTGCCAAAAGTCAAGGTAGAGAAATAACGGAAGAAATAATACAATTGCTCATAGACATAAAAGCTGAAAAGAATGTGATTTTAGATAAGTTTAAGTTAGTAGGTATTGTTGCTAGAAATGCTTTTGAGAGTCAATCATTATTGCAGTTGAAGAATGAATATTGTAATAAGAGTAATTGTTTACAGTGTGCCATTGGGGTTGAATTGTTGCAACAAAAATAGTGTCAGAACTCTTTTTTGATTAATTTTGACCGTACTATGATACAATTAAATCAAATCAAGTTTTTTTTCGAAAAGCACGGATTTCATGTTTCTTCTCGGCTTGCAGATGCATTAGGTATGCGTGCAAGTAGTGTTAGGATTTTTTTTATTTATTTATCTTTTGTAACGGTAGGATTATGGTTTGCCGTATATTTAATTTTAGCATTTTGGATGCGTTTGAAAGACTTGATTCGTGCCAAACGAAGTTCTGTTTTTGATATATAAACATAAAAAAAGCTCTAGTATACTAGAGCTTTTATTGTTTACTATAAGTAGGTTTTATTCTTCGTTATCATTATTTAATTTTGAACGGCTTTTGCTGTATCCAAAATAAACTAATATACCAATCAATAACCAAGCACCAGAAAATAATTGCGCTTTTACACTTAAGTTTACCATCAAGTACGTATTGATTAAAATACCACAAACAGCAATTACTGGTAAAGCAGGAACTTTAAATGTTCTTACTAATTCAGGTTGCTTCACTCTCAAGATCCAAACGGCAATACATACCATTGTAAAGGCAAATAAGGTTCCGAAACTTGTCATATCAGCCAATTCATTAATTGGTGTAAAAGCAGCTACTACTGCAATAATACCACCTAGTATCATTAGGTTAGTTTTTGGTGTACCCGATATAGGGTTTACTCTTGAGAAAACCTGAGGAATCAATCCGTCTTTCGACATACCTAAAAATATTCTAGATTGTCCCATGATCATTACCATTAATACAGATACTAAACCAACAGTAGCTGCTATTGTAATAATTAACCCTGCCCAACCTTGACCAGCAATGTCAAACGCATAGGCTACTGGAGCTTTGATAGCATCTGGATATTTTCCTAGTGGGTTAAAGTCTTGATAATTCATCATTCCAGTCAATACTAACGAAACCAAAATGTATAAAGTGGTACAGATTAATAAAGAGGCAATAATAGCAAATGGAACATCTTTTTTAGGATTGATCGCCTCTCCAGCCTGAGTGGAAACAGCATCAAAACCAACATATGCAAAGAAAATAGCGGCAGCTCCAGATACAATTCCGGTTAGACCATATGCATTATGTGTTGTTTCTTTTTCTATGATTTGAGTTGCTTCAGGAATAAAAGGAGACCAGTTATCTAAATTAATAAAAAAGGCACCTGCAATAATTACAAACAATACCGCTGAAACCTTTAAAATTACAATCATATTATTTGCTTTAGCTGCATTTTGTGTTCCTTTAATTAGTATTGAGATTACAAATAATACAATTAAAAATGCTGGAAGATTCATTGAAAAACCTTCGCCAGTATAACTAGCTGGATCGGTGGTAAGCCAATCCGGTAATGAAACGCCAAATTTCAAAAGCAATTTGTTGAAATAGCCTGACCAAGAAACGGCAACTGTCATGGATCCCATGGCATATTCTAGGATAAGTCCCCAGCCAATAATCCAGGCAAAAATTTCTCCAATTGTTCCATACGCGTAGGCGTAAGCAGATCCTTCTACTGGTAAAATCGAAGCAAATTCAGAATAACAAAGGGCTGCAAAAACGCAGGCAATACCTGCAATGATAAATGATATTGCTAAAGCTGGTCCTGCATGGTAGTAGGCTCCTGTTCCAGTAAGAACAAAAATTCCTCCCCCAATAATGGCTCCAACACCAATAGCAGTAAGGCTCCATTTACCTAGAACCCTCTTTAATGTACTTTTTTTCATATCAGCTTCAAAAGCCGAAATAGGTTTAACTCTCCAAATTGACATGCTTATGTAAGTTTTAGTTATTAGATTCCAAATGTATAGTTTTTTATAAAAAATAAAAACAATTACTGTCTTTAAAGTTGTAAATAATTGAAGATTGTGATAGACTAACTGATTTTCTGAGTTTTTATGCTTTCTGATCAATCTTATTTTTTATTTTTACTTACCCAAATTTAAGTGTCCCAATCTATGAATTTCAAATCTTTTTTCATTTTTTCTAAGCTCCAACGCAGAGGACTTGTACTACTTTTTATATTAATTATATTTTTTCAAGCTGCTATTTTTTGTTTGGATTTTAGTCAGCCAAGCCAAACTAGTACTGAAAAAGAAAAATGGTTGGCTGTTCAGTCAGAAATTGATAAATCAAAAAAAGAGCATTCTAAAGTTGTTCAAAAAATGTATCCTTTTAATCCTAATTTTATTTCGGATTATAAAGGCTATAAATTAGGCATGTCTGTACAAGAGATTGATCGTTTATTAGAGTTTAGAAAACAAAATAAGTTTGTTAATTCTCCAGACGAATTTCAAAAAGTGACCCGAATCTCCGATTCACTTTTAAAAACAATAGTGCCTTATTTTAAATTTCCAAATTGGGTGAATCAAAAAAGTAAGTTATATTCAAATGCATCGTCGGATAATTTTACTTTTCTTAAAAAGGAGAAAATAGATATTCAAGATATCAATACGGCAGGTCCTGAGGATTTAGAAAAAATATTCGGAATAGGTGAGGTTACCGCAAAGCGAATACTTAGTTATAAGGAGCGTTTTGGCGCTTTTGTTTCTATGGAACAACTAAATGAAGTCTGGGGACTTTCGGCAGAAGTTGTTTCGAGTCTGCAACAGCATTTCGAGATTAAAACACAAACTGGAATTAAAAAACTAGATATTAACAATGCATCTATAAATGAATTGGTACAGTTTCCCTACTTCAAATATGCATTAGCTAAACAAATAGTAATTTATAGAAGTATGAACGGAGCTATTGCTGAAACTGCGGATTTAACAAAAATTAAGGGAATGCCTAACGATAAAATAAAAATAATCGCACTATATTTGGATTTCTAAAAAAAGAATTAATTCTTACAATTTTAATTTTCACCAATGAATTCAATGTATTTCACAGAAGAACATCAACTATTTAGAGCAAGTTTTCGAGATTTTTTACAAAAAGAAGTTGTGCCCTACATTGAACAATGGGAAAAGTCAGGGACAATAGACCGTTTTATTTGGAAAAAATTTGGTGAGATGGGTTTTTTCGGAATCAATTATCCTACTCAATATGGTGGAATGAACTTGGATTTATTTTACACGGTTATTTTTCTGGAAGAACTTCAAAAAATTAAATCTTCGGGATTTGCAGCAGCTATGTGGGCACATGTTTATTTAGCGATGACACATTTAAATGCTGAAGGTAGTGAAGCAATTAAGGAGGAATATTTAACAGCAAGTATTAGTGGTGATAAAATTGGTGCATTGTGTATTACAGAACCTTTTGGAGGTAGTGATGTAGCAGGAATGCGAACCACTGCTGTGAAAGCAGGTGACAAATACATTATTAATGGATCTAAAACATTTATTACAAATGGTGTCTATGCTGACTATTATATTGTAGCGGCTAAAACACAACCTGAATTAGGAAATAAAGGAATTAGTGTATTTTTAGTTGATACTAATACACCAGGAATTTCGGCAACCAAATTAGATAAATTAGGTTGGAGAGCTTCTGATACAGCCGAAATCGCTTTTGACAATGTTGAAATTCCTATTTCAAATTTAATGGGTGAAGCCAATAAAGGATTTCCTTATATCATGCAGCATTTCGCTTCAGAACGTTTGATTATGGCAATTAATGCGCACGCAAGAGCCGAGTATGCTATAGACTATACTATTGAGTACATGGAACAGCGCCAAGCTTTTGGAACAACAATAAATAAATTTCAAGCGTTACGACATACCTTAGTTGAGCATGCAACCGAAGTAGAACATTGTAAAATTTTCAATTATGCTGCGATTGCTCGATTAGATAAAGGCGAGTATGTAGTAAAAGAAGCCACAATGGCTAAGTTAAAATCTACCAAAGTTGCTGATGAAGCGATTTACAGTTGTTTGCAAATGTTGGGTGGCTATGGTTATATGGAGGAATATCCATTAGCGCGATTATTTAGAGATAGTCGTTTAGGGCCTATTGGCGGAGGTACTTCAGAAATTATGAAGGAAATTTTATCTAAGATGATATTAGATAAACACAATTATAAGCCAGCTGTAGAATAATTTTTAATTTATAGTTTTTAATTCGTATTTATTTTCTACATTTGCACCCTTAACGAGAGGAGGTGTCTATATTATGTTAATTATACCAATTAAAGACGGAGAAAATATCGATAGAGCATTAAAGCGCTATAAAAGAAAATTTGATAAAACAGGAACTGTTCGTCAGTTGCGTGCACGTCAAGCTTTCATTAAGCCATCTGTAACGAATAGAATGAAATTCCAGAAAGCGGCTTACATCCAAAACATGAGAGATAATTTAGAAAGTTAATATCTAAATTTAATCAAATACTAACCGTTAGTTATTAAAATTGTATAATTTTGATGCTAACGGTTTTTTTATGCAAAATAACAAGGAAGCATTTCGAGAGTACCTGCAGTTAGAGAAAAACTATTCTCCCCATACGGTCTTGGCTTATTGGAACGATATTGTTTCCTTTGAATCGTTTAATTCTCTTCATTTTGACCAACAAAATATCGCCCAAGCAAATTATAGTCAAATAAGAAGCTGGATAGTGTCGTTGGTGGATGCTGATGTTTCAAATGTTTCAGTAAATAGAAAAATAGCCTCGCTCAAGGCGTATTATAAATTTCTTTTGAAAACGAAACAAATTGAATCTAGTCCGCTTTTGAAACATAAAGCATTGAAAACCCCAAAAAAAATCCAAATTCCGTTTTCTGAAAAAGAGGTTGATTCGGTTTTAGAGCATTTTCAAAATCCTATAGGTTTTGAAGCGAAACGAGACAAGTTGATTATTGACTTATTGTATACAACAGGGATTCGAAGAACAGAATTAATTCATTTAAAATTAAGTAATGTTAATTCCAATACAATTAAAGTAGTAGGAAAAAGAAACAAAGAACGAATTATTCCAATTTTACCTGTAATTATTTGTCAATTTGAGAGTTATCTTCAAGAAAGAGCTCTTTTAGAAAACAGTATTGATCAAGAGTATTTATTTCTTTCAAAAAAAGGGTTAAAAATAAATGAATCTTTTGTGTACCGATTAATTAATTCGTACTTTAGTACTGTTTCCGAAAAGGTAAAAAAGAGTCCGCACATATTACGTCATACATTTGCTACTCATTTATTGAACAACGGAGCCGATTTGAATTCAGTCAAAGAATTATTAGGGCATTCTAGTTTAGCATCGACACAGGTATATACTCATAATAGTTTAACTGAACTGAAAAAAGTATACAAACAGGCGCATCCTAGAAATCAAAAATAATTCTAAGTGTTTAATTATTAATTAATTTGATTATGAAGGTAAATGTTCACGCGGTTAACTTTACGGTTGACAGAAAGCTAGTTGATTTCATTCAAGAAAAAATGGATAAATTAGAAAAGTATTATGATAAAATTGTTTCGTCAGATGCTTTTTTAAAAGTCGAAAAAACTAGTGACAAAGAAAATAAATGGGTCGAGTTAAAAATAAATGTTCCGGGAGATGAATTTGTAGTCAAGAAACAATGTAAAACTTTTGAAGAGGCGGTCGATTTGGCAATAGAATCATTAGAACGTTTGGTAGTAAAAAGAAAAGAAAAACTCAGAACATCAGTTTAAATTAAAATTTTTTTCAAAAAATGTTTTGAAACAGAGATAAAATCTATACATTTGCAGTCCGTTAGAAATAGCGGACTTTTTTTATTGAAATTGCCAGCGTAGCTCAGTTGGCTAGAGCAGCTGATTTGTAATCAGCAGGTCGTGGGTTCGAGTCCCTCCGCCGGCTCAAAGTCGATTGATTTCAAAAATAAAGAAAGTTAGGGGAGATACTCAAGCGGCCAACGAGGGCAGACTGTAAATCTGCTGTGTGAACTTCGCAGGTTCGAATCCTGCTCTCCCCACAAAATTTTCAGAAATGAAATTTTTTATAAAGCTTGCTTTGATGAAAATTAAATCTGAAAATTTAGTAAGGGTTCACCCTTACGGATAACAAGCCAGCTTGTAATCCTAATATGTCTTAAGTTGGAATCTTTTACAGGTTTGAAATTTAAGTACGCCGGTGAAAACTTTACAATCCTTGCCGGTGTAGCTCAGGGGTAGAGTGCTTCCTTGGTAAGGAAGAGGTCACGGGTTCAATTCCCGTCATTGGCTCAAAAAAAAGAATATTTGAACACTAATAAATATAAACTAAGATTAAAAATTAAGTAAAATGGCAAAAGAAACCTTTAACCGTTCGAAACCACACTTAAATATTGGTACGATCGGACACGTGGATCACGGTAAAACAACTTTAACAGCAGCAATCACGAAAGTATTATCTGATGCTGGTTACTGTCAAGCAAAATCATTTGATCAAATTGATAATGCTCCAGAAGAAAAAGAAAGAGGTATTACAATTAATACTTCACACGTAGAGTATGAAACAGCTAACCGTCACTACGCTCACGTTGACTGTCCAGGTCACGCGGATTACGTTAAGAACATGGTTACTGGTGCTGCTCAAATGGACGGTGCTATCTTAGTAGTTGCTGCTACAGATGGTCCAATGCCACAAACACGTGAGCACATCCTTTTAGGACGTCAGGTAGGTATTCCAAGAATCGTTGTATTCATGAACAAAGTGGATATGGTTGATGATGCGGAATTATTAGAATTAGTAGAAATGGAAATCAGAGATTTATTATCTTTCTACGAATATGATGGAGATAATGGTCCTGTTGTTCAAGGTTCTGCTTTAGGTGGATTGAATAATGATCCAAACTGGGTTCCTAAAATCATTGAATTGATGGAAGCTGTTGATGCTTGGATTGAAGAGCCAATTCGTGATACTGAAAAACCATTTTTGATGCCAATTGAAGATGTATTCACAATTACAGGTCGTGGAACTGTTGCTACAGGTCGTATCGAAACTGGAGTTTGTAATACTGGAGATCCAGTTGAAATCATCGGTATGGGTGCTGAGAAATTAACATCTACTATCACTGGTATCGAAATGTTCCGTCAAATCCTTGATAGAGGTGAGGCTGGAGATAACGCAGGTATCTTGTTAAGAGGTGTTGCTAAAGAAGATATCAAAAGAGGTATGGTTATTGTAAAACCAGGTTCTGTTAAACCACACGCTCACTTCAAAGCTGAGGTGTATATCTTGAAAAAAGAAGAAGGTGGTCGTCACACACCATTCCACAATAACTACCGTCCACAATTTTATGTTCGTACAACAGACGTAACAGGTGTAATTACTTTACCTGCTGGTGTAGAGATGGTGATGCCTGGAGATAACTTAACTATTGAAGTTAAATTATTGAGCGAAATCGCTATGAATGTAGGTCTACGTTTCGCTATCCGTGAGGGTGGTAGAACTGTAGGTGCTGGTCAGGTAACTGAAATTCTATAGTACTTTTAAAGTATAAATTTTTAAAGCCAGTAGTGGAAACATTACTGGCTTTTATTAACAAACGGGCGTAGTTCAAGGGTAGAATAGCGGTCTCCAAAACCGTTGATGGGGGTTCGAATCCCTCCGCCCGTGCAAAATATATATTATAATGACAAAAGTTGTTAATTACATATCGGAAGCATTTGAAGAGTTAAAATCAAATGTAACTTGGCCAGCTTGGTCTGAAGTACAACGTCTAACAATTGTTGTTGCTGTTTTTTCAGTAGTATTCGCCTTGGCAACTTGGGGAGTAGATGAAGTTTTTGCGAAAGCATTAGCTGGATTTTTTAACTGGTTAAAAGCGTAATTTTTTTGTGATGACAGATAATAATAGTAAGAAATGGTATGTCGTTCGTGCAGTGAGCGGTCAAGAGAATAAGGTTAAAGCTTATATCGAGACTGAAATTGCTCGTTTGGGTATGGGAGATTATGTTTCTCAAGTACTGGTTCCAACAGAAAAAATTGTTACCGTTAAAGATGGTAAAAAGATAGCTAAGGATAAAGTATATTTTCCTGGTTACGTTATGATTGAAGCTAACTTAGTTGGTGAGATTCCTCATATTATTAAGTCTATCACTAGTGTTATTGGATTTTTAGGTGAAACTAAAAACGGGGAACCAGTTCCTTTGAGAGTAGCAGAAGTAAATAGAATGTTAGGTAAAGTAGATGAGTTAGCTGTTACTACAGATACTCAAGCAATACCATTCAACTTAGGAGAAACAATTAAGGTTATTGATGGACCTTTCAATGGTTTCAACGGTACAGTTGAAAAAATAAATGAAGAAAAGCGTAAGCTTGAAGTAATGGTGAAAATTTTCGGAAGAAAAACACCATTAGAGTTGAGTTTTATGCAAGTTGAAAAAGTATAATTTTTGTTACATCTATAATAACCATTACTCTCGCTTCCATTGAGTGTAATGTTAAATTTTTTAAAAAATGGCTAAAGAAATTAGTAAGGTAGTTAAACTACAAGTTAAGGGAGGTGCTGCGAATCCGTCGCCACCGGTTGGACCTGCTTTAGGAGCTGCTGGGGTAAACATCATGGAGTTCTGTAAGCAATTTAATGCTAGAACTCAAGATAAACCCGGCAAAATTTGTCCAGTGCAAATCACTGTGTACAAAGACAAATCATTTGATTTTGTCGTTAAGACTCCTCCAGCAGCGGTTCAGTTATTGGAAGCTGCAAAGCTAAAATCTGGTTCTGGTGAGCCTAATCGTAAAAAAGTAGCTAGTGTTACTTGGGAACAAATTAGAGCTATTGCTGAAGACAAGATGCCTGACTTAAATGCTTTTACAATTGAAAAAGCGATGAGTATGGTTGCTGGAACAGCTAGATCTATGGGTATAACTGTATCAGGAGACGCTCCTTTTTAATTAAGAGAAAGACATGGCAAAATTGACAAAAAAGCAAAAAGAGGCTGCTTCAAAAATTGAAAAGAACAAATTGTATTCTTTAAAAGATGCTGCGGCATTACTTAAAGTTATTGCTTCTGCAAAATTTGATGAGTCTGTTGATATCGCAGTACGTTTAGGAGTAGATCCTAGAAAAGCGAATCAAATGGTTAGAGGTGTGGTAACATTACCTCATGGAACTGGTAAAGATGTAAGAGTTTTGGCTCTTGTAACTCCAGATAAAGAAGCTGAAGCTAAAGCGGCTGGTGCAGACCACGTTGGTTTAGATGATTACCTTCAAAAAATTAAAGACGGTTGGACTGATATTGATGTAATCATCACTATGCCTGCTGTTATGGGTAAATTAGGTCCATTAGGTCGTGTTTTAGGACCTAGAGGTTTAATGCCAAACCCAAAAACAGGTACGGTAACTATGGATGTTGCAAAAGCAGTTCAAGAAGTTAAAGCTGGTAAAATCGATTTCAAAGTTGACAAAACTGGTATCGTACATGCTGGAATAGGTAAAGTATCTTTTGATGCTGATAAAATCTATGACAATGCACACGAAATTATTCAAACATTAATCAAACTTAAACCAACTGCTGCTAAAGGTACCTATATTAAAGGTATTCACCTTACAAGCACAATGAGTCCTGCAATTGCATTGGATCCAAAAGCAGTATAATTGGTAGTTAATAATTTTTAGTATGACTAGAGAAGAAAAATCAATCGCGATTGAAGAATTAACTGCACAGTTAGCTGGTACAAATATCATTTATGTATCTGATATTTCTGGACTTAATGCAGAGACTACTTCAGACTTAAGAAGAGCTTGTTTTAAAGCAGGCATTAAATTAGAGGTTGTAAAAAACACTTTGCTTGCAAAAGCAATGGAGGCTTCTGATAATGATTATGGTGACTTGCCATCAGTGTTAACTGGTAACAGCGCTATTTTTATTTCAGATATAGCTAATGCACCTGGAAAAATAATTAAAGATTTCAGAAAAAAATCGGATAAGCCTGTATTAAAAGGTGCTTTCATTAATTCTGAAATTTACATTGGAGACGATCAGTTAGAGGCTTTGGCAACTATCAAATCGAAAGAAGAACTTATTGGCGAAATCATTGGATTACTTCAATCACCAGCACAACGAGTTATTTCTGCTCTTCAAAACCACTTCAAAGATGAAGAGGTTGCTTAATTAAGCCTAGCTTATATTAAGTGTAGATAACGCGCACAATAATAAATTATATTTTACAAATCATTTTAAAACGATAGAAAAAATGGCAGATTTGAAACAATTCGCAGAACAATTAGTTAACCTAACAGTAAAAGAAGTTAACGAATTAGCAACAATATTAAAAGATGAGTATGGTATCGAGCCTGCTGCTGCAGCTGTAGTAGTTGCTGCTGGTGGTGCTGATGCTGGTGGTGCAGCTGAGCAATCAGAGTACACTGTAGTATTGAAAGATGCTGGTGCTTCTAAATTAGCAGTTGTTAAGTTAGTAAAAGAACTTACAGGTTTAGGTTTGAAAGAAGCTAAAGATGTAGTTGACGGTGCTCCAAGCAACGTGAAAGAAGGTGTATCTAAAGAAGAAGCTGAAGGGCTTAAAAAATCTTTAGAAGAAGCTGGAGCTGTTGTTGAGTTAAAATAACTTTTACATAGTTTTAGAACAAGGTTTAGGTCTTGAGTATTGTACTCAATGACCTAAACCATTTTTCGTATAATAAAATGGTTGACCATTTTTATTATAAATTAGTTTAAAATACGAAAAAGTTTTTGATCAATACGAAGACAGAAAATACGCTATTCGTAGTCTATTTTCAAAGATGTGTTGGTTACAAAAAGAAAGTATAAATTAAACAGTGTTTTACACAAAAAATTACTTTTTTTAAATCAAAATTTTGTCCATCGATGATAACGAATCAGACTGAAAGATTGAATTTTGCCTCTACAAAGAATATTCCTGCCTATCCAGATTTTCTAGATGTTCAGGTGAAATCGTTTAAAGATTTTTTCCAATTGGAAACTAAATCTGACGAAAGAGGCGACGAAGGGTTGTACAACACCTTCATGGAAAACTTTCCAATCACAGATACAAGAAATAACTTTGTATTAGAATTTCTCGATTATTTTGTAGATCCACCACGTTATACAATTCAAGAATGTATAGAAAGAGGTCTAACTTATAGTGTGCCTTTAAAAGCACGTTTAAAACTGTACTGTACAGATCCAGAACACGAAGACTTTGAAACTATTGTACAGGATGTATATCTTGGAACAATTCCTTACATGACTCCAAGTGGTACTTTTGTTATCAATGGTGCTGAACGTGTTGTAGTTTCTCAATTACATAGATCACCTGGTGTTTTCTTTGGACAATCATTCCATGCCAATGGAACTAAATTATATTCTGCCAGAGTAATTCCTTTTAAAGGTTCTTGGATAGAATTTTCTACCGATATCAATAGCGTTATGTATGCGTATATCGATAGAAAGAAAAAATTACCAGTAACTACTTTATTTAGAGCTATTGGTTTTGAAAGAGATAAAGATATCCTTGAAATTTTTGACCTTGCTGAAGAAATTAAAGTTTCTAAAACAGGACTTAAAAAATATATTGGTAGAAAATTAGCCGCTCGTGTATTGAATACATGGCACGAAGACTTCGTTGACGAAGATACTGGTGAAGTGGTTTCTATCGAACGTAACGAGATTATCCTTGATAGAGATACCATTATCGACAAAGATAATGTGGAAGAAATCATCGAATCGAACGTTAAATCTATTTTGTTGCATAAAGAAGATGCTAATCAAGGTGATTATGCTATCATTCACAATACGTTACAAAAAGACCCAACAAACTCTGAAAAAGAAGCTGTTGAGCATATCTACAGACAATTGCGTAACGCAGAACCGCCTGATGAAGAAACTGCTCGAGGCATTATCGATAAATTGTTCTTCTCAGACCAACGTTACAACTTAGGTGAAGTAGGTCGTTACAGAATGAACAAAAAACTTGGTTTGGATATCCCAATGGAAAAGCAAGTGCTTACCAAAGAAGATATCATTACCATAGTTAAATATTTGATCGAATTGATCAACTCTAAAGCAGAGATTGATGATATTGATCACTTGTCAAACCGTCGTGTTAGAACAGTTGGTGAACAATTGTCTCAACAATTCGGTGTTGGTTTAGCTCGTATGGCTAGAACTATTAGAGAGAGAATGAACGTTAGAGATAACGAGGTGTTTACACCTATTGATTTGATTAATGCTAAAACATTATCATCAGTAATCAACTCTTTCTTTGGTACAAACCAATTATCTCAATTTATGGATCAAACGAATCCATTAGCCGAGATTACACACAAAAGAAGATTATCTGCCCTAGGACCAGGTGGACTTTCAAGAGAAAGAGCTGGTTTTGAGGTGCGTGACGTTCACTATACTCACTACGGACGTTTATGTCCAATTGAAACTCCTGAGGGACCAAACATTGGTTTGATTTCATCTCTTGGGGTGTATGCTAAAGTGAATGGTATGGGATTCATTGAAACTCCATACCGTAAAGTAACTAATGGTGTAGTTGATTTAGAATCAACTCCTGTTTACTTGAGCGCTGAAGAAGAAGAAGGAATGATGATTGCGCAAGCTAACATTCAAATGGATAATTCAGGAAAAATTACTGCCGATAACGTAATTGCACGTCAAGAAGGTGATTTCCCTGTAATTGAACCATCTAATGTTCATTATACTGACGTTGCTCCTAACCAAATTGCATCGATTTCAGCTTCATTGATTCCTTTCTTGGAACATGATGATGCGAACCGTGCGTTGATGGGATCAAACATGATGCGTCAAGCAGTACCATTGATTCGACCAGAAGCTCCAATTGTAGGAACTGGTTTAGAGCGTCAAGTGGCTTCGGATTCTAGAGTATTAATTAATGCTGAAGGACACGGAATTGTAGAATATGTGGATGCTAATATCATTACAATCAAATACGATCGTTCTGAAGAAGAAAGAATGGTAAGTTTTGATACGGATGAGAAAACATACAACTTAATTAAATTTAGAAAAACCAACCAAGGAACAAGTATCAACTTGAAACCTATCGTAAGAAAAGGGGATAGAGTAGTTCCAGGTCAAGTTTTATCTGAAGGATATGCTACTCAAAATGGAGAGTTAGCTTTAGGTAGAAACCTAAAAGTTGCCTTCATGCCTTGGAAAGGGTATAACTTTGAGGATGCGATTGTAATTTCTGAAAAAGTTGTTCGTGACGATATCTTTACCTCTATTCACGTGGATGATTATTCATTAGAAGTAAGAGACACTAAATTAGGTAACGAAGAGTTAACGAATGATATTCCTAACGTTTCTGAAGAGGCTACTAAAGACTTAGATGAAAACGGTATGATTAGAATTGGAGCCGAGGTAAAACCTGGTGACATTTTGATCGGAAAAATTACACCAAAAGGAGAATCAGATCCTACTCCAGAAGAGAAATTGCTTCGTGCGATCTTCGGGGACAAAGCAGGTGATGTGAAAGATGCGTCATTAAAAGCATCTCCATCTTTACACGGTGTGGTTTTAGATAAAAAATTATTCGCAAGAGCGGTAAAAGATAAACGTAAGAGAACACAAGATAAAGATGCTTTAACAGCACTTGAATTGGAATTCGAAACTAAATTTGTGGAATTAAAAGACAAATTAGTAGAGAAATTGTTCGTAATCGTAAACGGTAAAACATCGCAAGGTGTTATGAATGATTTGGGTGAAGAAGTATTACCAAAAGGTAAAAAATACACTCAAAAAATGTTGTATGCTGTTGAAGATTTTGCTCACTTAAGTAAAGGTCAATGGGTGGCTGATGATGCCACTAATAAAATGGTGAATGATTTGATTCATAACTATAAAATTAAATTGAACGACTTACAAGGAGCTTTACGTAGAGAAAAATTCACTATTACTGTTGGAGATGAATTGCCAGCTGGAATCTTGAAATTAGCGAAAGTATATATCGCTAAAAAACGTAAGTTGAAAGTAGGGGATAAAATGGCGGGTCGTCACGGTAACAAAGGTATTGTTGCTCGTATCGTACGTCATGAAGATATGCCTTTCTTGGAAGACGGAACACCAGTAGATATCGTATTGAATCCACTTGGGGTACCATCTCGTATGAACATTGGTCAGATCTATGAAACTGTTTTAGGATGGGCTGGAATGAACTTGGGTAGAAAATTTGCTACACCAATTTTTGATGGTGCTTCTTTAGACGAAATCAATGCCTTGACAGATGAAGCAGGTGTGCCTCGTTTTGGACATACACATCTTTATGATGGAGGTACTGGAGAACGTTTCCACCAAGCTGCAACTGTGGGTGTTATCTATATGTTGAAATTAGGACACATGGTAGATGATAAAATGCACGCACGTTCTATTGGACCATACTCGTTGATTACACAACAACCATTGGGTGGTAAAGCTCAATTTGGAGGTCAACGTTTTGGAGAGATGGAGGTTTGGGCACTTGAAGCTTATGGAGCATCAAGTACATTGAGAGAAATCTTGACTGTTAAGTCTGATGATGTTATTGGTAGAGCTAAATCTTACGAAGCAATCGTTAAGGGTGAGTCTATGCCAGAACCAGGATTGCCAGAATCATTCAATGTATTGATGCATGAATTGAAAGGTCTTGGTTTAGATATCAGACTAGAAGAATAAATAAAAATGCTGTATTCAGTTCCAAATTTTTTGGAACTGAATACTTATTTATAATAAGTTTTTAAGGATTTATACCCGTAAACCGTTCCGATTTTTTATTGAAGCCTTTAGGTTTTTTTAACTAGCACTTCAAAAGTAGTTTGAAGTTTAGAGAAGTAATTCGAGGTATTAGCTGAATGGTTTGTTTTGAAAAGTGCAATCACTAATTGGAACAAGTCATAAATCTAAATCAATTTTTTAATTGCAATTAAATCAATAGTAAA
>JBJOFE010000004.1:0-130706 GCA_046048915.1 Bacteroidota bacterium | reverse complement strand
TTTTTAATCCCTCTATCTATGAACAATTATACATATAAATTAGTTAATAGTATTTTAAAAGAACTCTTGTGAGCACTTCTCAAATGAATTATATTAGCAGTTATTAAAATTATTCCTCACCAATTATGAATAGTGTTGCAGAACATATTGCTGACTTTTTAAAAAAATATCCCCCTTTCGATAATTTGACTTTTGAAGAATTATCTCAAATTGCGACAAATATCCGCGTTGTTAATCTTGAAAAATATAAAACCTTATTTCAAATTGATGACAAATTACACGATTGTTTTTATGTAGTCGCTTCAGGTGTGATCCATTTATCAGTAATTGCAGATGCTGAGGAAACGCTATTGAATAAATGTCATGAGGGTGATATTTTTGGATTACGTCCCTTTTTTGCTAAAAACAATTATATGATGACAGCTAAAGCACGTCAGGAATGTATTGTGTACGCTATCCCAATTTCAACTTTCAGACCATTTGTTGCTAATAATCCTAATGTTTTAGATTTTTTACTAGAAAGTTTTGCAACTAATACCAATAATCCTAGTGATAAGAATATTAGGGGGAAATTACTTTCAGATAATGTAGTTTATTCTGATCAACAATCGTCAGACATGCAGTATTTCCAGTCGTTAAATTACAATAGATTACCGTTAACTACAACTGCTGATGCAATTGTTATGGACGTAGCAAAAACAATGGCTGAAAATCTTTCTAATAGTATTATCATTTGTAACACGAATAAAATTCCAATTGGAATTGTCACTCATACCGATATGAGTACTAAAATTGCATCGGGTCGCTTCCCTATTACTGCAACAATTGACAAAATCATGACTAATCCTGTTGTTACTGTTGTAGAAAATATTTCTTTAGCTGAAGCTCAATTGGTTATGTTAAAAAATAATGTAACGCATTTAATAGCAACATCCGACGGTACTAATCAATCCGAAGTTAAAGGGATAATTTCTGAACATGATTTAATTGTTTCTCAAGCCAATAATCCTGGTGTTTTAATCAAACAAATCAAACGTACACAATCTGCTGTTGATTTAAAGTTACTGCGTGATCGATTGACGGATATTATTCAAAGTTCTATTCATAAAAATATTCCCCTTTTCCATATTTACAATATTGCCAGTGAGATTAATTTAGCATTGATCAAAAGATCGGTCGAATTAGCTATTTTAGATTTAGGCTCCCCTCCTGCTCGTTTTGCATGGTTAAGCATTGGTAGCCAAGGTCGTAAAGAACAATTATTACTAACCGATCAGGATAGTATTTTAGTTTTTGAAGATGTTGTTCCTGATAAATATAGTGAAGTCAAAGATTATTTTTTGAAATTAGCAAAAAGAGCTACTGCTAATTTAGAAAAAATAGGATATTCATTATGCCCTAATGGTCATATGAGTAGCAATACTCTTTGGTGCAAATCACTGAGTGACTGGACAAATCAATACAACAGTTGGATGAATACTCCAGGTAAAAATAGCAATGATTTGAGTAGTATTTTCTTTGATTATGAAATGGCTTTTGGTGAAGCCAAAATAGAGGAAGCAATTGAAAATATAATTTATAAAAATGCTAAAAGTAATACCTTATTCTTTGATTTCTTAGGTAATGACGCACTACGAAATAATGCCCCTCTTAGTTTTTTTAAGAAATTCATAGTTGAAGAAGAAGGACTAAATAAAGATAAATTTGACATTAAATCGCGTGCGTTACTTCCATTGATTGACAGTGGTCGACTTTTTGCTTTAAGCTACGGAATAAAAGGTGTTAATAATACTTATTCTCGATTCAAGCAATTGGCTATAGCCGATCCAAAAAACTCAGAAATTTATATTAATTGTGCCGAAGCTTTTTTAACCCTTTCAAAATTCAGAACCATTGAAGGATTAAAAAACGAAGACTCTGGTCAGTATATCAATTTAAATGAGTTGAATAAATTAGACAAAGAGCGATTGAAAAATGCATTAGCTCCAATGCGAGAATTAGAAGAGTTAATTAAAGATAAATTCCAACTTACTCAATTTTCATAATTATGTTAGATTGGCTTAAAAACATCACAAAAGAATATCCAGAATACTATAAGGAATACATATCTCAATTTGAAAATAAATCAAATCGTTATGTAATTCTTTCAACTGAAAAAACTGGTTTGAACCCAAGTAAAGATGTGATTCTTTCATTTGGTTGTTTTGGAGTGGTAAATGATAATATACTTATTGGGGATCATTTTGAAGTAGTCCTTTTGCAATATAAATTTCTTCATGACAATGGACTTTCAAACGAATTCATCATTGAAAGTAAATTAAATAAATTAGGCGAACCAGAGGCAATTCAATCATTTTTAAAATATATTGGAAATGCTACTTTAGTTGGGTATCGCATAGAAACAGATGTTGAAATTATCAATACTGCATTGGAAAAATTAGATTGTGGCCGATTAAAAAATGAACCTCTTGATTTGGAAATCATGCACAGAAGACTGCATGATATTAATGATAAACAATTCACTTTAGATGAATTATGCACTTTATATAAAGTTCCTATAAGTGATCGAAATTCAGCCTCTGAAGAAGCTTACAAAATGGGATTATTGTTCTTGAAATTAAAGTCTAGGCTTGGGTTGGTATAATTTTATTCGAATATCTGATTCAATAATCATTTAATTAAAATATTAAAAAGCCAATAACAAATTCAAATTGTTATTGGCTTTTTAAATATATGATAACTGTTTGAATGATCAAACTAGGAACTACTAATTAAGTTAGCATTCCTCCGCAAACATTAAGTACTTGACCTGTTACAAAAGCACTCATATCAGAAGCAAAGAAAAGACAAGCATTAGCGACATCATCAGTCGTACCACCCCGTTTCAAAGGAATTCCATCTCTCCAACCTTGAACTACTTCTGGACTTAATTTTGCAGTCATTTCAGTTTCAATAAAACCAGGTGCAATAGCATTACAGCGGATATTTCTTGACCCTAATTCCAAAGCAATAGATTTAGTAAATCCAATTACACCTGCTTTTGAAGCTGCATAATTAGCTTGGCCTGCATTACCTTTCACTCCTACTACACTACTCATATTGATGATAGATCCTGAACGTTGTTTCAAAAATGTTTTTTGAATGGCTTTAGTCATATTGAAAACTGATTTCAAATTCACATCAATTACTTGATCGTAATCGGCTTCTGACATACGCATTAATAAATTATCTTTAGTAATTCCAGCGTTATTAATTAAGATATCAACAGTTCCAAATTCTTCGATCACCTCATCTACAAAAGTTTGCGCCTCGTTAAAATCAGCTGCATTAGATTGGTATCCTTTGGCTTTAATTCCCATTGCATTCAATTCATTTTCTAAAGCCAATGCCGATTCTACAGATGAACTGTAAGTAAATGCTATATTAGCTCCATGTTGAGCAAACACTTCTGCTACTCCTTTACCAATTCCACGACTTGCACCGGTTATAATGGCTACTTTTCCTTCTAATAATTTCATAGTTTACACTAAATTGTATTAATTCAAATTCGTCTTGTTAATAATTCATACTCGATGATTGAGTATAAAATTACTGGGATCAAATATAGGAATAATTGTGGTTTGAAAAAAAGTGCCTTTGGAATTAAAAAGTTAAACTAATTTATATAAATTACAATTGATTGAAATCATAATGATTTATTAAAGTTTCAAGTTATTTGAGGTTTGTCAATAATTAATTTAATTTATTTGCGTTGTAATTCTATCTCAAATCTTAAATACCAAATCTATGAAAAAATCAACTTCACTTTTATTCTTAGGAATAATGTTATCTCTTTTTTCTTGTAGTAATTCGTCAGAGACAATTTCTACCGAAACGTATCCTAATATAATTGCTGCTTTTGCCGGTAAAATAGACCTCAATAATCTAAGTAATTATGCTAACCAATCCAAACCAAATTACATAACTAAAGATAATACCACTGGAAATCCAATAACTGATAAAGGAGCGACATTAGGAAGAGTTTTGTTTTATGATAAAAACTTATCTTCAAATAATACTATTTCATGTTCATCCTGTCATATTCAAGCTAATGCTTTTAGTGATGATGCTGTTGCCAGCGATGGAGTAAATGGAACAACAACAAGACATTCTATGCGTTTAATCAACTCTAGATTTTCTAATGAACGAAAATTTTTCTGGGATGAAAGAGCAGCAACCTTGGAGTTACAGACTTCTGATCCAATAAAAAATCATATTGAAATGGGATTTAGCGGTACGAGTGGCGATGGGTCAATCACAACTTTAATTTCAAAATTACAAGGAATAGGCTATTATAAAGAGTTATTCAAATATGTATATGGTTCCGAAGAAATCACAGAGTCTAAATTACAATTAGCATTGGCACAATTTATTAGTAGTATACAATCTTTTGATTCCAAATACGATGCAGGACGAAGTGTAGTTCAAAATGAAAATC
This sequence comes from Bacteroidota bacterium, assembly GCA_046048915.1. Lineage (GTDB taxonomy): Bacteria > Bacteroidota > Bacteroidia > Flavobacteriales > Flavobacteriaceae > Flavobacterium. The sequence continues at coordinate 126,229 of JBJOFE010000004.1, read as the reverse complement.
AGTCCTTTCCCAATTTTACAGCCCAAGAAAACCAGGGTAAAAATTTGTTTTTGACTCCTCCGGTATTTGATAGATCAGGAGTTAGAAACTCGGGAGGATTTGGTTGTGCAGCCTGCCATGCAGCTCCTGAATTTGATATTGATCCTAATACAAAAAACAATGGAATAATAGGTGTTTTAAACGGCACTGGTTTAGACATTACCAATACCAAAGCCCCTTCGTTAAGAGATTTAGTAAATGCTAATGGAATACCCAATGGACCTATGATGCATACGGGAGGTTTAGTGACTTTACAAAATGTAATTGGCCATTATGGTTCCATTAATCTAGCACCTAGAAATACAAATTTAGATCCGAGGTTAGCTCCGAATGGTTTTGGTCAACAATTGAATTTTCAGCCAGGTGAAGTAAATGCTTTAATTGCCTTTATAAAAACACTTACTGGAACCAATGTCTATAGTGATCCCAAATGGTCTTCCCCTTTTAAGCAATAAAAAAAGCGCCAATTTGGCGCTTTTTTTTATATAATTCAGAAAATTAAAATGCTACGTTCCATCTTGGTAAACTTCCTTTTTCATCCAAGAAATTTTGTAATACTTGACCTTCAATAAAAGTCGGGATCACTTTGACTTTATCATTAAAAGTATCGTACCAAGTAACTTCTAAGCGCTCAATATTTTCTAATTTCATTTGTGCAGGCCATGAGTATTTTCTGCCGGTTTTAGCAAATTGATGACCGTTTACAATTTTGTCATATAATCCACCATTTTTACTTTTTAAAGATCCGTCATTTTGAACCGTTCCTGTAGAACCTACCATAATCAATTCTTTCTCTTCACCATCAATTGTATAAACAATAAAAACACCACTGGCACTCTCAGGAGCATTACACACTTCTTCTAAACTATCTTCTTGACCAAAAGTGAAACTCTTAGTTGCTTTAAATTTTTTTAATTCTTTGTACATTATTCTTTATTGTATTTATTAAACAAAATACCCCACGAAACCGTGAGGTATTTTATAGTGTATATGTATTTAGGTTTAACCTAAAACTTCTTTTACTTTTTTACCAATTTCAGCTGGAGAGTCAACTACGTGAATACCGTTTTCTCTCATAATTTGTTTTTTAGCTTCAGCAGTATCATCAGAACCTCCTACAATTGCACCTGCATGACCCATTGTACGTCCTGCTGGAGCAGTAACACCCGCAATAAATCCTACTACTGGTTTACGATTACCATCCGCTTTGATCCATTTAGCCGCATCAGCTTCTAATTGACCTCCAATTTCACCAATCATAACAATACAATTTGTTTCAGGATCGTTCATCAATAATTCTACAGCTTCTTTAGTTGTAGTTCCAATAATTGGATCTCCACCAATTCCAATAGCAGTAGTAATTCCTAATCCTTGTTTAGCTACTTGGTCAGCGGCTTCATATGTTAAAGTTCCTGATTTAGATACAATTCCAACTGTTCCTTTTTTGAAAACAAAACCTGGCATGATACCCACTTTAGCTTCATCAGCAGTAATAACACCTGGACAGTTAGGTCCAATTAAACGTGCATTTCTTTCTTTAACATAGCTATTCGCTTTAATCATATCAGCTACAGGAATTCCTTCAGTAATAGCAATAATAACTTTGATTCCAGCATCAGCTGCTTCCATAATTGCATCAGCTGCAAAAGCTGGCGGTACAAAAATAATAGAAGTATCAGCACCTGCTTGATCTACGGCATCTTTAACTGTATTAAAAACAGGACGATCTAAATGCGTCGAACCTCCTTTACCAGGAGTAACACCACCTACAACATTAGTCCCGTATTCAATCATTTGAGAAGCGTGAAAAGTACCTTCACTTCCAGTAAAACCTTGAACAATTATTTTGGAATTTTTATTAACTAAAACACTCATGATCTATTTTTTATGTGATTTTAAAAATTGTTTCGCAAAAATACGATTTTGAAATTATTTTCGAAGTTTTTAATTGAAAATATATTAAGAAATTTGACTCATTTGATAGCCTCGGAATAATTGATTGTCTTTGAGTTGCCAAATCACAATAAAATTAGCTAAAAACATCTCTTCTCTAGGATTTTCAATCGTCTTAACATAATGTGAATAACGAACAGAAACTAAGTCATTTTCTGCAAGAATATGACTAATTCTAACTTTAGAACGAACATAAGCTTTACTTAATTCTCCTGCTAAATCAAGGATATCATTATAATTCAGTTGAACAAATCCTTTGCTACTATTCCAATCTAAAATAATTTCAGGATGCAAGAACTCTTTCATGATTTCAGCATCAATTAAAGCATCTGATTTGTAAAAATTTTGCACTAATTTTTTCGCAGACATTATTTCAATTTATTTAAAAGTTCAGGTATTTTTTTAATATTGGCTAACTGTTTCAGTTTTTCTCTTGATTCTTCTATTGGTGTACCAAAATAGGATTTACCTCCTTCAATAGATTTAGTTACTCCAGTTTGCCCCATTACTACAGCTTTTGTACCAATAGTAATTCCGCTAGTGGTTCCTACTTGGCCCCAAAGGGTAACTTCATCTTCAATAATGACACATCCTGCTATTCCAGTCTGAGAAGCAATCAAACATTTTTTACCAATTACAGTATCGTGACCAACATGTACTTGATTGTCTAATTTAGTTCCCTCACCAATTGTAGTATCTCCAGTTACTCCTTTATCTATGGTACAAAGTGCGCCAATGCCTACATTGTTTTCAATTACCACTCTTCCACCTGAAAGTAATTGATCAAATCCATCTGGACGTTTTTTATAATAAAAAGCATCACCTCCGATAACTGTTCCAGCATGAATAATTACATGATCTCCAATAACTGTATGATCGTAAATAGACACATTAGAGTGAATTAAACAATTATCTCCAATAATTACATTATTCCCAATAAAAGTATTAGGTTGAATAATCGTACCGTAACCAATTTTTGCCGAGGACGAAATAGAAATGCTCGAAGATTGAAAAGGCTTAAAATGTCTTGTCAATATGTTAAAATCTCTAAATGGGTCATCAGAGATTAATAAGGCTTTTCCCTTTGGACAATCGACTTCCTTATTAATTAAGATAATGGTAGCCTTTGATTGTAATGCTTTATCGTAATATTTAGGATGGTCTACAAATACAATATCTCCTGGTTCAACTACATGAATTTCATTCATCCCCAATACAGGAAAATTGGCATCACCCACATAACTACAGTGAATCAAGTCGGCAATTTCTTTTAATGTATGAGGTTTTGAAAATTTCATGTATGACAATAGTGAAAAATAAAAGGTTGAGAGTCCTATGACAATCAACCTTTATTTTAAGTTTATTTATTCTTTTACACGTTCCATATAAGAACCTGATGCAGTATCAATTTTAATCTTGTCTCCTTCGTTAATAAATAAAGGTACATTAACGGTTGCTCCTGTTTCAACTGTAGCAGACTTTGTTGCATTAGTTGCTGTATTCCCCTTAACACCTGGTTCTGCATAAGTTACTTCTAAGACAATTGAAGCTGGCATATCAACAGAAAGTGGTGCTTCAGTTTCAGAGTTAATTTGAACCATTACGTTTGTACCTTCTTTTAAAAGACCTGGATTATCCAATACTTTTTTGTTTAAAGTAATTTGTTCAAATGACTCAGTATTCATGAAATGAAAATCATCTCCCTCAGCATATAAGTATTGAAAAGTATGTGTTTCAACACGAACTTCGTCAATTTTATGACCAGCAGAAAAGGTATTGTCTAATACTTTCCCATTCGTCAACGATTTTAATTTAGTTCTTACAAAAGCAGGACCTTTTCCTGGTTTAACGTGAAGAAATTCGATGATTTTATAAATATCGTTATTGTATTTGATACACAATCCGTTTCTAATATCTGATGTACTTGCCATTTTTTTAGATTTATTTCGTAATTTATTTAAATTTATTAATAGTTGCCACTATAGCCTTTCATGACTCCACGAGATGAATTCCGAATAAAATCTAGAATCTCATCGCGTTCTGGAGTCGCCTCCATTTCAGCCTCAATGATACCAATAGCTTGAGTGGTATTGTAATTTTTTTGATATAGAATTCTGTAAATATCCTGAATTTCTCTTATTTTATCTGTAGTAAAGCCTCTACGTCTTAATCCTATTGAATTAATTCCAACATAAGATAAAGGCTCTTTAGCTGCTTTAGTAAAAGGCGGAACATCTTTTCTTACCAATGAACCACCAGAAATCATAGCATGGTCTCCAATATGAATAAATTGATGTACGGCAGCTAAGCCACCAATAACAGCATAATTACCTACAATAACATGTCCTGCCAAAGCAACTCCATTCACAATAATAGCATTATTCCCTACCACACAATCGTGAGCAATATGCGCATAAGCCATTACCAAGCAATTATCTCCAATAACAGTTTGTCCTGAAGCCACAGTACCTCTATTGATTGTAACACATTCTCTTATGGTACAATTATCACCAATAATCGCTAGAGAATCTTCACCTCCAAATTTTAAATCTTGAGGTACAGCTGATATTACTGCTCCTGGAAAAATATTACAATTTTTTCCAATTCTAGCCCCTTCCATAATGGTTACATTGGAGCCAATCCAAGTCCCGTCACCTATAACTACATTATTGTGAATTGTTGTGAAAGGCTCTATTACAACATTCTTAGCTATTTTAGCTCCTGGATGAACATATGCTAATGGTTGATTCATCTATTATATTTTTTATTTGTATTTATTAGAAAATCGGTAGTAAAATTACTGCGAATTTTCTAATTTTTATTATTTTTTAGCAATTTGTGCCATTAATTCTGCCTCAGCTACTAATTTACCATTAGCATACGCATTGGCTTGCATATGACAAATTCCTCTACGTATAGGAGTAATCAAATCACATTTAAAAATTAAAGTATCACCTGGCAAAACTTTATGTTTGAATTTGACATTATCCATTTTCATGAAATAAGTCAAATAATTCTCAGGATCTGGAACCGTGCTTAATACTAATACCCCGCCAGTTTGTGCCATTGCTTCCACAATTAATACACCCGGCATCACTGGTGCTTCAGGAAAATGTCCGATAAAGAAGTCTTCATTCATGGTTACATTTTTCATTCCGACAACATGATTTTCAGACATTTCGATAATTCGATCAATCAACAAAAAGGGTGGTCTATGGGGTAATGTTTCCATTATTTTATGAATATCCATCAATGGTTCTTGATGTAAATCATAGGTAGGAACAAAATTACGTTGTTCTATTTTTATAATTTTTGCTAATTTTTTGGCAAACTGAGTATTTACATAGTGTCCTGGCTTGTTGGCAATTACTTTCCCTTGGATTCTAGTTCCAATTAAAGATAAATCTCCAACTACATCTAATAATTTGTGTCGAGCGGCCTCGTTAGGATAATGTAATGTAAGGTTATCTAAAATTCCGTTAGGCTTTACCGTCAAATTTTCTTTACCAAATGCTTTCTTTAAATTATCCATTGTAGTAGATGATATTTCTTTATCAACATATACAATAGCATTATTTAAATCTCCACCCTTAATCAATCCGTTATTTAGTAAGGCCTCTAATTCATGTAAGAAACTAAACGTTCTTGAATCAGAAAATTCCTCTTTAAATTCGGAAAGACTTTTCATTGTAGCATTTTGGGTACCAAGGATTTTAGTGCCAAAATCTACCATGGTAGTGATGCAATAACTATCGCTTGGCATTACTAAAATTTCACTTCCAGTTGCTTCATCAGTAAAAGAAATGACTTCTTTTACCACATATACATTTCGCTTAGCTTCCTGTTCTTCTATTCCCGCCTTTTCTATTGCTTCAACGAAATATTTTGATGAACCATCCATAATTGGTAACTCAGAAGCATTTAATTCAATTATAACATTATCTAAATCGCAACCCGTTAAAGCTGCTAAAACATGTTCTGGTGTTTGAATTTGAACGCCCAATTTTTCTAAATTGGTTCCGCGTTGTGTATTTACAACATAATTTGCATCTGCCTCAATTACAGGCTGCCCTTCTAGGTCTACACGTATAAAAGTGAATCCGTTGTTTACAGGGGCAGGCTTAAAAGTCATTTTCACTTCTTTGCCTGTGTGTAAACCAACACCCGTTAGTGAAATTTCTGATTTGATGGTTTTTTGTTTAACCATTAGTATTCATTTTTAGATTTAGTATTTCTTTTTTTAACTCTTCGATTTCGGAAATAATTTTAGGTAAATTCTTGAAATGCACATACGATTTAGAGTAACTAGAATCATTGTAAGCTAATGGTCCTTGTAGAATTTCTCCGTCCTTAACATTTTTAGAAACACCCGATTTTGCTTTAATTCTCACATTATTTCCAACTGTAATATGACCTGCAAAACCAACCTGTCCTCCAATCATTCCATTTGTACCGATTTTAGTTGAACCAGCAATTCCAGTCTGAGCAGCAATTACGGTATTTTCTCCTATTTCAACATTGTGCCCTACTTGTATTTGATTATCTAACTTTACTCCTTTTCGAATAAAAGTTGAACCCATAGTAGCTCTATCAACGGTAGTATTTGCTCCAATTTCAACATCATCTTCAATTATAACATTCCCAATTTGTGGAATTTTAGTATAGGTTCCATCAGCATTGGGTGCGAAACCAAAACCATCTGACCCAATAACAGATCCAGAATGAATAGTGCAATTGTTTCCAATTATGGTTTCTGAATAGACTTTAACTCCAGCAAAAAGGGTTACATTATCACCAATAATAACATTATCGCCAACAAACGAATTAGGATAAATTTTTACATTACTACCTAGTACTACGTTCTTTCCAATGTAACTAAAACTTCCTAAATATAAATCAACCTCATATTTGACACTATCATCAACAAATGAAAGGGGTTCAATTCCTGTTTTGTTCAATTTTACTTGATTGTAAAATTCTAGTAATTTAGTAAAAGCAACATAGGCATCTACCACTTTAATCAAAGTTGTAGTCACCGCTGAATCCGTTACAAATGTATTGTTAACAATAGTTACAGAAGCTTTTGTGGTATAAATAAAATTTTGGTATTTGGGATTGGATAAAAAAGTAAGAGACCCCTCTTGGCCCTCCTCTATTTTGGATAACTTAGATACTTCGACATTTGCATTACCGACAACTTCTCCTTCTAAAATTTCTGCTATTTGCTGTGCTGTAAACTTCATTCTAAAAGGTCGTTTTTTGAGTAAGCATGTATTGAAAACCACTGGTGAAAGTGCACTGAATTTTCAATAGAGATTGCCTTAATTTTTTCATTGTGACAAAAATATAAAAAAATGATATTACTACCGCGTTTTATACCAGTTGTTTTGGAAAACAAATGTAATATTTAGTTACCAATTTGGACAACGATTTTAAATTCAATTGATCAGAAGCTTCAACTACATCTTCAATTGTTTTGTCTTTTTTGAGAATACGAATGGGTTCAGCTTCTTTACTGTATGCCTGGTTCTTTATTTTTCCTTTAAAAACGAAGTAATTTGTATCTGAAATGGAGATGTTGTTTTGGGCAGCAAAACGTTCTTGTAAAGGTGCTATTTCATCTAATAACGATTTGTCAGTTACCACTTTAATCTTTGGTAAATCACGATTAATGATCATTTTACTTAATGAAGATAAGATAAAATCATCCTGCCTTTGCCATGCTTTTAAAGCACTAATAATGTCAAAATCATCTAACTGTGAAAATAAATCTAATGTGTTGAAATTAAAATCTTCATGAGTAATTCTGTTTTGCAAAAAAAACAATAATGGCTCACTACAAGGTAATTGAACTCCTTTAAGTGTTAATTCTTTGGCACGCTTGAGTACTTTAGTTAAAATTAATTCTGCAACTAAACTCGTTTTATGTAAATACGCTTGCCAATACATCAAACGTCTTGACATTAGGAACTTTTCAACTGAATAAATACCTTTTTCTTCAATAACTAATACATCATTTACAACATTCATCATCTGAATCAATCGCTCTGAATTGACATTACCTTCTGCCACGCCCGAATAAAAACTATCCCTTTTTAAATAATCCATTCGATCCATATCCAATTGACTTGAAATTAATTGTAACATGAATTTACGGTGGTATTCTCCTTTAAAAACTTGGATTGCCAAACTCAACTGCCCATTGAATTCATGGTTCAATTGGTTCATAAATAGCAAAGAAATTGATTCGTGATGCACGTCTTCAACAATACTTTTTTCCATGGCATGAGAAAAAGGTCCGTGCCCAATATCATGTAGTAATATAGCAATAAACAAAGCATTCTCTTCTTCTTCAGAAATAAAAACACCTTTAAATCGCAATACATCAACTGCTTTTTGCATCAAATGCATACAGCCTAAAGCATGATGAAAACGAGTGTGATTAGCACCTGGATAAACTAGATACGATAACCCCATTTGAGATATACGTCGTAATCGTTGAAAATAAGGATGCTGAATTAAATCGTAGATTAAAGCATTGGGAATAGTAATGAATCCGTAAATTGGATCATTGAATATTTTAAGTTTATTAATTGGGTTCAAAATGAAGTGCTTTAGGGCAACAAATATAAAGAAATTTGAGATATGTTATGACCTATTTTTTTCTTAGATTTGTTAGTGAAAGCAATCAATAAACAACTAAATTAATTACACAATGGATAATCAAAAATTATAGAAAGACAAGCTCCATTTAATTAATTGGATTGCTCAAATTCAAGATCACGCTATTATTGAAAAAATAAAAGTATTGATGAGTACGTCTAATGAAAATTTACAATTTACAAAGGAACAAGAATTACTATACACTATAAAACAAGGCAAAGAAATCGGTAGTTCAAATAGTATAAATGAATTTGATTCTGATGCTAAAATAGATTATGAACTATAATTTATTGCAAATAAAAAGGAGAGCAATTGCTCTCCTTTTTATTATAATCTTCTCAACCAAATATTTCTGAATTGAGTTTTACAACCGTGATCTTGAAGTGAAATCACATCCTCACCATGAGCTTCAGGATAATTATGCAATCCCATATATAGAGTTAATCCATTGATAGTTGCATTATTTTGAACTACAACACCATTATGAAAAACAGTTATTCTAGCTGGAGCATCAATTAATCCATTAGGTTTGAAACGAGGTGCAGTATAAATAACATCATAAACATTCCACTCCATTGGTGTTTTCATGACATTTACTAAAGGTGGATGATCTTTATAGATACTTCCAGCTTGGCCGTTGTTGTAAGTTCTATTGTTGAAAGAGTCTAATACTTGTAATTCATATCGATTTTGAAAAAATACACCACTATTACCTCTCATTTGACCACCGTCAACTACTTCGTCCGGTGCACTCCATTCGATATGCAATTGGCAGTCGCCAAATTTCATTATTGTTTGTATATCTCCAGAATCTGGAACAACTTCCATATAATCGTTATTGATAATTTTCCAGCCTGCGGGTTTAGCGTTATCGTTTTTATTTACCCATTGGTTTAAATTTTTGCCATCAAATAAGATGATTGCATCAGAAGGTGCATCTCCTATTTTTTTGGCAGGAGTAATTACTTTTACTTCTGGATTCCATATCTCTGTCATTTCTGGTTTCATTGGCATTGGCGAAACCTCTGGAGGTGTATTTACAAAAGTGTGTTGAGCAAAAGTTGCTGTTGCAGAAAAAATAGTAATTAATACTGCGTTTTTAATTGAATTAGTTATCATATAATTTAGTTGTTTTATGAGGTATAAAAGTAATAAATTCGTTTTGACAACCAAGTTAAAGCGAATTAAATTTTAAATTTTAGAAAATTCTGTAATTCACATTTTTAGCATCTGTATTTTCTAAAATTATATTTTATTTTTGCCTATCAACGTTTTAAAAACTGTAAATTGCCTTCGGTAATTGATGACGCATTATGGAAGATACAATTAAAATACTTTGGGTAGATGATGAAATTGACCTATTAAAACCTCACATTTTATTTTTAGAAAAGAGAAATTACAAAGTTACAACTTGTAATAATGGTTTAGATGCCATCGAAATTTTTGAAAAAAACAACTTTGATATTGTTTTTTTAGACGAAAACATGCCTGGAATGAGCGGTCTAGAAACACTTTCAGATATGAAAGAGAAGAAATCTTCTGTTCCCATGATTATGATTACCAAAAGTGAGGAAGAATATATCATGGAAGAAGCAATTGGTTCTAAAATAGCTGATTATCTAATTAAACCTGTCAATCCGAATCAAATCTTACTGAGCTTAAAAAAGAATCTTGATCATTCTAGGTTAGTATCACAAAAAACTACTTTAGATTACCAAAAAGAATTTAGAAAAATAACCCTAGAAATGGCTTCAGTTAATTCTTTTCAAGATTGGATTGAATTGTATAAAAAATTAATTTTCTGGGAATTACAATTAGAAAATATTAATGATGCAGGGATGAGTTCTATTTTAGAATCTCAAAAAGCAGAAGCCAATTCACAATTTGGAAAATTCGTTGAACGCAATTATGAGAATTGGTTTGAACCCAAAGCCATTCGCCCTGTTTTATCTCATACGCTTTTTAAAGAATTAGTTGTTCCTGAGATCATTAAAAAGGACAAGCCAGTACTTTTTGTAGTTATTGATAATTTACGTTACGATCAATGGGAAGTGATGCAAAATGCAGTAAGTAATCATTATAAACTAGAAAAAGAAGTTCCATATTTTGCCATTCTTCCTACAGCAACACAATATGCCCGAAATGCCATTTTTTCCGGTTTATTACCTGTAGAAATGGAAAAGCAATTTCCAGACTATTGGAAAAATGATACGGATGAAGGTGGAAAAAACAATTATGAGGCTGAATTTTTAACTGAACAATTAAAACGCCTTGGATTGAATATAAAACATGACTATTTTAAAATTACTAATCTAGCAAGCGGACGTAAACTGGTTGATAATTTCAAATCGTTAAAAAACAACGATTTGGTTACGGTAGTATACAACTTTGTTGATATGTTATCTCACTCTAAAACCGAAATGGAAGTCATAAGAGAATTAGCTCCTGACGACAAGGCTTACCGTTCTTTAACACTAAGTTGGTTTAAAAATTCGCCTCTTTTAGGGATGATCCAACAAGCTCAAAAAATGGGTTTTAAGTTAATTATCACAACTGATCACGGGACAATTAATGTAAAAAATCCTTCAAAGGTAGTAGGCGATAAAAATACCAGTTTGAATTTGCGTTACAAAACAGGAAAAAGCTTATCCTACGAAAATAAAGAGGTTTATGCGATAAAAGACCCTAAAAAAATAGGATTACCTAGTATCAATATGAGTAGTTCTTATATTTTTGCAAAAAATGATTTGTTTTTGGCTTATGTGAACAATTTCAATCATTATGTTAGTTATTATAAAAATACCTACCAACACGGTGGCATTTCATTAGAGGAAATGATTGTGCCCTTTTTGGTTTTTAATCCCCGATAGATGGAAATAGTATTTACTATAGAGCAACTCGAATCAGTTGCAAATAAAATCATTGCGCAACAGCCTCCTAAAGTGGTTATTTTTCACGGTGAAATGGGTGTTGGAAAAACTACTTTAATCAAACAATTGTGTAAATCATTAGGGGTTATTTCTACTACCAGTAGTCCAACCTTTTCTTTAGTTAATGAATATGAAACAATTGAAAATCAAATTGTTTATCATTTTGATTTTTATAGATTAAAGAATGAAATGGAAGCCTTGGATATGGGAGCTGACGATTACTTTTATTCGGGCAATTGGTGTTTTATTGAATGGGCCGAAAAGATACCCAACCTTATACCAGAATCGCATGCTATTATTACGATTGAAGTAAATGATGACGAAAAACGACATCTTACACTTTCAAATTGCTAATTAGTAAAGGATAAATAAAAATACGTAAATTGGACCTCTTAATTTGAATACACTATGTCATTATCTCCATTCACAAAAGAACAACTACTTCCTCAAGAGGAGACATTAGAAATAGCCAAGCAAAAAAGCGAATTGTTTATTGGTATACCTAAAGAAACAAGTCATCAAGAGCGACGTATTTGTTTAACGCCAGACGCTGTCAACTCATTGACGAGTCATGGCCATCGTGTAATGGTAGAAGCCGGAGCTGGAGAAAGTTCTAGCTATTCCGATAAAGAATATTCTGATGCGGGTGCAGAAGTGACTCAAGATCCTAAAAGAGTATTTGGTTGCCCAATGATTCTAAAAGTAGAACCAGCCAGTCTGTCAGAAATTGAGATGATGTATCAAAACACAATTATCATCTCTGCCATTCAAATAAAGACAAGAAATAAAGACTATTTTGAAGCATTAACTAAGAAAAAAATTACCGCTTTAGCTTTTGAATACATAAAAGATGAAGATGGTACCTACCCTGCAGTAAAATCTTTAAGCGAAATTGCTGGAACCGCCTCGATTTTAATCGCATCCGAATTAATGATTGCTAATCAATTTGGAAAAGGATTGTTATTTGGCAATATAACTGGAGTTCCTCCTACTGATGTCGTTATTTTAGGAGCTGGAACAGTAGGAGAATTTGCTGCTAAAACAGCTATTGGATTGGGCGCTACTGTTAAAGTTTTTGATAATTCAATCACTAAATTACGTCGCTTACAAAATAATTTAAACCAGCGAATTTTTACTTCTACCATTCAGCCTAAATCATTACTAAAAGCGCTTCGACGTTGTGATGTAGCGATTGGTGCCATGCGCGGAATAGAACGTTGCCCCGTTGTCGTGACTGAAACAATGGTGGAACATATGAAAAAGGGTGCAGTAATTGTAGATGTAAGTATCGATACGGGTGGTTGTTTCGAAACTTCGGAAGTGACAACACATGAGAAACCAACATTTATCAAAAATAACGTAGTCCATTATTGCGTGCCTAATATACCTTCGCGTTATTCTAAAACCGCCTCTCTTTCCATCAGTAATATTATCACGCCCTATTTGATGCAAATTGCAGAAGATGGTGGTATTGAAAGTGCTATTCGTTGTAACAAGGGGTTGAAAAATGGTGTTTATATGTACCATGGAATCCTTACCAATAAAGCGATTGGTGATTGGTTTGGCTTGAGTGATAGCGACATCAATTTAATTGTTTTTTAATTTAAGTTTATTTTACCTTTGCCAAAAAATTAGAGTATGAAATTCTTTCAACGTTTTGCGTATTATTTTGTGGGTCTTATAATGGGACTTTTCTTTGTTTCAATGGTGTTTAGTGGGAAAGATACCCGTTGTAATTATTTTCCAAATGCTCGTGTACTCAACGATTTGAGAAACAAACCCTTTAATTATTCACCAAAAGCGACAGCAATCCTAGCGCAACCTTGGATTGATACTACCGACATTAGAAATTGTTTACAATTTGGAGACGTTGACTTTGACCAAAGCAATATTCCTTTTGGTAAAGGAAAAAAATATATTATCGAAGGCAAGACGGTTAAAAATCAAGAAATCACATTGACTATAACCAATTATTCTGACAAGGCAGTTCTAGAAGATATTGTTAAGAAATAATTATAAATTCAGCCAGTGAATGGGTTCTAATCCCTTCGATTCTAAAAACACATTCGTCTTACTAAAATGTTTATTACCAAACCATTTTCCTTGGTTAGCACTCAATGGCGATGGATGACCGCATTCCAAAACCAGATGTTTTTCTCGGTTAATTTTACTCCCTTTTTTATGAGCAAAACTGCCCCAAAGTAAAAAAACTAATCCTTCTTTTTCATCAGAAAGTTTTTGAATTACAGCATCTGTAAATGTACCCCATGGCAACTGTTTGTGACTATTGGGTAAGTCTTCTCTAACCGTTAAACCTGCATTTAAAAGTAAAACCCCTTGATTGGCCCAAGATGCTAAATTGCCTGAATTGGGGATGAAAATACTACCTAAATCATCCACTAATTCCCTGTAAATATTACGTAATGAAGGCGGAATTTTGACACCATCATTTACAGAAAAACACAAACCATTAGCCTCTCCTTTACCATGATACGGATCTTGCCCAATAATAACCACTTTTGTGTTTGAAAAACTGCAATAATCAAAAGCTGCAAAAATCAAATCTATTGGTGGATAACAGCTGTGGTTTTGATATTCCAAATTCACTAGTTCTTCTAAATCATTATAATAAGGTTTTTGGATTTCCTCTGCTAAGATCGATTGCCATTCTGGATTCAATTGGAGTTGCATAAACGTAAAAGTGTTTCTAAAATCTATTGGGTATAAAATTATACTTTTTCTTCAAGAAACTCCTCTTAATCTTTGTAACTTTGCTGCTTTCCAACAGCAATATACATGATATCTATTACCGAAAAGACTTTACAAGATTTACAATTTCCTACCGTTTTAGAAACGCTGTCGTCTATTTGTAATACTGATATTGGAAAACAAAAAGCCCTCGAAATAACGCCTTTCAAAGACAAGGAAAGCTTGATGGAAGCCTTGTTACAAACTTCGGAATATGTATCGTCTTTTCAAAACAACAATGCGATACCCAATCATGGATTTGATGCCATTACTCACGAAATTAAATTTTTAGCAATTGAAGATAGTTTCTTGGAAGTGGGTAGTTTTAGAAAAATAGCCAACTTATCCAGCACTGTTAATTTCTTGTTGAATTTCTTGCGAAAATTCCATGATTACTATCCCAACCTGAATAATCGAGGGGCACGTGTTGAATTGACCAAAGACATCATTACCATGGTAGACGAAGTGGTCGATAAATATGGTGAAATTAAAGACAATGCATCTCCCGATTTACTGAACATTCGTAGAGATATGAATGCAGTTAGAGGTAAAGTCAATCAAAGTTTTGGTGTGGCTTTAACCCAATACAATTCTTTAGGATATTTGGATGATATCAGAGAAAGTTTTGTCCAAAACCGCCGAGTTTTAGCGGTATTAGCTATGTACCGACGTAAAGTAAAAGGTTCTATTTTGGGGAGTTCAAAAACCGGAAGTATTGCTTATATTGAACCCGAAACAACCTTAAAATATTCACGTGAATTAAGTAATCTGGAATATGAGGAGAAAGAAGAAATTACTCGTATTCTTAAACAATTATCAAATAAAATTCGTCCCTTTTTAGAGTTGCTTATTGAATACCAAAATTTCTTAAGCGATGTGGATGTTATTGCAGCAAAAGCTAAATATGCCAATAAAATCAATGCAATATTACCCACTATAACTGAAGAGCGTCGTTTGTTTTTTAGAGATGCCTTCCATCCTATTTTGTTTTTAACAAATAAAGAAAAAAACGAAATTACGTATCCTCAAACTATCGAATTAGAACAAGAAAACAGAATTATTGTTATTTCGGGTCCCAATGCTGGAGGAAAAACTATTTCGTTAAAAACCGTTGGTTTATTGCAATTAATGCTTCAATCAGGGATGTTAATTCCCGTTCACGAAAGAAGTGAAACCTTCTTATTCGATCGAATACTAACGGATATTGGTGATAATCAATCGATCGAAAATCATTTGAGTACCTATAGCTATCGCTTGAAGAACATGAATTATTTCTTGAAAAAGTGCAACAAGAAAACGATGTTTTTAATTGATGAATTTGGTACAGGATCTGATCCCGAATTAGGAGGTGCCTTGGCTGAAATTTTCCTAGAAGAATTCTACCATCGCGAAGCTTTTGGAATCATTACAACCCATTATTCGAATTTAAAAATTCTAGCGAATGAATTGCCTTGCGCTACTAATGCCAACATGCTTTTTGACGAAAAATCGTTGGAACCTATGTACAAATTAGTTTTGGGTCAAGCGGGAAGCTCGTTTACTTTTGAGGTGGCGCAAAAAAATGGTATTCCTTATAGTTTAATTAATCGTGCCAAAAAGAAAATTGAAGTCGGAAAAGTACGTTTTGACAAAACTATAGCTACACTTCAAAAAGAGCGCTCTAAGCTAGAAAAAACTTCTTCAACACTAAAGGAAGAAGAAAACAAAGCGCGTGAAGAAAGCAAAAAAATGGAGTCCATTAATCTCAAGATTAAACAGAAGTTAGAGAGTTATCAGGAATTGTATGATAGCAATCAGAAGACGATTTACATTGGCCAAAAAATTGAAGATATTGCGGAGAAATATTTTAACAATAAAAATAAAAAAGACCTTATTGGCGAGTTTTTAAAAATAGTTGAAATCGAAAATTCCAAACGTAGAAAAGCAACTGCAAAAGAAACTAAGGTAATTGCCGAAAAAAAGAAGGAAGTTATTAATGAAGTTGCGGTGCAAGTAGAAGAAATTCGTGCTGAGAAAAAAGCAAAAAAAGTAAAAGAAGTAATCGAAAAACCCAAGCCAATTCTAAAATTAGGTGACCGTGTTCGAATGTTTGACGGAAAAGCTGTTGGAAGTATTGATAGTATTGAGAAAAATAAAGCCACTGTTAATTATGGTTTATTTACTTCTAAAGTGAGTCTTGATTTATTAGAACTAGTAGAAGCGATGAAAAAATAAAATGCAAACGCTACCTCAAAATAAAAAAATCATTTTGTTTGACGGTCTTTGCAACTTGTGCAATAGCTCAGTACAATTTTTAATCAAAAGAGATTCAAAAGATATTTTCCGATTTGTGTCCTTACAATCAGAACTGGGTAAAGAACTACTTTCTAAACTCCCGATTGCTATTCAAAATACGGATAGTATCATTTTGTTTGAATCAGAAGCCATATTTTACTTTAAATCGCAAGCTATTTTTCAAATTTTAAAAAGTCTCGGAGGGCTTTTCAATTGTTTGCTTATTTTCAAATTGCTACCCCATTCTATTTGTGATGCCTTCTATGACTATATTGCTAAAAATAGATACCAATGGTTCGGTAAGAAAGAGCAGTGTTTAGTTCCTACCAAAGAGATACAATCCAAATTTTTAAACTAATTGGTATACATGACAAATGTCATGAATTATAATTTTAAGCTGTTCTATATTTGATCATCTTAAAAATCTTAATTATGAGAAATTTACCATTGTACTCTTGGGCGAACGGCTCTTTTATTATGATAGTTGTTTTTGGTTTGGTTATACTAGCTTTAGTTGGTGCTGTTCTAATAATGATGAATTCTGGTAAGAAGAAATAAGAAGATAAAAAAAGAGGATATCAAATGATATCCTCTTTTTATTTGTCAAAATAAATTCTTTAACTACGAATTAATTTTCTGTATTTCAATCGTTTCGGAGTTAAATCGCCACCCAAACGTTTCTTTTTGTTTTCTTCATAATCAGAGAAACTCCCTTCGAAGAAATAGACTTCAGAATCTCCCTCGAAAGCCAAGATGTGTGTACAAATTCTATCTAAGAACCATCTGTCGTGCGAAATTACTACAGCGCAACCGGCAAAGTTTTCTAGACCTTCTTCTAAGGCACGTAGCGTGTTCACATCCAAATCATTCGTTGGCTCATCCAGTAACAATACGTTTCCTTCTTCTTTCAAAGTCATAGCCAAATGCAAGCGATTTCTTTCTCCACCTGAAAGCATCGACACCTTTTTATTTTGATCACTTCCACCAAAGTTAAAACGAGATAGATATGCCCTTGAATTCACTTGCTTTCCTCCCATCATGACTAATTCCTGTCCGTCGGCAAAGTTTTCCCAAATCGATTTCTCTGGATCAATATTGGAATGCGATTGATCAACATAAGCAATTTTTACGGTTTCTCCAATTGAAAACTGACCTCCATCCGGTTGTTGTTCTCCCATTATCATTCTGAATATAGTTGATTTACCCGCACCATTGGGTCCAATAATTCCAACAATTCCAGCTTGAGGTAAGGTGAAATTCAAATTATCATACAATAATTTATCGCCAAATGCTTTCGCTACGTTAGTAGCTTCAATCACATTAGTTCCTAAACGTGGACCGTTTGGAATATAAATTTCTAGATTTTCATCCAGTTGTTTTTGGTCTTCATTTAATAATTTGTCGTAGTTCTGCAAACGCGCCTTTTGTTTGGTTTGACGACCTTTGGCTCCTTGGCGAACCCAGTCCAACTCACGCTCCAAAGTTTTTCTACGTTTAGATGCTACTTTTTCTTCCAAAGCCATACGGTTTGATTTTTGATCCAACCAAGACGAATAATTTCCTTTCCATGGAATTCCTTCTCCTCTATCCAATTCCAAAATCCAACCTGCTACGTTATCTAAAAAATAACGGTCGTGCGTAACAGCAATAACAGTACCTGCATATTGTGCCAAATGTTGTTCTAACCAAAGTACACTTTCAGCATCCAAGTGGTTAGTTGGCTCATCCAAAAGCAAAACATCAGGCTGTTGCAATAACAAACGACACAAAGCAACTCGACGGCGTTCACCACCAGATAAATTTTTAATTGGCGTATCACCTTCTGGAGTTCGTAACGCATCCATAGCGATTTCCAATTTGGTATCGATTTCCCAAGCACCTAAAGCGTCAATTTTATCTTGTAGTGCGGCTTGGCGATCCATCAATTTATCCATTTTATCCTGATCTTCATAGTTTTCAGGAAGACCGAATAAATCATTGATTTGGTTGTATTCTTCTAGAACTGCCATCGTTTCGGCAACTCCTTCTTGAACAATCTCCAATACCGTTTTTGAATCATCTAATTGAGGTTCTTGTTCTAAATAGCCAACGTTATAACCCGGGGCAAAAACCACATCACCTTGGTAATTTTTATCAACACCTGCAATAATTTTTAATAAAGAAGATTTACCCGAACCATTCAATCCTAGAATTCCAATTTTGGCCCCATAGAAGAAACTTAAGTAAATATCTTTTAATACTTGTTTGTTACTGCTTGAATACGTTTTGCTCAATTTTGACATTGAGAATATCACTTTCTTATCGTCTGACATATCGTTTGTTTTTGATATTAAAATTCATGTAGCTACAAAGATAGTTTTAAATAAAAACAATACAATAATTGGATTGAATTTATTGAAGTTTAAATTAAACAATACCGTTTATCGACTATCTAGGTACTACATAGATAAAGCATTTTGGAATAGCAAAAGGTGTGTAGATTTAATCACAACAATTAACACTTGAGCTATGAAAAATATTCGCACCATTGACTTGCACCAATTTAATTTAGAAAAAGGAAAACAACAAGAACTTATTTCGTTGTCGTATCAAATCTTTGGATTACCAATTGGTAGAGCTCCAATTATTGTTGTTAATCATTCCCTAACAGGAAATTCAAATGTTTGAGGAAGGAATGGTTGGTGGAAAGATATCATTGGAGAGAATAAAACCATAAACACAGAGGCTTATACTATAATTGCCTTTAATTTCCCTGGCAATGGTTACAATGAAAATTCAGAAGATTTAATTCCAAACTATCGTGATTTTACACTACGAGATATCGCTACACTATTTTGGGAAGGTTTATTCAAGCTAAAAGTAAATTCATTGTTTGCACTGATTGGTGGAGGTCTTGGCGGCGCAATTGCATGGGAAATTGCCGTATTACAACCCAAACGAATAGAGCATTTAATTCCAATTGCAACCGATTGGAAAGCGACTAACCGAATTATTGCTACTGTGTTACTTCAAGATCAATTATTAAATAATTCTGAAGATCCTTTGGTAGATGCACGTTACTATGCAGGTTTGTATTTTAAAAATCCAGAATATGTAAATCAATTATTCAATAGAATTAATCTTGACTCGGATGCTATTAAAACAATAGAAGATTGTGTTTCCAAAAATAATAAATACCAAATTTCAGGATACCGATTAATGAATTTTATTCAAAAATATAACGATGTATGTCGCAATAGAAATACCTTTGATTCTGTCATGAAAAGTATAAAAGCTACCATTCATATTGTAGGAATTGATACTCATGGTATGTATTCCATTAATCAAAACCAAAACACTTTTATAAGGTTGCAAAAAATAGGTTCCAAAGTGAATTATCATGAAATGGAATCTAATTTTGGAAATGACGCTTATGTAAAAGAAACAAAAAAGATGGCTTCCTATTTACAACCTATTTTCAACACGAAACAGATTAGCATTCGTAGTAAATTTAATTATCATTATATGAACGCTTAATAGTAAAAACTAATTCTTGGGTTTAAACGCGTCCTTTTAATGCATTAAAAACCCAAGCATTTGCTAAAAAACCTACACCTACAGCGGCAAACCCCCAACCTGCAACATCATCATAACGAAATGCACCTAAGCTAATTAGCAATAGACCCATTATAACCATAATTAAAGTTGCCCATCCTAATATTGTGTTTTTATTCATTCCCATAATAGAAGTAATTGTAATAATTTTTGTGCAAATATAAAATTTAACTCTAATTAAATATTTTATATAACATTTCTTTTAATAAATCGGATTGTGACATACTCGCACCAACCCCTTTGCTTTTAACATCCACATCTCTAAGTGAGGTAATAATTTGACTCACTTTCTTCATCGGATAATTTTTCAAAGCCACATCATAATCTTTCAAAAAATAAGGACTAACTCCTAGCGCAGATGCTACTTTAGAAGGATTTCTGTCTTTCAATCCGTGGTATTTTAAGATTTTTACAAAAAAACCAAAAACAGTACTAGTAGTTACTACTAAAGGATTGGCCTTTGGATTATTGGAAAAATAGTGTGCAATATGAAAAGCCTTGGCTTGATTTCGAGATCCTAAAGCATTCAGCAATTCGAAATTATTATAATCTTTACTAAAACCAATATTTTCTTCAATATGCTGCGGATTAATGGTACTGCCAACAGGAAGTATGATTTGCAATTTTTCTAATTCATTAATTATTTTGCTTAAATCAGTACCTAAAAACTCAACTAACATGGCCGTGGCTTTTGGTTCTATAGAATATTTTTTACCTGCTAAGACCCGTTTTATCCAATCGCCAACTTGATTCTCGTACATTTTTTTACTTTCGTAAACAATCCCTTTTTGACCTAATAATTTGGTTACTTTCTTTCGTTTGTCTAAGGTTTTGTATTTGTAACAAAAAACGAGAACAGTAGATTCCATAGGATTTTCAACATACGACTCAATTTTATCAATCGTTCTGGACAATTCTTGGGCTTCTTTTACAATAACCACTTGACGTTCGGCCATCATAGGATAACGCTTAGCAGTAGAAATAATATCATCAATTGAAACATCACGACCATATAGAACAGTTTGATTGAAGCCTTTTTCTTCTTCGCTTAAAACGTTTTGTTCAATAAAATCGGATAATTTATCAATATAATACGGTTCTTCACCCATCAAAAAATAGATCGGTTTGATGTTTCCCGCTTTGATATCGTTTACAATTTTTATTACTTCGTCCACAAAAAGTTGTTTTGGTTAAGTCTTAATCAGAAAAAATAAAATTTAAAATAGTAATTTTGGCGTATGCATCAATTGAATTTCCCATCTTATTCTTTCCGATTCAAAAATAGCGAAAATAAAGTGTCTATTTTTGATGCCATCCGGAAAAAATTTATAATTCTTACTCCAGAAGAATGGGTACGGCAACACCTAATTCAATTTTTAATTACTGAGAAAAGCTATCCTATTTCATTAATTAATGTAGAAAAAGTTTTAAAAGTCAATGGATTACGCAAAAGATACGATGTAGTGGTATACAATTCAGACGGCACTATCAATATTTTGATCGAATGCAAAGCACCCGAAGTAACTATTTCTCAAAGTACTTTTGATCAAATCGCACAATACAATATGACTTTACAATCCAATTTTTTAATGGTAACTAATGGCCTGAATCATTACTTTTGCCAAATGGATTTCGAAAATGAAAAATACCAATTCTTAACCGAACTACCTAATTACCAATCAAACTTAATCTAAATGAAAGTAGCTGTTGTAATACTCAATTGGAACGGAAAACAATTACTTGAGCAGTTTTTACCATCGGTAGTTCAGTATTCTAAAGAAGCTACTATTTATGTAGCAGATAATGCCTCTACTGATGATTCTGTAGCCTTTGTGAAAGCACATTTCCCAGATGTAAAACTTGTTGTAAATACTACTAATACTGGATATGCTGGTGGTTATAATGAAGCTTTGCAACATATCGAAGCGGATATTTACGCTTTAGTCAATTCGGATATTGAGGTAACCGAAAATTGGCTTCAGCCCATTATCAAAACGTTTCAAGAAGAATCAAATACCGCTATTATTCAACCTAAAATTTTAGATTTCAAAAATAAAGCCTATTTTGAATATGCAGGTGCAGCAGGCGGCTTTATCGATCAATATGGTTATCCATTTTGCAGAGGACGTATTTTTAATACTTTGGAAAAAGATCAGGGACAATACGATTCTAACCAAGATATATTTTGGGCTTCCGGAGCTTGTTTTTTTATTAGAAGTACTGTTTACAAAGAATTAAATGGATTTGACGCCTCCTTCTTTGCCCATCAAGAAGAAATTGATTTGTGCTGGCGAGCTATAAACAAAGGGTATTCGATAAAATATCTTTTTAAATCAAAGGTTTATCATGTCGGCGGAGCTACTTTAGAACAAGGTAATCCAAAGAAAACGGAATTGAATTTTAGAAACTCCTTGTTGATGTTAACTAAAAATTTGCCTAAGAAAGTATTATTTCGAGTACTATTTATAAGAATGCTTTTAGACGGAATTGCCGGGATGAAATTCTTATTTGAAGGACAGCCAAAACATACTTTAGCTATTGTAAAAGCTCACTTTGTTTTTTATCATCTCTTCCTAAATAATTATAGAAAGAGAACGGATTTTCAACTTAAAAAATACTATTATACAAAAAATATCGTTTTTAATTATTTTGTTAATAAACATGATTATTTTTCTAAAATAAATTCAATTAAATAAATTATTAAATCTAAATTTGCTAAACATTAATTAAAAATTTCACTTTATGAAAAAAGTTGTACTTGCTTTAACAGTATTGTCACTTTTAAGCTCTTGTGTTTCTAAAAAGAAATACGCTGAATTAGAAGCTAAAAACAAAGAAACTCAGGATTTATTAAATACTTGTACTGTTAAATTAAACTCTTGTTTAGAGGAAAAAGCATCATTTGCAGCTACTGCAGCAGCTCTGAAAGATCAAAATTTGAACTTAATGGAGACTTCGAAAGAAATGGCAGTATTATCAGCTAAAGGCGCTCAAAATATCGAAAAAGCATTAGAGTCAATTAAAGAAAAAGATCTTAAAATAAGCAGAATGCAAGATGCTTTGACTAAAAAAGACAGTGTAACATTAGCAGTTGTAACAAGTTTGAAAAGTGCTGTTGGATTGTCTGATCCAGATATCGAAATTAATGTTGAAAAAGGAGTTGTTTTCATTTCTATAGCTGACAAACTTTTGTTCAAGAGCGGTAGTTATGAAGTAACCGATAAAGCTAAAAATGTATTAGCAAAAGTTGCTAAAGTGATTAATGACAAGCCAGATTTTGAATGTATGGTTGAAGGTCACACCGATAATGTACCTTTTACAGGTAATGCAATATTATTAGACAATTGGGATTTAAGCGTAAAACGTTCTACTTCAATTGTACGTATATTAACAAATAGTTTAGGTGTAAAACCTTCGCAATTAATTGCTGCTGGTAGAAGTTCTTATGTTCCTTTAGTTGATAACAAAACAACAGAAAATAAAGCGCGTAATAGAAGAACTCGTATTGTTGTGTTACCTAAAATTGATCAATTCTACGAAATGGTGGAAAAAGAAATGAAAAGACAACAAAAATAAAATTGTTTCTAGTTTAAATATAAAAACGTCTTGAATAATCAAGACGTTTTTTTTTTAATATCTATTTAATATACATTATATTATACAAACTAATTTAAAGTATATCTAAATCCCCTTTTCCTTCTCTAACTACTACTGGTTCATGTCCCGATAAATCAATTATAGTTGAAGCTGTATTGTCGCCATAACCTCCATCAATAACCAAATCTACTAGATTTTGCCATTTCTCGAAAATTAATTCAGGGTCGGTAGTGTATTCAATTACATCATCTTCATCGTGAATTGAGGTCGAAACAATAGGGTTTCCCAACTGGCGCACCATTTCTAATGCGATGGAATTGTCAGGTACCCTAATTCCAACAGTAGTTTTCTTTTTAAATTCTTTGGGTAAATTAGTACTTCCCGGTAATATAAAAGTATATGGTCCAGGCAATGCTCGTTTTAATATTTTAAACGTTGCTGTATCAATTTGCTTTACATAATCCGATAGGTTACTCAAATCGTGGCAAATGAAAGAAAAATTTGCTTTATCTAATTTGACTCCTTTAATTCTGGCAATGCGTTCTAAGGCTTTTGTATTTGTTATATCGCAACCCAAACCATAAACCGTATCTGTTGGATAAATCACTAAACCTCCTTCTTTCAATACCTTCACCACTTTTGCAATGGCTGACTCATTCGGATTATCAGAGTATATTTTAATAAATTCAGCCATAATTGTATTTTATTTCTTTGTTTGAGTATTACCCAATGATCTCTAATTTTGCAAAACGTAATAGTAGTTTCTTTATACCACCAACTTCAAACCGAATTTCTGCTTTTCTGTCGGCACCAACACCTTCCATATTAATTACTTCGCCTTTGCCAAAACGCTCATGCATTACAATATTTCCTGCGACTAATTTATTGTCAAATAAATTAGCATTAGCTGAAGAAGATGAATTTCCTCCAACCGGTTTCAATCGTCTAATGGGACTATCAGGTTTAGGTTGGTTATCGGTAATGTATTTAGGTGGTGTACCTGAAACAGGTTTAGCCAAACGTAATTTGGACTTGTCAATATCACCAAAAATATCGCTATCAATCATTGGTTTGTATCGGTAATTGGATTCAGCTGGAGTTAAATATTCCAAATACTGACTATCAATTTCCTCTACAAAACGAGAAGGTTCGCTATCCGTTAATTTTCCCCAACGGTAACGAGACTGTGCATAGGTCAAATACGCTTGATGTTCGGCTCGGGTTAGTGCTACATAAAACAAACGACGTTCTTCTTCCAGTTCAGAACGGGTACTCATACTCATTGCGCTTGGAAATAAATCTTCTTCCATTCCAACCACAAAAACATGCGGAAATTCCAATCCTTTTGCCAAGTGAATGGTCATTAGCGCCACACGATCTTCATCGCTGGTATCTTTATCCAAATCGGTAGCCAAAGCCACGTCTTCCATGAATTCGGCTAAGGCACCTCGTGCACCATCTATTTCTTTTTGACCTTCGGTAAAATCCTTGATTCCATTAAGTAATTCCTCAATGTTTTGGATTTTGGCCATACCTTCAGGTGTAGCATCTTTTTTTAGTTCTTGAACCAAACCAGTTTTTTTGGCTACATGATCTGTAATGTAAAAGGCATCTTGGTTTTCATTTATAATCTGAAAACTCTTAATCATAGTAACGAAATCAGACAGTTTTTGCTTGGTACCTGAATTAAGTTTCAAGTCGATTTTATCAATGTTTTGCATCACTTCAAAAATCGAACGTTTATAATGATTGGCTGCAATAGTCAACTTTTCAACAGTTGTATCTCCTATTCCTCTGGCAGGGTAATTAATTACTCGAATTAAAGCTTCTTCGTCTTTAGGATTGATAATTAAACGCAAATAACATAAGACATCCTTAATTTCTTTTCTTTGGTAAAAAGACAATCCTCCATAAATTCGGTAGGGAATGTCGCGTTTACGCAAAGCATCTTCCATAGCACGTGATTGCGCATTGGTGCGATACAAAATAGCAAATTGACCGTTTAGCATTTGGTTTTGCATCTTTTGTTCAAAAATCGTACTGGCTACAAAACGGCCTTCTTCAGCATCAGTCAAACTACGGTGTACTTTTATTTTGGGGCCAAAATCATTGGCAGTCCAAACAATCTTATCGAGTTTGGTTTTATTCTTATCGATAATAGTATTCGCAGCTTCCACAATATTTCGGGTGGAACGGTAATTTTGTTCCAAACGAAAAGTTTTTACATTTTCGTAATCCTTTTGAAAATTCAAAATATTATTAATGTTGGCACCACGGAAGGCATAGATACTTTGTGCATCATCACCCACCACACAAATGTTTTGGAATTTGTCCGATAAAGCACGAACAATCAAATACTGAGAATGATTGGTATCTTGGTACTCATCTACCAAAATATAACGAAAACGGTTCTGGTATTTGGCTAATATTTCAGGGAAGCGCGTGAGTAGTTCATTCGTTTTCAACAACAAATCATCAAAATCCATCGCACCTGCTTTGAAACAACGCTCCACATAATTTTGATAAATTTCACCTAAACGAGGTTTTTTAGACATTGCATCGGCTTCTTGTAATTCGGGATTATTGAAATAGGCTTTTACAGTGATCAGGCTATTTTTATAGGAAGAAATTCTACCCAAAACTTGTTTTGGTTTGTAGATATCACGATCCAATTGCATTTCCTTAATAATCGAAGAAATCAAACGCACCGAGTCTTGCGAATCGTAGATTGTAAAATTAGACGGATAACCCAAATGCTCTACTTCTGAACGCAAAATACGTGCAAAAACCGAGTGAAAGGTTCCCATCCAAAGATTCTTAGCTTCACTCGCTCCTACAATAGATGCGATACGATTTTTCATTTCGCGAGCAGCTTTGTTGGTAAAGGTCAATGATAAAATATTAAATGCATCCACGCCTTGACTCATCAAATAGGCAATACGAATAGTCAACACTCGCGTTTTGCCAGAACCGGCACCCGCAATGATAATCATTGGGCCGTCTTTTTGAAGGACTGGTTCGCGTTGCGCTTCGTTTAATTGATCAATATAGTGCTGCATTTGGAATAGTAATTTTGGATAGCAAAAATAAGGATTAGCAATCTATTTACGTAACAATTAGAAAATTAAAATAGATAAAAAATGTCAAATTAACATTTGTTTGAATTACTTATAAAACACATCGTATGCGAAACGTATTAGAGTCCCAATTACAACTACTAAAAAGAAGATTCGGATAAATTGATTGCCTTTATTGATCGCTAGTTTAGCGCCTAAAAATCCGCCTAAAGCATTGCTAAAAGCCATTGGAATAGCAATTGCCCAAATAATTTTTCCTTTAATAAAAAACAAACAAATCGAACCGAAATTAGTAGCTAAATTCACCATCTTAGCATTCGCGGAAGCGTGTAAAAAATCAAATCCCATAATAGCGATAAACGCCACAACCAAAAAACTTCCGGTTCCGGGTCCAATAAAACCATCATACAAGCCGACAACAAAGCTGATGGTCACAGCATTAAATAATTGTCTTTGATTGGAAATGTTCTTTTCAATTTGTTGCCCAAAATTTTTCTTAGCAAACGTATAAATCACTAAAAAAGAAAGCACCACTAACAAAATCGGTTTCATGAAATCATTGCTCACATAGGTCAATAAAGTCGAGCCTAAAAATGCCGATGGAAAAGCTAATAACATCATTATCGAAAGTAATTTCCAGTTCATATCTACTTTCTTGAGGTATTGGTAGGCTGCAAAAGAAGTCCCGCTAAAAGCTGGAATTTTCAAACTTCCTACTACAGTCGAAACTGGTAAATTAGGTAATAAAATCAATCCCATTGGGGTTTGGATTAAACCACCGCCACCTACAACCGCATCGATAAATCCTGCAAAAAAGGCAGCCAAACAAAGTAAAATAATAATGTAATTTTCCATAAAGGTTTCGTTGATATCAAAAAGCTGTTAGCGATACATGTAAGACAAACTATTTCGTTTCCTACTCAAAAAGCGTATTTTTGTGTTTCAAAAATAGAAAAAAACAAATGGAAACAGCCAAAATACTTGAAATCCTTGGATATACACTACCATCTTTAGTAACCGGAGGTGTTGCTTATTTTTTATTTGATAATTACTTTAGAGATCAACAAAATATGCGTCGTTGGTTATTGCAAAAAGAAACAAAAAAAGATATTTTACCTTTACGCTTGCAAGCCTACGAACGATTGACATTATTAATGGAACGCATTCATCCTTCACAGATCTTACTACGAAACACCCCTGTGACTAATGATAAAAAGGAATATGAAAATTTCATCATTGACCAAATCCAACAAGAATTTGAACACAACTTAAGCCAACAAATCTATGTGACTAGTGAATGTTGGTCCATTATTCAAACAGCTAAAAATGCCACAATACAACTAATTCGCATTGCTGCTCAAAATGAAAAAGTTCAAACTGCTGCTGATTTGAGAGAATTTGTATTGAGTAGTTTAGTAGATAAGGCCGCTCCTACTTATGCTGCATTGGATTTGATTAAACAAGAAGTGGGACAATTGTGGTAATGGTTTTGCTATTTCAATTCCTCATACATTGCTAACAACTGTGTCACTGTGTTCCAATTTCGTATTGTAGCTGTCACATTCAGCTTTTTTTCAATGTATTTTTGATCTAATCTAGTTTTTCCAGCACCTACTGCATATTTAATATAAATTCTATTGGCATCAATATGCGCTTGATCGGGCTTAACTTGACTCATTTTTAAATCATTAATCGAGTCGCTACGCAAGGCAATTGATGCAAAAGCCACATACAATTTTTTGGTATCTGAATCTTGTTCTTTCAAATACGGATTGTTTGCAAAACAAGCTTCTAAATCAGTTTTAGCAATTATCACCACAGGTACTTCGTGTCCAAAGGCTTTAAAGATTTCTTGTTTGATTAGGAAACCTACTTTAGCTGGATTAGCTTCTTCAGTGGTCACAAACACATTCCCAGATTGAATGTAGGTCGTTACATTTAGAAAACCAATGTTTTCCAAAGTCGTTTTTAAGGCCTCCATTTTAATCATATTGTGACCAGAAACATTGATTCCACGAAGTAAAGCGAGATGGGTTGGCATAATTAATAATTTAAAGATTTAAAAGATTGAAAGATTGAAAAATTAAAAACACCTTATAACGATTTACAAATTACGATTCACGAATTACTCAATCATGACTTTAATGACTACTTTCTTTACTTCTGAAATGGTTTCAGTTTGAACACAGGGTTGGTGCAAATCATCTGGAAAGAAAATAGTGAACATTCCTTTTGAAACGCGCACTAAAGAAGTTGTACCTTCATAAAAAGTATAGTCCTTTTCTTCGTTTATTTCAATAATCTTTTGATTGTTTTGGGTAGTAACTCCTATCATTTCTTCGCCACGAATCACATATTGAATATCAATGTATTTTTTGTGACTTTCTAGTTTACATTCGTCCGAAGGTTTGGTATTGTATTCTTGTACCAAAGCAAAAATAGTATCACCATCAATATCGTGTTTTCCAGAAGGAATAGCATCCAAATCAGAATTACATAAAAAATCAAAACCTTTGGCTATTCGATTGTTAATAGCACTGTATAATTGGTAATTTTGAAGAGTATCAAGAATCATTGTATGAATTAATTTTTTCCAAATATATCATTTTCAAACGCTATTTTCTAGTTTCCCAACAAAAAACTATCTTCGCAGTATGCAGCAAAATCTTCTACAAACTCCTATCGAATACCTTAAAGGCGTTGGCCCACACCGAGGCGAACTCTTGCGCAAGGAATTAGGGATTTTCAAGTATGGAGATTTGGTGAATTTCTTTCCTAATCGCTATATCGACAGAACGCGTTATTATAAAATTAACGAGTTGCAAAACACTGCTTCTGAGGTCCAAATCATTGGTAAAATCATCCATATTAAAACGGTAGAATTTAGCAAAAACAAGAAACGTTTGGTAGCTACTTTTGTAGATGATACCGGCCAAATGGAATTGGTTTGGTTCCAAGGACACAAATGGATTCGGGAAGGTTTAAAGTTAAATGAAGTAATTGTGATTTTTGGAAAGTGTACTTCATTCAATGGTACTTTTAATATGGCACATCCTGAAATGGAATTGTTAAGTGAGCATCAAAAAAGCTTACGATCTGCCATGCAAGCCATTTATCCTTCTACCGAAACCTTAGCGAATCGAGGAATATCAAACCGTGTTATCATTAAAATGATGCAGCAGTTGTTTATAGAAACTCAAAACTTGTTTTCAGAAACTTTGCCTGATTATTTGTTAGACGAATTAAAATTGATCTCTAAGAAAGTTGCCCTTTTCAATATTCATTTTCCTCAAAGCAGTGAAACTTTGGCGAAAGCCCAATTCCGATTGAAGTTTGAAGAATTGTTTTTTATTCAGTTGCAATTGATTACCAAAAACCTGATTCAGAAACACAAAATAAAAGGACATCCTTTTACCAATGTTGGAGACCATTTCAATAACTTTTATCAACATCATTTACCTTTTGAGCTGACCAATGCACAGAAAAGAGTAATCAAAGAAATCCGAACGGATATGGGAAGTAACGCCCAAATGAATAGGTTATTGCAGGGCGATGTAGGATCTGGAAAAACTATTGTGGCGTTTATGAGCATGCTTTTGGCAATTGATAACGGATTTCAAGCTTGTTTGATGGCGCCAACTGAAATCTTAGCCAATCAGCATTATTTAGGTTTATCCGAGTTAGCGAAGACCGCCAATATCAATATTCAATTATTAACTGGTTCAACTAAAACTGGTCAACGAAAAATAATTCATGAAGCATTGGAAGACGGTAGTTTACACATTCTTATCGGAACCCATGCTTTATTAGAAGACAAAGTGCAATTTAATAATTTAGGATTGGCCGTAATTGACGAGCAACATCGTTTTGGCGTAGAGCAACGTTCTAAATTATGGAAGAAAAACAAAATTCCACCACACGTTTTAGTGATGACGGCTACACCTATTCCGAGAACATTAGCGATGAGTTTGTACGGAGATTTGGATATCTCAGTCATAGACGAATTACCTCCAGGCCGAAAACCAATTCAAACCGTACATCGATTTGACAGTAACCGACTTAAAGTTTGGAAATTTTTAAAAGACGAAATTGCTTTAGGACGCCAAATTTATATTGTTTATCCATTGATTCAGGAATCAGAGAAAATGGATTTCAAAGATTTGATGGACGGTTACGAAAGTATTTCTCGTGATTTCCCGTTGCCTCAGTATTCTATTTCTATTTTGCATGGAAAAATGAAACCTGCTGATAAAGACGCTGAAATGAAGCGCTTTGTTGAAGGAAAAACCAATATTATGGTGGCAACAACCGTAATCGAAGTAGGCGTCAATGTACCCAATGCCAGCGTGATGATTATTGAAAGTGCCGAGCGTTTTGGATTGTCTCAATTACATCAATTGCGAGGTCGTGTGGGACGTGGTGCCGAACAAAGTTATTGCATTTTGATGACGAGTCACAAATTAAGTTCGGATAGCAAAACTCGTATGGAAACCATGGTGAGTACCAATGACGGTTTTGAAATTGCAGAAGTCGATTTAAAACTGCGCGGTCCGGGTGATTTAATGGGAACCCAACAAAGTGGTGTATTAAATCTTCAAATAGCCGATATTGTAAAAGACCGAGACATCCTAATGTTGGCTAGAAATTATGCTTTAAAATTACTCCGAGAAGATGCTAGTATGCAAAAACCTGAACACGCCACATTAAGATCCGTATTCCTTGAAATGACGAAAAAGAAAAATATCTGGAATTATATTAGTTGATAAGTCAACTTATAAATTAATACTCCAAATTAGTTTGAAATCAAATACATTGTTCTAAATTTGGAGATTGCGTTATTAAGACACTTTATTTATAATTATGAAAATAAAAACACTCGTTTACACCTTATTAGTAATAGGATTAGTTGGTTTAATTGGTTACCGTATAACCAAAAATAGCGGTGCTAAAGGTCCTAAGGACAAAGGAAAAGACGAACAACCAATAACGGTTAGCGGTACAGTAGTCAAACTACAAACCTTTGATAATAATTTAGCCCTTTCGGGTTCTATAGAAGCTAATGAACAAGTGGAGATTCGTTCTGAAGTATCCGGAGTTGTAAAAACAATTTATTTTCAAGAAGGAAGCAATGTTGCCAAAGGACAAGTATTGTTAAAAGTAGATGATATTGAATTGAAAGCGCAATTGGCGCAAGCCAAAACCAAAGAAAGTTTGGCTTCTGAAAATGAAAGAAGAGCCAAATTATTATTACAAAAAGAAGCCATTAGTCAAGAAGAATACGATGTAGCAAGAGCTGACCATCAATCTGCCAAAGCGCAAAGTCAATTAATATTGGCACAAATTGAAAAAACTACCGTACGGGCTCCTTTTTCAGGAAAGATTGGCTTGCGTTCCATTTCGCCAGGAACTTATGTCACTCCTGCCCTATTAATTGCAAAATTGGTTAACATTGGTCAATTGAAAATCACTTTTTCAATACCTGAAAAATATGCTTCACAAGTCAAAAAGAACGGAACCATAACTTTTAATGTAACTGGTTCTGATCGTACCTATACAGCAAAAATATATGCCATTGAACCAGAAGTTGAAATTGCAACACGAACATTAAAAGTTCGAGCTTTGGCTGACAATAAAGATGGAAAATTATTACCGGGAACCTTTGCGGATGTGCAATTGCCACTGGATATTATTAAAGATGCAGTTGTAATTCCAACTGAAGCGATCATTCCAGTGCAAGATGGAAAAAAAGTATTTATTGCAAACAAAGGAATGGCCAAAGAAATCATGGTGGAAACAGCAACTAGAACAGATGCATCTATCTTAGTGCTTTCAGGTTTAAAAGCTGGCGATACGGTATTAACTTCAGGGGTTATGTCTTTAAAAGATGAAGCGCCTATAGTTGTAAAAATTAAATAAATGAGTTTATCTACATTAAGTATAAAAAGACCTGTATTTACAATTGTTGTCAATCTAACCATTGTTTTATTTGGTTTGATTGGATACAGTTTTTTAGGTGTTCGAGAATTTCCTTCCATTGATCCGGCGCAGGTGTCTATTCGTACTAATTATACGGGTGCCAATTCGGATATTATTGAATCACAAATTACCGAACCTTTAGAAAAAGCAATCAATTCCATTGACGGAATTCGAAATGTAACTTCTTCTAGTATTCAAGGGAGTAGTAATATAACGGTCGAATTCAATTTAGACAAAGATTTAGAAGAAGCAGCCAATGATGTGCGTGATAAAGTGTCACAAGCTACCCGTAGTTTACCACAAGATATTGATGCACCACCGGTAGTTTCTAAGGCTGATGCTAATAGTGACGCCATCATTTCGATGACCATCCAAAGTGATTCTCGCAATGCTTTAGAATTGAGTGATTTTGCAGAAAATGTAATTGGACAACGTTTGGAAACTATTCCTGGCGTTAGCGGTATTCAAATATGGGGACAAAAAAGATACGCTATGCGTTTGTGGATTGACCCGGTAAAACTGGCTTCGTATGGTTGTACTGTGTCTGAAGTTCGTACTGCATTAAATAAACAAAACGTAGAATTACCTTCTGGAAAAATTACGGGTGCCAATACCGAATTAATGGTAAAAACCATTGGTAATTTATCCAAAGCCGAAGAATTTAATAATATCATTATTCGATCTGAAGGAGATAAGATTGTACGATTCAGTGATATTGGAAAAGCAGAGATTGGTCCTGAAAATGTGGAGACCAATATGATGCAATCTGGAGTACCCTTGGTTGGTGTTGCCATTGTTCCACGTCCTGGAGCCAATTATTTAGACATTGCTAAAGCATTTTATAAAGAATTTGAACGCTTTAAAAAAGACTTGCCTAAAGATATTCGATTGAATATCGTTATAGATAATACTGTTTTTGTTAAGCAATCAGTTATTGAGGTAGCTGAAACTTTAGGAATTTCAATCTTATTAGTTGTTTTAATCATCTATTTGTTCTTTAGAGATTGGGCCATTGCTTTCCGACCGCTGATAGACATCCCGGTATCGTTAATTGCTACTTTCTTTATTATGTGGCTTTTTGGATTCTCTATTAACGTATTGACTTTGTTAGCTATTGTTTTAGCTACTGGATTAGTAGTTGATGACGGAATTGTGGTAACTGAAAACATTTTCAAAAAAGTGGAAGAAGGTATGTCGCCTATCGAAGCAGCTATAAAGGGTTCTAACGAAATCTTTTTTGCAGTTATTTCGATTTCTATCACTTTAGCAGCTGTATTCTTACCAGTAATTTTCTTAGAAGGATTTGTTGGACGATTATTTCGAGAGTTTGGTGTCGTGATTGGCGCTGCAGTTTTGGTTTCGGCCTTTGTGTCGTTGACGCTTACACCTATGTTGAACGCCTACTTAATGAAAGGTGGGAAACAAGAAAAATCGAAATTCTATAATCTAACTGAACCTTATTTTCAAAAGTTAAACACCGGATATGCTGAAGCGTTAACTAATTTCATGAAAAAGAAATGGATTAGTTTTCCCATTTTAATTGCTTGTTTTGGTCTGATTTATTTGTTTTTCAATTTGTTGAAAAAAGAAACCGCTCCCTATGATGATCGTAGCGGTATGGTATTGCGAGTTGCCACTGCAGAAGGGGCTTCATATGAATATACCGATCGCTTTATGCAGGAAATATCAAAATTGGTTGACGATTCTATACCAGAGAAGAAAGTAGCTTTGGTTATTACATCTCCAGGATTTAACGCTTCATCGGTAAATAGTGGTTTCGTTAGAATCTCATTATTACAGCCCGACGAGAGAAAAGCATCTCAAAAAGAAGTAGCTGAAAAATTAACGAAATGGACAAGTGGATATTCGGAAGCCAAAACGTCCGTTATTGAACAACCAACAATTGCTGTTAACAGAAGAGGTGGATTACCAATACAATATATAATTCAAGCTTCTAATTTTGAGAAATTAAGAGAGAAAATCCCATTGTTTATGGAAGAAGCCGCTAAAAACGAAACCTTCTCCACTACTGATGTCAATTTGAAATTCAACAAGCCTGAAATCAATGTTACTATTGACAGAGAAAAAGCAGAAAGCTTAGGGATTTCGGTTTTAGATGTAGCACAAACATTACAGCTCTCTTTAAGCGGTCAACGTTTTGGTTATTTCATACGCAATGGAAAACAGTACCAAGTTATTGGACAATTTGAAAAAAGTGATCGTGCTAAACCTTTGGATTTAACCTCCATGTTTGTTAAAAATAGCAGAGGAGAATTAATTCAAATGGATAATGTAGTAACCATTGAAGAACAGAGTAACCCTACCCAATTGTATCATAATAATCGATACATGTCGGCTACAGTATCGGCAGGTTTGGCTCCAGGAAAAAGTATTAGCGATGGAATCGAAGCCATGGACGAAATTAAGGACAAGGTCTTAGACGACTCTTTTACCACTGATTTGGGTGGAGAATCGAGAGATTTTGTAGAAAGTAGTTCAAACACTTCATTTGCTTTTGGATTGGCCTTAGTCCTAATTTTCTTAATTCTTGCTGCGCAATTTGAAAGTTTTATAGATCCAATTATTATTATTTTAACAGTACCAATGGCTGTGGCTGGAGCTTTATTTTCATTATGGTTATTCAATCAAACTTGGAATATCTTTAGCCAAATCGGAACAGTCATGCTGATTGGTTTGGTAACTAAAAACGGAATCTTGATAGTCGAATTTGCCAATCAATTACGTGAACAAGGCAAACCAAAATTAGAGGCTATTTTAGAAGCTTCTGAAGCTCGTCTGCGTCCTATCTTGATGACTAGTTTAGCCATTGCTTTAGGTGCATTACCAATTGCATTATCACTTGGAGCAGCATCAAATAGTAGAATTGGAATGGGAGTAGTTATTGTTGGCGGAACGGTTTTCTCCCTAGTTTTAACTTTATTTGTTATTCCAGCTTTATATCTAATGTGGTCTAAAGCGAGAAAACATTATCCTGAATTTGATCATATTAACGAATATGAACAAGAAAGTAAATAAATATGACACATTTTAAATTCATAGTAGCTAGTTTATTAGTTTTTGGTTTTAGCAATGCTAAGGCCCAAGAATTAATCACAATTGAATCGGCGGTAAAAATAGCATTAGAAAATAATTACGAAATTAAAATTGCTTCAAATAATTCAATTATCAATACCACTAATGTAGCTATAGGAAATGCTGGAATGTTACCAACTGTCGCTGCAACAATAACTGCAAATAATAGAGTTCAAAATAGTTCACAAACCTTACAAAGCGGTGTTGTAAATTCTTTGGATAATGCAAAAAATAACAGTTTGAATTATGGCGTTAATTTAGATTGGACCGTTTTTGACGGATTCAAAATGTTTGCAAAATTCGACCAACTGAAAGAATTACAAAAACTAGGAGAAACGCAATTAAAACAAATAATTCTTACTAAAATTAGTGATGTAACAACTACCTATTTTGATTTGGTACAACAACAGCAACAATTAAAAGCGTTAGATTCTACAATCGATATTTCTAATCAACGCTTGGCTTTGGCACAAAACCGATTTGTAATTGGTAAAGCTTCCAAGTTAGAAGTATTAAATGCACAAGTTGACCTTAATACAGATCAAGTTGCATTTTTAAAACAAAAAGAATTGTATACCAATACTAAAATTATGATGAACCAAATTTTAGCAAGGGATACAAAAACTGATTTCAAAGTAATTGATACTATTCAAGTTGATTCGGCATTAGAATTAAATGAATTAGGTGCTTTAGCCCAAAAGCAAAACCCCCAATTAGTTGCACAAATAATTTCGAATAAAGTGGCCGAATTGCAGTTGAAACAAGTAAAAGCCAATCGATATCCAACAGTACGTTTAAATACTGGTTATAATTTAACCGAAACACAAGCGAGTTTAGGCTTTGCAACTGCCACTTCAGCCAAAGGTTTTAACTATGGTTTTAGTGCGGCTTTGCCGATTTTTGATGGCTTAGCTCAAAATAGAAATGAGAAAATTGCGCAACTTCAAATTGATAATTCAAGATTAACAATTGACCAACAAAAATTAGCACTTGAATCCCAATTAGCAATGTCTTATAGAACCTATCTAACTAACTTAGAACTCATCCAATTAGAAGACAAAAATGAAGCAATAGCCAAACAAAATTTAGCTATCACCTTAGATAAATTTAAAATTGGTACAATTACTACATTAGAATT
Source organism: Bacteroidota bacterium (assembly GCA_046048915.1). Taxonomy (GTDB): domain Bacteria; phylum Bacteroidota; class Bacteroidia; order Flavobacteriales; family Flavobacteriaceae; genus Flavobacterium. The sequence continues at coordinate 89,147 of JBJOFE010000004.1, read as the reverse complement.
TAGAACTGCTCAATTGAATTATGTAAATGCTAAAGTCCGTAATAGCAATGCACAATTTCAAGCTAAATTATCTGAAATTGCTTTGAAAGAATTGGCTGGAATTATTAACCTCAATTAATTGCCCAATGACATCGTACAACCCAAAAGATTGGATCAGTTTTATATTTCATTTTAGCAAGGCAGATACCTTTAGAAAATTAATTCCAATTATGATTATTATTGGAATATATTCAGGAATCATCGCTTATCTTGAAATTGAATACTGGCACTTACCCGAAGATAGTCATGTAAAAAACATTTCAATAATGCATGGCATGTTAGGTTTTGTCATTTCATTATTATTAGCCTATAGAACCAATACGGCTTACGATCGTTGGTGGGAAGGAAGAAAGCTGTGGGGTAGTTTGGTTAATAACTCCCGTAACCTTGCTATTAAACTTAATGCAATGTTGGTTGACGATATTGATCGTGATTTTTTCAAAAAAATGATTCCACATTATGCGCATATTTTAAGAAAGCACTTAAATGATAGCGAAACAGGGAAACAATTATTCGATGATGTAGATTTAGAAATTGATCATCACAAACACCGTCCCAATCAAGTCGCAAATAAATTATTTATGAAAGTTAATAATTTGTATCTGTCAAAGAAATTATCTGGAGATCAACTCATTCTAATCAATACCGAATTACAATCATTTACAGATATATGTGGAGCTTGCGAGCGAATTAAAAATACTCCAATCCCCTACTCTTACAGCGCATTTATAAAGAAATTTATATTTATATATGTTTTGACTTTGCCTTTTGGTTATGTATTTAGTTTGGGATATTATGTTGTTCCTGTAGTAGTATTCATTTTTTACGTTCTGGCAAGTTTAGAACTAATTGCAGAAGAGATTGAAGATCCTTTTGGTGAAGATGCTAATGATTTACCTACCAAAAAAATAGCAGATAATATCAAAAAACACATTGAAGAAATATTATAAATTTTAAACAAAATACTATGAAGAATATTGCTAAAATTATAATGATTGTAACAATTGCTTGTATTGTTTCTTGCCAAAAAGCAACTACAGATAATCAATCTACTTACTTTGAAAAGACAAAGGATAGTATACAAAATGGTGGTATACAAGTAATCCCAATTACTACTTCAAAAGGAACTTTTAACGTTTGGACCAAACGAATTGGTAACAATCCTAAAATAAAATTACTATTACTTAATGGTGGTCCTGGAGCTACACACGAATACTTTGAATGTTTTGAAAATTTCTTACCAGCCGAAGGAATTGAAATTATTTATTACGATCAATTAGGTTGTGGAAATTCAGACAATCCTAATGATGTGGCGCTTTGGGATCTTTCTAGATATGTAGAAGAAGTTGAACAAGTTCGAAAAGCCTTACACCTAGATGCTAGCAATTTTTATATGTTAGGACATTCTTGGGGAGGTATTTTAGCTATGGAATATGCGTTAAAATACCAACACAATATGAAAGGATTGATTATTTCCAATATGATGTCGAGCTGTCCGGAGTACGGTAAATATGCTGAGGAAGTATTGGCCAAGCAAATGGATCCAAAAGTATTGGCTGAAATCAACCAAATTGAAGCAGCAAAAGAATTTACTAATCCGCGTTATATGGAACTGTTGATTCCTAATTTTTATGAGAAACACATTTTACGTTTTCCAGCAAAAAATTGGCCGGAACCTGTAAATCGTTCTTTTGCAAAAATGAATCAGTCTTTATATGTTACTATGCAAGGTCCGAGCGAATTTGGGATTTCTGGAAAATTAGAAAAATGGGATAGAAAATCCGATTTAAAAAACATCAGTATTCCTACTCTAGTTATTGGCGCAAAATATGATACTATGGATCCAAAACATATGGAAGAAATGGCTAAACTGGTTCAAAACGGTACGTATTTATTTTGTCCAAAGGGAAGTCATATGGACTTTTACGATGATCAAAAAGTATATTTTGAAGGATTGATTCCATTTTTAAAACAAAATAATTAACTATTACAGCAGTAAATCAACCAGTTTTAGTATAGTTTAAAAATAAATAAAATTGTTTCCTACTCCAACAAGCAATCCTTATATTTGCGTTCTTGTAAATAATTCACAATGAAAATATCATACAACTGGTTAAAACAGTTCATTAAAATAGATTGGCAATCAGATGAAACTGCTGCTTTACTAACCGATTTAGGTTTAGAGGTAGAAGTTGTCGAAAAATACCAATCGGTAAAAGGAGGTTTGGAAGGAATAGTAGTGGGTCATGTTTTAACTTGTATACCCCACCCTGACGCTGATAGACTAAAAATAACTACCGTAGATTTAGGTGATGGTGTGCCTATACAAATAGTATGTGGTGCTAGTAATGTTGCCGCGGGGCAAAAAGTACCGGTAGCCACTATTGGAACTATTTTATATGATAAAGAAGGTGAATCATTTACTATTAAAAAAGGTAAAATTCGCGGACAAGAAAGTCACGGGATGATCTGTGCCGAGGACGAAATTGGTTTAGGAACAAGCCATGATGGAATTATGGTTTTAGAGGCATCATTACAACCAGGAACTTCAGCAGCTACCGTTTTTAAAATCGAAAATGACGAAGTTTTTGAAATTGGATTGACTCCCAATCGTGCAGATGCTATGAGTCATTTTGGTACTGCTCGTGATGTAAGAGCTGGTATGCTTCAAAGTGGCGTTAATGTAGAATTAATAACGCCTTCAGTTACTAATTTTAGAGTAGACAAACGAACATTAAAAATAGATATAGACGTAAAAGACAGTAAATTAGTTCCGAGATATTGTGGTCTTACAATTTCAGGAATTACTGTAAAACCCTCTCCTACTTGGTTACAAAACCGTTTGAAAGCTATTGGTATAAATCCAAAAAATAATATTGTTGATGTTACCAATTATGTGTTACACGAATTAGGACAACCTCTTCACGCCTTCGATGCTGCTAAAATTAGCGGTAAAGTAATTGTAAAAACATTGCCTTCAGGAACAAAATTCACAACACTTGATGATGTTGAAAGAAGTTTGCACGAAGAAGACATTATGATTTGCGATGAAAACGGTCCATTATGTATTGCGGGTGTTTTTGGAGGAAAAGAATCAGGAGTATCAGAAAGTACAACAGCTATTTTCTTAGAAAGTGCTTATTTCAATCCAGTAAGTGTTCGTAAAACGGCCAAAAGACATCAACTCAATACAGATGCTTCTTTCCGTTTTGAAAGAGGAATTGACCCTGCAATTACAGATTATGCTTTAAAACGCGCTGCTTTATTAATTCAAGAAGTGGCTGGTGGTGAAATTACTTCTGACTTAATTGATGTATATCCTAAGAAAATAGAAGACTTTAGTGTGTTCTTGAATTTTAATAAAGTAACTAAAATTATTGGTCAAGAAATTCCAAAAGATATTATCAAGAAAATATTAGTTTCATTAGATATCAAAGTAAACAGTGTTACTGATTCTGGATTAGGATTGACAATTCCTGCTTACCGAGTGGATGTACAACGCGAAATTGATGTTATTGAAGAAATCCTTCGAGTGTATGGATACAATAACATTAAATTCTCCAATAAAGTAAATGCTACTGTGGCAAATTCGCCAAGAACAGAAGATTATAAGATTCAGAATGTAGTAGCCTCTCAATTGAATTCCCAAGGATTTCATGAAATGATGGCCAATTCTTTGACTACTGCTAATTATATTCAGTTGTCTGGTATGTTACAGGAAGAACATAATGTTACGATGTTAAATCCGTTGAGTAGTGATTTAGCTACTATGCGTCAATCATTGCTTTTCTCTGGATTAGAAGCTATATCGTATAATATTAATAGAAAGAATTCCGATTTAAAATTATTTGAATTCGGAAAAACCTACCACAACTACCCTTCTGGATATGAAGAGAAAAAACATTTAACTCTTTTTCTTACTGGAAATAGAAATCAAGAAACTTGGACATCGGGACAAAAACCAACTGATTTCTTTTTATTTAAAGGCTATGTAAATGCTGTTTTAGAACGTTTAGGAATTCAAAACACACAAAACCAACCCTTAGCAACTGATGTTTATTCTGAAGGAATTGCAATTAGTCTAGGAAAAGATACTATAGTTGAAATTGGTGTAGTTAAAAAATCAATTCTAAAACATTTTGGCATTAAACAAGATGTGTTCTATGCCGATTTTAATTGGGCTGCTATTTTGAAACTAATTTCAAATAAAATTAAATTTACCGAAATTCCGAAATATCCTGAAGTTCGTAGAGATCTAGCCTTATTGCTTGACCAAACTGTGACATACGAAAGTATTTATACTATTGCCAAACAAACGGAAAAATCATTACTGAAAAACATCGATTTATTTGATGTATATGAAGGTAAAAACTTGCCTGAAGGTAAAAAATCATATGCACTAAGCTTTAGTATTCAAGACAGCTCAAAAACTTTGACTGACGAACAAATTGATAAAATCATGTCTAAGCTTCAGAAGAATTTTGAAACTGAACTAGGAGCTGTTTTACGATAAACAGTAATAATTTGTATACATAAATAAACCCTAAGTCTTATAAGTAGACTTAGGGTTTTTTAGTTGTTGTAATTGTAAATACAATTGCCAATAAAAAAAGCCTCACATTACTGTGAGGCTTTTGTATATAAAAACTAAAGAATTATTTTTTCTCTGTTTTTTCCATTTTAGCTTTCAAAGCAGCTAATACATCATTGTTATCTCCTAAAGTTGCAGCTGGTGCATTGTTAGTTGATGCAGATGAAGTATTTTCAGAAACTGTTCTCACATTTTTCTCTTCTTCTTCACGGAAGATAGCAGTATGAGAAGCAACTACTCTTTTGAATTCTTTATTAAATTCAATTACTTTGAAATCAGCAGATTCTCCTTTTTTCAATTTCTTACCGTCTTCTTTTTCTAAGTGACGAGTAGGAATGAAAGCAACGATATCATCACCAAATTCTACAGTAGCTCCTTTGTCAACGATTTCAGAAATTTCACCGTTGTGGATAGTTCCTACAGCGAATGAACCTTCGTATTGATCCCAAGGATTAGCAGTAGTTTGTTTGTGACCTAAAGATAATTTACGTCCTTCAACATCTAATTCTAATACAACTACGTCTAATTTTTCACCAACATTTACAAACTCAGATGGGTGTTTGATTTTCTTAGTCCATGAAAGGTCAGAGATATAAATCAATCCGTCGATTCCTTCTTCTAATTCTACGAAAATTCCAAAGTTTGTAAAGTTTCTAACGATACCAGAATGTTTAGAACCTACTGGATATTTAGAAGTAATGTCAGTCCATGGATCTTGAGTCAATTGTTTGATACCTAAAGACATCTTACGATCGTCTCTATCCAAAGTTAAGATAACTCCTTCAACAATATCTCCCACTTTTACGAAATCTTGAGCAGAACGTAAGTGAGTAGACCAAGACATTTCAGAAACGTGGATTAAACCTTCAACACCTTCAGCAACTTCGATAAATGCACCGTAATCAGCGATTACAACTACTTTACCTTTTACTTTATCACCAACAGCTAAGTTAGCATCTAAAGCATCCCATGGGTGAGCGTTTAATTGTTTCAATCCTAATTGAATTCTTGTTTTCTCATCATCGAAATCAAGGATTACAACATTTAATTTTTGATCTAATTCAAGAACTTCACTTGGGTGATTGATTCTTGACCAAGAAAGGTCAGTAATGTGGATTAATCCATCAACACCACCTAAGTCAATAAACACACCATAAGAAGTAATGTTTTTAACAACACCTTCTAATACTTGTCCTTTTTGTAATTGACCAATGATTTCTTTTTTCTGAACCTCAATATCCGCTTCAATAAGCGCTTTGTGAGATACAACAACATTTTTGAATTCGTGGTTAATTTTAACTACTTTGAATTCCATGTTTTTGTTTACATATACATCGTAATCACGGATTGGTTTCACATCAATTTGTGAACCTGGTAAGAAAGCTTCGATTCCGAAAACGTCAACGATCATACCACCCTTAGTTCTACATTTAACAAAACCAGTAACGATTTCACCAGTTTCGTTTGCAGAAATAACTCTATCCCAAGATTTGATAGTACGTGCTTTTCTATGTGATAATACTAATTGACCTGTTTTATCCTCACGGATGTCAATTAATACTTCTACTTTGTCACCTACTTTTAAGTTTGGATTATAACGGAATTCGTTTAATGAAATAACACCTTCCGATTTTGCATTGATATCAACGATAACGTCTCTATCTGTAATTCTAACAACTACACCTTCTACTACTTCTTCTTGATCTGTAGCAATGAAAGTTTTTGAAACTAGTGCTTCGAATTCTTGTAAGTTTTTCTCATCTACTGCATCAATTCCTTCTTGGAAGTTATGCCAGTTAAAATTTGCTAAAAACTCTTCTTGTGATTTTAATTGTTCAGACATGCTGATTAAAAATTTGTATTCTGCATTTTCTCGGATTTCTTAATGTGAAAGAAAACAACAGAAGTTGTTTGTATAATTAATTGATACCTAGAGGAAATCCTTATCCACCAAAAGGTGGGCAAAGGTAATACAACTTTATTCAATAATCAAATTTATTTTAATTTAAACTACCAATTAATTCGCTGACAATCAGAACAAATACCTAGTTGGAATTTACTATTCAATTATTCATTATATTTTGTACTATTTGAATAAAAAAAACCAAGAACAAGTCTTGGTTTTAAATATAAATATGAGGTAAATCTTAATGGCTAACTTGCTCTATTTCAGATGGATTGTGTTTATGTTTGAAAAATATGGCAAATGCAACAGTAATCACTAAAGCATAAATGGCAAATGTAAGCCAAATGGAATGCCAGTCTTTTCCTTCCGGTGTAGTGAAATATTTTTCAATGATATAACCACTAGTAATACTTCCAAAAATAGCTCCAAAACCATTAGTCATCATCATAAACAAGCCTTGAGCTGAAGATCGAATAGTAGAATCCGTGGATGTCTCAATAAATAAAGAACCTGAAATATTAAAAAAGTCAAATGCCATTCCGTATACGATACAAGACATAATAATCATCCATAGTCCATCACCTGGGTTTCCGTAGGCAAATAAACCAAAACGCAACACCCAAGCTACCATACTAAACAACATCACCTGTTTTATACCAAAACGTTTCAAGAAAAACGGGATAGCTAAAATGAATAATGTTTCTGAAATTTGCGAAATCGACATAATTATGGTCGAATATTTTACAACCAATGAATCGGCATATTCAGGCAATAATTTAAAATCATCCAAGTATACATCTCCATAGGCATTGGTCAATTGCAAAGCAGCTCCTAAAAACATACTAAATAAAAAGAACAAAGCCAATTTGTAATCAGCAAATAATTTAAACGAACTCAGTCCGATTAAATCGATAAATGATTTACTATCTGTGGTTTTACCTTCTGGTAAACATTTGGGCAAGGTAAAGGCATAAATTCCTAAAAACACAGCAGCTATCGCAGCAATATAAAATTGGTTTTCGCTAGCTTTATTTCCAGTTAAATTAGTAATCCACATGGCTACAATAAAACCAACTGTTCCCCAAACACGAATGGGTGGAAAATCTTTTACGACATCCAAATTTCCTTTTTTCAAGGCATTATACGCCACTGAATTTGATAAAGCAATAGTGGGCATATAAAATATCATAGCTACTAATATTACCCAGAAAAAATCAGTTGGATTACTAACTTGAGGTACATAAAACAAAGTTAAACCACCTAATATATGTAAAGTACCGTACAATTTTTCAGCATTAATCCATCTGTCAGCAACTATTCCACATAGGGTAGGCATAAAAATAGAAGCGATTCCCATAGTTGAAAATATAGCTCCAAATTGTGCACCGTCCCATTGTTTTGTACCAAACCAATAATTTGCTACTGTAATCAACCAAGCGCCCCAAACAAAAAATTGTAAGAAACTCATGACTGTTAATCTTAATTTTATACTCATAATCAATTTGTTTTTTTGTGATAAATAGTTTGTAAATCTAACATTAAATCAGCAATGTGCAACTAATAAATTCTAATCTATAATTGCATTCACTAACTCCAAAACAGCCTGAAACTGCTCTTCTCTCGTTAGATGTGAATTGTCCATTTCAACAGCATCCTCGGCCATTACCAAAGGAGAATCCTCACGATGTGTGTCAATATAATCGCGTTCTTCTACATTTTTCAACACTTCGTCATAACTTACTGAATCTCCTTTTTGAACTAATTCGTCAAAACGTCGTTGCGCACGAGTAGCAGCACTTGCAGTCATAAAAATCTTCAATTCGGCATCGGGAAAAACAACGGTTCCAATATCACGTCCATCCATCACAATCCCTTTGTATTTGCCCATTTCTTGTTGCTGCTCTACTAATTTAGCACGAACTTCAGATACTTCAGCTACCTTACTAACATAACCAGACACTTCAATGGTACGAATAGCTTTTTCAACATTGGCACCGTTTAAATACATCTCAGCAAAACCTAATTCGCTATTAAATTTAAATTCTAATGCAATGTTTTTTAATTGGTTAACCAAACCTACCTTATCTAAAGAATTAATTGAAATTAACTGATTTTGCATAGCAAAATAAGCTACAGCTCGGTACATCGCCCCAGTATCAACGTAGATATAACCCAACTGTTGGGCTAATTGTTTTGCCAAGGTACTTTTTCCTGTAGAAGAAAACCCGTCTATGGCTATGGTGATTTGTTTTTTCAAAATATAGAATTTAAATGCGTTTCAATTTAACTCTTGCGTTGCGAAGATAAAATTATAAATAGAATTAACGAAAAATTCCAAACCCCAATACAGAAAAAATTATCAGTTTGGAATTTGGAATTAATATACTCTTGAAAGTAAGTTAGTCTAACTTCTTTGCATTTTTAACTTTCTGTTCTGTGATGGCGATTTGCAATACTTCGCTCATTTCTTTTACATAATGAAACGTAAGCCCTTCAAGATATTCCGGTTTGATTTCGTCAATATCACTTTTGTTTTCATGACATAAAATAATCTCCTTAATATTAGCTCTTTTTGCTGCTAATATTTTTTCTTTAATTCCGCCTACTGGCAATACTTTTCCACGTAACGTAATTTCACCAGTCATGGCTAAATTTTTCTTTACTCTTTTTTGCGTAAGCAATGAAACTAAAGAGGTCAACATCGCAATTCCAGCACTAGGTCCGTCTTTTGGTGTAGCCCCTTCTGGAACGTGTAAATGAATATTGTATTTGTTTAATAGATCCGAATTGAGACCCATTGAAGCCGAATTAGCTTTGATAAATTCCAAAGCAATCGTAGCCGATTCTTTCATTACGGTACCTAAATTACCCGTGATTGTCATGGTTCCTTTTCCTGGAGATAGCAAAGATTCAATAAATAAAATATCGCCTCCAACGCTGGTCCAAGCTAATCCCGTAACTACACCTGCTACATCATTACTTTCGTATTTATCTCTTTCCAATCTTGGAACACCCAATACTTTCACAATATCTTCATCTGTCACTTTTTTATTGTACTCCTCCTCCATTGCTACTGATTTCGCAGCATTTCGGATTACTTGTGCCAGTTTGTTTTCCAATCCACGAACGCCTGATTCACGCGTGTAACCTTCTACAATTTTTTCCAATTGTTTTTTACCAATCGTCAAGTCTTTGGAAGTTAATCCGTGTTCTTTTAATTGCCTTGGAAATAAATGCTGACGCGCAATTTCTACTTTTTCTTCAATCGTATAGCCCGACATCTTAATTACTTCCATTCGATCTCGCAACGCAGGTTGAATAGAAGCCATATTATTGGAAGTAGCTATAAACATTACCTTTGATAAATCGTATCCCATTTCAAGGAAATTATCATAAAATGAATTGTTTTGCTCAGGATCCAATACTTCTAATAATGCCGAAGATGGATCTCCGCTATGACTGTTGGATAATTTGTCGATTTCGTCTAGAACAAAAACTGGATTTGAAGTTCCTGCTTTTTTCAAACTTTGAATAATTCGTCCCGGCAAAGCACCAATATATGTTTTTCTATGACCGCGAATCTCCGCATCATCACGTAATCCGCCAAGGGAAATTCGGACATATTTTCTACCCAAGGCTTCTGCAATGGAACGTCCAATTGAGGTTTTACCCACACCTGGAGGTCCAGTTAAACAGATAATTGGCGACTTCATATCCTTACGCAATTTTAAAACTGCCAGATGTTCTATCATTCGCTTTTTCACATCTTCTAAACCAAAATGATCGCGATCCAGAATTTTTTGAGCGCGTTTTAAATCAAAATTATCTTCTGAAAATTCATTCCATGGCAAGTCCAAAAACAAATCCAAATAATTTCTTTGGATACTGAAATCAGGAGCTTGCGGATTCATTCGGCGCAATTTTGATAATTCTTTCTCAAAGTGTTTTTGAGTTATTTCGTCCCACTTTTTAGTTTTGGCACGCTGACTCATTTCGTCAAACTCTTCTTCATGAGAAACACCACCCAATTCTTCTTGAATAGTTTTCATTTGCTGGTGAAGAAAATATTCGCGCTGTTGTTGGTCTAAATCAAAACGTACTTTAGATTGAATGTCGTTTTTAAGTTCCAATTTTTGCAACTCTACATTCATAAAACGTAAAGTTTCCAAAGCACGATCTTTCAGATTATTGATTTTTAATAAATCTTGTTTCTCTTTAACCGAAAGGTTCATATTGGAAGAAACAAAATTAACCAAGAAGGATTTGCTTTCAATATTCTTAATAGCAAAAGTTGCTTCGCTAGGCAAATTAGGACTTTCTTGAATAATTTTAACCGCTAATTCTTTTAACGAATCAATGATAGCGTTGAACTCAGTATCATTCTTTTTAGGACGTTTTTCAGGAACTTCTTTTACAGTTGCAGTAATATAAGGCTCTTCTGAAACTACTTCGGCAATTTCAAAACGCTTTTTACCTTGTAAAATAATAGTGATATTGCCATCAGGCATTTTTAAAACTCGAAGAATTCTAGCTACAGTTCCAATAGTATGAATATCCTCTTTAGTTGGATCTTCGTCTTCTTCATTCTTTTGAGCAACAACACCAATATTTTTTCCTGAGGCATTGGCATCATTGATTAGTTTAATGGATTTGTCGCGTCCGGCAGTAATTGGGATAACCACACCTGGAAACAAGACCATATTACGTAAAGGCAAAATCGGTAAGGATTCTGGTAATTCTTCATTATTCATTTCCTCTTCATCTTCCGGAGTCAATAATGGAATTAATTCTGCCTCAGAATCAAATTCTTGAAGTGACAGATTGTCAATTGTAAGTATTTTATGATTTGACATAAAGTATAATAAGTCGTTTTGTCATTAATTTTTGAAATTCTTTTGGTCTAAGCAATGCGCAAAGCAGTTATAAAGACCGACCTCTATTAAGTCAATCTTTGTGCCAAAATGAGTAGCAATTAGTTGGCGTCCAAATTTGACGTCTTTGGAACACGATTTAATAAAAGGAGACCAATAACAAAAAAGATCCCTAAAAACACAATCGCAAATCGAGGACTTCCAGTGATTTGATCAATAATTCCGTAAACACACATTCCGATTACTATTCCAATTTTCTCAGCTACATCATAAAAACTAAAAAAAGAAGCCGTATCCTCTGTTTCTGGAAGTAATTTTGAATAGGTAGATCGAGACAAGGCTTGAATTCCTCCCATTACCAAACCTACTAAACCTGCCATTACATAAAAATGAATAGGCAAAGTGATAAAATATGCCATGATACACAATACAATCCAAAATGCATTAATAGCAATCAAAGTAGGAATGTTTCCATATTTTGCAGAAGCTTTCGAAGTAAAAGTAGCCCCCACAATTGCAACTAATTGAATCAATAAAATACAAATAATTAATCCCGTTGTACTTTCGCTTTGCGAAGCCCATTGAATCTCTTGTGCACCAAAATAGGTTGCGATTAACATAACCGTTTGGACAGCCATACTATAAACAAAGAAACTAGCTAGATATCGTTTTAAGGCAGTATTTTCGGCCAGTAAATGCCATACTTTTTTTAATTCTTTAAAACCGTTAAAAAGGATATGCTTTTTTAAATTAGCAGCTACAATTTTATTTCCTTTAGGTAAGTAGTAATACGTATATTGACTGAATAAAATCCACCAAATTCCTACCATCACAAAGGAATAACGCATGGCTTTCATGGCTGCTTCTCCTTTAGATCCTGAAATCCCAAAAATATCTGGCATCATGATCATTGCTAAATTGACTACTAACAAAATTACGCTACCAACATAGCCATATGAAAACCCTTTAGCACTAATAGCATCTTGTTGATTAGCATAAGCAATATCTGGTAAATACGAGTTATAAAAAACCCAACTTCCCCAAAACCCAACCAATCCTAGAAAGTAAAACAACAAACCTATATAAATATTTTCAAGACTAAACCAATACAATCCAACACATGACAAAGCACCTAAATAACAAAAAAACTTCATGAACGACTTTTTATTACCTACATAATCTGAGATCCCAGAAAGCAAGGGTGAAATGAATGCCACTACCAAAAAGGCAAACGCTGTAACAAAACTAATTAAGGCTGAATTTTTGAGTGAAAAACCAAAAACATTAATATAATGACTACGATCAGTAAATAGTGCTTCAAAAAAAATCGGAAATACTGCTGAGGAAATTACTAACGAATAGACTGAATTCGCCCAGTCGTAAAAGGCCCATGCGTTTAATAATTTTGTGTCCCCTTTTTGTAAATTAGCCATGATCAAATAAGTTTAGGTGGCTAATTTATTTATTTTTTAGTTAGGTTAGTTAATGAACATTTATTTAAACTTGAAATAACAGACAAAAACAGATTCTGAAATAAAAATTTATGTTCAAATTTATTGTTGAAGCTCGATTCAATTAAAAAAAAACAACTACTTTAGAACTCACAATATTTAATCATGACTAAGAATAAAACCAAAAAACTAGATCCGCTTCCAATTCCAAAATTTATCATTAAAACCGGACAGTTTTTAAACTTAATTTCAACTAAAGCAGTAGTACTATTTGCTGCTAAATTATTTACCACCCCTATAAAACACAGAATTCCCAAGCGAGAGATGGAGATGGATGCCAATAGTAACCAACAATTGATTCAGGTGCCTTCCATCAATAAATCGATTATGGTATATCAATATAGCAAGAGTGATAAAAAAGTACTGTTGGTTCACGGTTGGTCTGGACGCGGTACACAACTATTTAAAATTGCAGACGCTTTACTCAAAGAAGGGTATTCCACAATAAGTTTTGATGCACCCGCTCATGGAAAATCACCAGGAAATTCCAGTATTATGCTAGAGTTTATAGCTTCCATTTTTGAATTAGAAAAACAATTTGGCCCTTTCGAAATTGCCATTGGACACTCATTAGGTGGAATGGCGGTTCTTAATGCAGTGAAATCAGGATTTCATACTGATAAAATTATAGTAATTGGAAGTGGTGACATCGTACAAGATATTATAGACGACTTCATCAAAAAGTTAGAATTACAACCTATAATTAGTAAAAAATTGTGTGATTATTTTGAACATAAATACCGTGAAGCAATGGATAACTACTCTGCTTTCAAAGCAGCAGCTGTTATAGAAACACCTATTTTAGTAATTCATGATGAAAACGATTTTGAAGTCCCAGTTAAGGCAGGTGTCAATATTCATAAACATGTTTCAAATGGAGAATTGATGCTAACACAAGGATTAGGTCACCGAAAAATTTTGGGCGATGCCAAAGTAATTCATAAAATTATTGAATTTATTCAGTAAACATAAATCAAACCTTTTTTAACTAAATTTAGAAACTACAAATACTTGAAAATATGAAAATTACCTCAATTGTATGGGCATTCTGTTTTGGATTATTTGCTCAACACAACTACTCACAATCTGTTGTTAGCGATAAAGAAATTTCAAAAATGGTGGCTGAAGTGAGCGCAAACAATATGGAATCTACAGTTCGTAAATTAGTTTCTTTTGGAACACGCCACACCTTAAGTGATACTAAAAGTACTACTCGAGGAATTGGTGCAGCGCAACGTTGGGTAAAAGCCGAATTTGATAAATATGCTAAAGATTCAAATGGAAGATTGACTGCTGAAATAGATTATTTCACGGTCAAAGCTGATGGTAGAAGAATCGCAGCAGATAGTCAATTAGGTAATGTGATGGCTACTTTAAAAGGGACTGACCCAACTGATAATAGGGTATTAATTATAAGTGGCCATTTGGATTCTAGAGCTTCAGATGTAATGAATGCAACTATCGATGCTCCTGGAGCTAATGATGATGGTTCAGGTGTAGCTGCTGTCCTAGAGATTAGTAGAATTATGAGTAAAAGAGAATTTCCATTTACACTAATTTTTGTTGCCGTTGTGGGTGAAGAACAAGGTTTGTATGGAGCTAAACATTTGGCTGATAAAGCCAAAGCTGAAAATTGGAATATTGTAGCCATGCTCAACAATGACATGATTGGTAATAGTTTATCCAATGGAACTGGTTTGCGTGATAATCTAAACGTACGCGTATTTAGCGAAGCGATTCCGTATTTAGAAACTGAGGCTGAAGCCAAAGTACGTAAATCGACTAATCGAGAGAATGATAGTCCTTCACGTTTATTAGCTCGTTATATTAAAACGACCACAAGTCAATATGTTGACCAATTGAATATCAATTTGGTATATAGAAACGATCGCTTTTTACGTGGCGGAGATCATACTCCATTTTCTCAAAATGGATTTACCGCCATTCGCTTTTGCGAAATGAATGAAAACTATGATCATCAACACCAAGATGTTCGTTTAGAAAAAGGAACACAATTTGGCGATTTACCAGAGTTTATGGATTTTGAATACATGCGAAAAGTAACTACTGCTAATTTAGCTACCTTGAGCAACCTAGCTTGGTCACCAAAAGCACCAAAAAACGTAGGTATTAAAGTTGCTGAGTTAACTAACTTCTCTGACTTAGTTTGGACTGCACCGGAGGAAAAACCTATTTACGGTTATAATGTATTGGTTCGTGAAACTTCTGCTTCACATTGGGAGAAAACATTTTTTGTGAAGGATACTAAAGCAACAATTCCATATTCAAAAGATAATTATTTGTTTGCCATACAATCGGTTGACGAGTTAGGTCATGCCAGTTTACCTGTCTTTCCCATTCCAGTTAAATAAAAAAAAAGGAGTTCAATAATGAACTCCTTTTTTTATACCAAATTCTTAAAATAATTCAATAAAATTGAATCGTTTTTCCGGGTAGGTGTAAATATCTCTAATAGTTGAGGTTGATCATTACAAGCGTAAAATTCGACTAATGCCTTATCCAAACTACTTTCATCACTTGCTATAGTATAATTCAACCCATACATTTTTGCTAAATGTTCCGCTGTATGGCAATGCGAAGTTTCAAAAAAAGTATTGAACACAGGAGTTTCTTGATGTCCTGGAAGAATTCGGAAAATACCTCCTCCTCCATTATTTATCAAAATAATTTTAAAATTTTTCGGGATATAATCGTTCCAAAGTGCATTAGTGTCATATAAAAATCCAATATCTCCAGTAATAAAAATAGTTGGTTTATCATTGGCTACAGCTGCACCTATAGCTGTTGACGTACAACCATCAATTCCGCTAGTACCTCTATTACAATAGACTTCAATAGAAGCGTCAATAGGAATTAACTGTGCATAACGAATGGCTGAACTATTACCAATTTGCAATTGACTATTTTTGGGTAAGCTTGGAATAATAATATTAAAAACAGTAAAATCAGAAAACGGTATCGAGGCTAAGTAAGCATTGTGTTTAATTTTTCGAATGGATTGTAATTTGCTTAATTTAAGCGAATAATCGCTTTTTGAAGTACTAGTTAATGGAATAAAGTTTTCAAAAAACAATTGCGGATCGACTTTAAAATGATTTGTTAAAGCACCAAATGTATCATAAGCTCTATGATTATCAATATGCCAATGGTGTTTGGGTTTGTATTTTCGTAAGAAAGCTTTAATGCGTTTTGATACGACCATTCCTCCAAAAGTAATCAGTATTTCAGGTTGGTAACTTTCCAAATCCTCATCAGTAAAAGGCGTAATTATAGTGTCAATATTGGTTATAAAACTGGGATGATGAAGATTTGAAGTAGTTTCTGTCCAAACCGTTACTGACTCCTCATTAGCTAAAAAATTAATTGTAGCGGTATCAATAGCATTAGGATCATTCACCCCTACTAAAATCATTTTTTTACTGGATTTGTTCCAAATAGCTGCAAATGGAGTTAAATCTTCCACCTTAGCCGTATCAACTTTTAAAGCGGAAATATAAGATTGTACATCCAATTCAGAAACTGTTTCGTACAACGGTTCTTCAAAAGGCGCATTAATATGAACTGGTCCTTTATTGACAAAAGCAATATCTAAAGCTTCATTAATTTTTAGATCGTTTTCTCGACTTGCAACTTCAACTAAATTGGCGTTGAAAAGCGAATGATTAGCAAATACATTTTCTTGTCGAATGGTTTGGCCGTCGCCAATATCAATCTTATTTTGTGGACGATCTGCAGATAAAACGACTAAGGGAATTTGGCTATAAAAAGCTTCGGCAAAAGCAGGATAATAATTGAGTAATGCAGAACCAGAGGTGCAAACAAGTGCAACTGGCTTTTGAGTTTGCTGCGCTATGCCTAAAGCAAAAAATCCTGCCGAACGCTCATCGGCAATACTGTAACATTGAAACGCAGGATTGGAAGCAAAACCAATGGTTAAAGGCGCATTTCGGGAACCTGGTGAAATTATGATATTAGTAATTCCTTTGGCTAAAAAAATCTCAAGGATACTTTGTGCTAAAGGTATTTTGGGGTAGATCATGATGAATACAATTCAATTAGAATTAAGTAACAAATTTACAATTGTAATTCTAATTGTTGGTAAATAATAATACAAATTTCGGATTGAATTTAAAAAAGAAAATATATTTGTATTCAAATTAAATTCATTTTGAAATGAAGATATATAATATACCTTTCTTTCTATTTTTTCTTATCGTTTTTGCATTTCCATTACATGCCCAAGATTCCATTCGTTTTGACGAAAGTGGTTTAGAAGTTGTAATGCAACGTGCCAAAACAGAAAAAAAACCTATTTTTTACATGGCTTATGCAGATTGGTGTCCACATTGTAAGAATATTAAAGCAACGACACTTAAAGATGCAGAGGTAATTTCATTTATGAATGCTAACTATGTATTTGCAGGTTTGAATTTTGAAAAATCAGGATCTGAAAATTTTAAAACTAAATACAACGTAAAAACCTTTCCTACTTTTTTAGTTTTGGACGAAAATGGTCAAGAATTGGCGCGATTTACTGGAGAGTTAAAAAAAGATAAATTTCTTTCTGAGGTAAAATTAGCCTTAAATCCAAAACAGCAATTGCCTTTTCTAAAAGCAGAATATGAAAAAGACAAAACCAACGGAATTAATCTAATGCGCTATTTAGTAGCTTTAAAAAAAGGAAACGACCGTAAAGAATTGAATCCAATTGCCCATGACTATTTTGAAAAAGTGACGGATGAAAAAATGGTCAATGAAGTCAATTGGAAAATATTTACCAATGGAGTTAGTGATATTGAATCCAGAGAGTACCAATTTGTGATAACCAATCAACAAGCTTTTGCAGCCATTACGTCTCAGAAAAGAGTTAATGATAAGTTTAAAAATAGTGTAATTGAACTACTAAAACCTACAGTAAAAACGAGTGATATTGCCACCTACAAAAAACAACGAGCAATAGCAAAAACCATAACATCTACAGTGATCGACTCCTTATTATTTCAATTTGATTTAGATCATCATGAATTCAATACGAACTGGAACGAATACAAAAAAGTAGCAACTTCCAATATCAAAAAATTCGTTTGGGACAGTCCTAAGGAAATTAAATCGATAGTCTTGAATGTGATGCGCAACTCAACCGATGCACCAAGTTTGAATCAAACGTTAAGTTGGATCAAACATTCTAATGAATTGGAAGAGTCTTATGATGGAATATTGCTTGAAGCTCGTGTGTATCGAAAATTAAATAATATTCCTGCTGCCATAACAATGACAAAAAACGCAAAAGCATTCAGCGCACAAATGGGTTGGGATGGCAAAGAAGCAGATAAGTTAATGGCCGATCTACTAGAACGAAAAAAAATAGCCGGTAAACCTGCTGGAAAAACTAAAAAATAATGGCAATAACCCTTCGAAAATATAAAAAATCAGATGCTATAGCAATACTTGATATTATCAATTATAATATATTAAACGCTACAGCTTTATATGATTACACCATTCGAACTTTAGAACAACAAGAAGCTATTTTAGAAACCAAATTACATAGTGGTTTTCCTGTTATTGTTGCAGAAAATAATGGCGAAGTGGTGGGCTTTGGAATGTATGCTGAATTCCGTTTCAGAGAAGCGTATAAATATACCGTGGAGCATTCTGTTTATGTTCAACAAGAAAGTCAAGGATTGGGAATTGGAAAACTTTTGCTAACCGAATTAATTCAACTGGCAAAACAACAAGGTCTGCATACTATGATTGGTGTAATTGATGCCGAGAACCAAAATAGTATAGATTTTCACCATCAATTTGGATTTAAAACGGTAGGTATTATCAAAGAATCTGGATTTAAATTCAATCGCTGGTTGGACTCTGTTTTTGTTCAACTGATTTTAGAGTAAAAACAATCGTATCTTTGTCGCCTAACCCACGCTATGGATTTTACTTTACTCTCCTCTCCTTTACAAGGATTTACTGATTTTCGATTTAGAAATGCTATTAATACTTATTTTGGAGGTATCGACACCTACTACTCCCCTTACATTCGTTTAAACGGAAAATTAGTTATCAAATCTTCATACGAAAGGGATTTATTACCCGAGAACAATTTGAATTTGGAAGTCATTCCACAAGTAATCACCAATGATGCTGAAGAATTTTTGTTTGTTGCTAAATACGTTCGAGAATTAGGATACAAAGAATTGAATTGGAACTTGGGTTGTCCTTATCCAATGGTTACTAAATCCGGAATGGGTTCGGGTTTAATTTGCAATACTGAAAAAATTAATACCGTTTTAGAAAGAGCGCATGCAGAAACCGATATTTTGGTATCCATGAAAATGCGATTGGGTTACGAGACTACTCAGGAAATTCTGGATGTTTTTCCAATATTGGATCAATATCCACTAAAAAACATTGCCATTCACGCGCGTCTAGGAAAACAATTGTATAAAGGTGGCGTGCATTTAGATGCATTTCAAGCGTGTATTGATGCTACCAAACACAAATTGTACTATAACGGAGATATAACTTCGGTGACAAAATTTAGAGAAATGCAAGAGCGTTTCCCCACTATTGATCACTGGATGATTGGTAGAGGATTAATAGCCGACCCATTTTTACCCAATATGATCAAGCAAAATACAACTGAATATCCCTCGAATAAAATGGAACTATTTAGTAATTTTCACGAAACATTGTACCAAGGATATAGCGAATCATTATCAGGACCTTCCCATATTTTATTGAAGATGCACCATTTGTGGGAGTATTTTTCGGTTATTTTCTCTAACCCACACAAAGTGCTTAAAAAGATCAACAAAACCAAAAACATTCGGAATTACGAATTGGCCGTTAAAGAAATTATAGCTGCCGAATAAAACAAAAAAAGGGATTTTCAGTATATTGAAAATCCCTTTTTGTATTTGAATTATTGTATAACTATCCTTTAACCCAATTGACAATTTCTTCGTCCAATGGTTTGGTTCTTGGTGAAATAACTTTTTCTAATTCGCCATTTTCATTCAGTAAGTATTTTTGAAAATTCCATTCCACATCTGAATCCTCAACACCGTTTTTAGCTTGTTTAGTTAAAAACTGATACACTTCACACATGTCTTTTCCTTTAACAGAAACTTTTGCCATCATTGGAAAAGTTACCCCATAATTCAATTGACAAAACTGTGCAATTTCTTCATTGGTTCCAGGCTCTTGAGAGAAAAAGTTATTTGCAGGAAATCCCACAATAACTAATCCTTTGTCTTTGTAAGTTGTATATAAGGTTTCTAAATCTTTGTACTGAGGTGTCAATCCACACTTTGAAGCGGTATTCACTACTATTACTTTTTTCCCTTTCAAGGAAGCAAAATCAAAAGTGTTTCCTGAAAGATCAGTTACTTTAAATTGATGAATGGATTGTTTAGTCATAGTTACAGAAGTAGTATTATTTGAGGACATTGCATTTTGCGCTTTGTTTTGACAACTAAACAACAATGCGATACAACAAGTTAAAGCAGCTAGTTTCATTATGATAGATTTTTAAAATGAATTGTAAATGTAAATTATTAAAATTAAAACCAACGTTAAACAATTGATAAATAGTTAGCTAAAAGAATTCGAATTATTTTTTATAATACTTTCTGTATTTAGGATACGAAATTGCTCCTAAGATCGAAATTGCTCCTAACGATTGCCAAATCCAACTTAATGATTTTGCTTCACCACTGGCATACGAATGCAATCCAACCAAATGGAAATTCACACCATAATAAGTAAATAAGATCGAAACAAAAGCAAACATACTCATCAAATTGAATATCCATTTACCTCTTAATGCAGGTACAAATCGGGCATGAATAACAAAGGCATACACAAAAATACTGATTAAGGCCCATGTCTCTTTTGGATCCCAACCCCAGTAACGACCCCAACTTTCGTTAGCCCATTGTCCTCCAAGGAAGTTCCCAATTGTTAACATAATCAAGCCAATAGTTAATGCCATTTCGTTGATATACGTAATCTCTTGAATGTTTAAATCCATTTTGGCTTTGTTCTTCTCATTAGTAAAGAAAATTAAAAGTAAAGAAACAAAACCTAATATCATCCCTAAGGCAAATGGTCCGTAACTCGCCACAATTACTGCTACGTGAATCATCAACCAATACGAATTCAGAACAGGTTGTAAATTAGCAATCTCTGGATCTATCCAATTCATGTATGCTGCCATCAAAATCATAGCTGTTACAAATGCGGAAGATGCCACTGTTAATTTGGATTTTCTATCAAAGGCCAAACCAAAGAACATAGTAGCCCAGGCAACATAAACAATCGATTCGTAGGCATTACTCCAAGGGGCATGACCTGAAATTACCCAACGCGCTAGCAATCCTAATGTGTGTAAAAGAAATAAAACACCAATGCTTATATGCATCCCATTAATAGCTACTCGAGTTAATTTCCTTGATTTAAAAATATCGACTATAGTAAATAATAACATCAAAACTGCTGCTGTTAGATACCAGTAAGGTAATTTTTTAAAAACATCGTATTTATTGTAGGCTATCTCCAAATCTATTTTATCTTCAGAGGGCATCACAGTACTTCCAAACTTCTTTTGGAATCCATTCAAACTTTCCAATAATTCATTAGCTGATTGGTAGTCTTTAGTTTGTGTCGCATTACTCAGTGTACCAAAATACAAAGGTAAAATACTCTTAGTATACGTAGCATCCATCCCTTTCATACCTGATTCATTCAATTCCAAATACGAAATCCATTTACTATTCGGATCGTTTGGAATAGGGAATATTTTTAAGATACGACCACTCAATGCCGATTCCATCAAATTCACTTTCTTATCCGTTTCAATAAAATCTTTCTCAAATTGATTCGGATTAGCACTTTTGAAAGCTTCTTCCAAATAAGGCGTTAATTTGTAATTGCCTTTGGCGTCAAAAAAAGATACAAAAGGTGCAAATTCCGCTTTTTTATCAATACCAATAATTTTACGAATACTATCATTACCCATTTTTATATAGATAATTGGAACCTGAATCCAAGCACTTGCATATTGCGTCATAGACAAAAGGGCCTGATCCGAATTCATTCCGTTATATGAATCCGAATGACTTACTTTTCGCAACAATTCAGATGAAAATGTATTGATAGGCTTCATTCTACCACCAGCATCCTGAATGATCAAACGTCCAAATTTTGCTGCATGTTCCTTATCAACAGTATACTTTGATATCAAAGTAGAAGTTTCTGCCAAAGACATCATAGCAGTAGAATGCCCTGAAGTTGATTCTTCTTTAGCATTGTGTTGATGCCCTTGATGTTCATGACTATGATCGTGTTCTTGAGCCCAAGTTGAGGTACTAAAAAGCAACAAAATAACAGCCAATAATTTTGTTTTTTTAAGCTTTACTGCTTCTAATTTTCTTTTTAAATCTGCAAAACGAGAATGCTTAGTAAATAATATCGCCATCATCGCAATGTATAATAGAAAATAACCTAAATAAGTTATATTAGTTCCCCAAAAATCGTGGTTTACTGACAATATAGTTCCTTTCTCATCTGGATCAAATCCAGATTGAAAAAAACGATATCCATCATAATCCAAAACATGATTCATGTATATTTGAGCATCAAAAGTTGCCAGTGAGTCTTTAACGGTTACCTGACTTTCAAAAGCCGAATAACTTTTCTCAGTTCCTGGATATTTTTTAGCAATAAAATCATTCAACTTAATAGTGAAAGGAAGTTCGTACGTTTTACTTCCAAAAAAGAACGAATAATCTTTATTTCCGATTTTAACCGTTTGC
The DNA here is from genome assembly GCA_046048915.1 of Bacteroidota bacterium. GTDB lineage: Bacteria > Bacteroidota > Bacteroidia > Flavobacteriales > Flavobacteriaceae > Flavobacterium. The sequence goes on along the minus strand of JBJOFE010000004.1, from coordinate 66,390 downwards.
GGTTCGCCTGTTTTTCCTTTTGAACCCAGAAGTGTTACTTCTTTTTCTTGCCCTTCAGCTTGAATCTTAATTACTAGAGCATCGTCATGATTCTTGGCCTTGAAATCATTATTCGATTCGTAGGCTATAGTCCCTTTAGTTGGCGGATCTGGAAAAACAAATCGCTTTTCGCCAATAGAATATAAAGATCGCATCATCAAAGTTTGTACTATATCTTTTTCAACTTTACCTTGTAATTTATCTGCCATTCGCATAAAATTTCCTTCAAAAGGAGTTTGAATGGTTGGCGATGATCCTGTGGTATTAATATTAATTGCACCTTCTGTAGGTTTATTCAAAGCAAATAAAACATTATGAATATTTTGTACTTCGCCTTCTTTCAAGAAATGTTCTTCTCTTCCTCCCTCACCTGCTTCAACTAATTTTAAGTACAAAACACCTTTGCTATCTGGATTGATTTTTTGTTTGGCACCCATAATATAATTAGCATAGTTCACTTGAAAAGGACTGCCAGCAAACTCTCCTGAAAGGGTAAAATCATTATCTGTAACTGGTGAAAGTAATAATGGTTTTTCAAAAACTCTACGTCTAGGTTCACCTTTATATTCGCCATCGACAAAAACAGTCAAAAAGGTTTTATCAGAATATACTTTGTTTTCAGTAGCGCCTTCGCGAATAGGCATCACACCTTCATAACTTATGTAACGGGTAATAAAAGCACCTAAAAGAATAAAAATAAAAGCCATATGTAATAACAAAGTCGCCCATTTTTCTTTCTTAAGTAATTGGTATCTCTTAATATTTCCGAAGAAATTGATCAAAAAGAAGACCATTATTACTTCAAACCACCAAGCATTATAGATCCAAATACGAGCCGTATCTGTATTGTATTTACTTTCAATAAAAGTCCCTGCACCCATCGCTACAGCAAAAACAATAAATAGCAACGCCATTAAGCGAGTTGAAAATAAAATTGAGCTTATTTTTTTATCCATTTCTAAGGAGTTATATTTTGTATAAGTGGCACAAAAGTACTTAAAAATGTTGACTTCCATATTCGGACAGTTGTTAATTTAATCCAAAATTAAACCGCTGTAGGAATTGAATTAATATCCGTTGCACTCTTTATTTTTTTGCTAAATTTGCGGGTATGACAAAAGTAAGTATCATTGGTTCTGGTAATGTAGCCCAACATTTGATTCAGGCGTTTCAATCGAATCCTGCAATTGAATTGGTTCAGGTATTTGCGCGTAATCCAAAATACGTTACTCACCTCATTGATTCCGATCGTATTACTTCTAATTATACTCAATTACAACAAGCCGATTTGTATATTATAGCAGTTTCGGATGATGCCATAGCTGAGGTTTCAGAAAATTTAGCTTTAGACAACCAATTGGTAGTTCATACATCAGGGACAGTAACTATAAATGCACTATCAAATAAAAATCGTAGAGGAGTTTTTTATCCTTTGCAAACGTTTTCTAAAGACAAAGCAGTGAATTTTAAAACGATTCCACTTTGTATAGAAGCTGAAAATGAAAAAGATACAACTACTTTGAAACTAATTGCTAATGCAATTTCAGACGCTGTTTATGACATTAACTCTGAACAACGAAAAGCCTTACATGTAGCGGCAGTTTTTGTGAATAATTTTGTCAATCATTTGTACCAAATAGGAAATGAAATTTGCAATGCGAATACGATTCCATTTGCAATTTTAAAACCTTTGATTCAGGAAACTGCAAATAAAATAGCAACCCTTTCGCCTAAAACTGCGCAAACGGGACCCGCACAACGTAACGACAATTCAACAATTGCAGCACACCAACAGTTTTTGACTGATGAAAATCAAGCTGCTATTTATAATCTATTAACTCAATCCATACAAGATAATGGCAAAAAGCTATAAAGAAATAATGAACGACATCACCACTTTTGTTTTTGATGTTGATGGTGTACTAACTGACGGATCCGTTTTTGTTTCCAATGAGGGTGAAATGTTACGAACTATGAATATACGTGATGGTTATGCTTTAAAATCTGCTATTGATTGCGGGTATAATGTATGCATCATTTCAGGAGGTAGCAACGAAGGGGTTCGTGTTCGTTTACGCAATTTAGGAATTACAGATATTCATTTAGGGACTCCAGACAAAGTAGCTACATTCGATGAATACACTGATATTTACAACATTAAACCTGAACAAGTCTTGTATATGGGCGATGATATTCCTGATTATCATGTAATGAAATTGGTTGGTTTACCAACTTGTCCACAAGATGCAAGCCCTGAAATAAAATCAATATCAAAATACATTTCGCATAAAAATGGAGGAAAAGGCGCTGTTCGCGATGTAATTGAACAAGTCATGAAAGTACAGGGGAAATGGATGGATAATTTTAACGGTAAACACGATTAGTAAATAAACGAATGCTCAAAAATAAACTTGCCAACTATTCCTTAATTTTAGCTTCTGGTTCGCCAAGACGCCAACAATTTTTCAAAGACTTGGATTTGGATTTTGAAATTCGTCTTAAAGAAATTGATGAAGTCTATCCTCCAGAATTACAAGCAGAAGCCATTACAAATTATTTAGCTGAATTAAAAGCTAGCGCATTTGAGGGCGAACTTAAAGAAAATGAAATGCTAATTACTAGTGATACGATTGTATGGCACAACAATAAAGCTTTGGGTAAACCCAAAAACGAACAAGATGCTTTCGCTATTTTACAATCGTTATCCAATGCAACACACGAAGTGATTACTTCGGTTTGTTTTAAAACAAAAACAAAAACAGATACTATTTTTGAAGTTACTAAAGTCACTTTTAATGCACTCAGCGATCAAGCCATTCACTATTATTTGGACCATTACAAACCCTATGATAAAGCAGGCTCCTATGGAATTCAAGAATGGATTGGGTTTGTGGGAGTAGCCAAAATAGAAGGTTCCTATACCAATGTGATGGGAATGCCAACGGATAAAGTATTCGATTATTTAAATAATTTAGACAACTAAAACTATGTACATTTCATTTTTTAACGATTTTGCACGCGAAGCTATTGCTACAGGAGTTGTTTTACTACTATTAGTATTGTTGCGACTTATCACCACTAAATTAGTTCGCCGTTATGCCCGTTTAAGCCAAACCGTTGAACGTAGAACCAATTTGGTTATTAAATACCTTCATCTATTAATTAACATTCTTCTGATTATTGCACTCATCATTATTTGGGGAGTTAATGCCAAAGACATTATTATTGCAGTGTCGTCACTGGCAACAATTGTAGGTGTAGCCATGGTGGCGCAATGGTCTATTTTGAGCAACATTACTTCTGGTATAATTTTGTTTTTTTCATACCCTTTTAAAATTGGCGATACCATTCACATCCACGATAAAGATTTTCCAGTAATTGCAGAAATTGAAGACATTGGCGCCTTTTATATTAGTATGATCAACAAAGAAGGTGAATTAGTCATTTACCCCAATAACCTTTTGTTACAAAAAGGGATTTCGATCATCAGTCTAGAATCAAAATCAGATTCTGAATTTACTGATTAATGAAAATGGAGTAATAACAACTAAGTAGATCAAAATGAAATCAAATACTAAAATTTGGAAAAAAAGCTATACTTGGGTACTCGTTATTAATGCCATTTACATTTTGTTGTTTTATTTCATAATGCAGTTATACGCTTAGATTATGGAATTATTTGATTGGATTATACTCGTCGTTACACTGCTTTTTATAGTCATTTATGGTGCTTGGAAAAGTCATGGGAGTAAAAACGTGCAAGATTATATTTTAGGAAGTAATGAAACTCCTTGGCATATTGTAGGGCTTTCAGTTATGGCAACTCAAGCCAGTGCCATCACCTTTTTGTCTACTCCTGGTCAAGCCTATCATGACGGAATGGGATTCGTGCAGTTTTACTTCGGTTTACCTATAGCCATGGTTATTGTTTGTGTTACATTTATTCCAATTTATCACAAATACAAAGTTTATACTGCTTATGAATATTTAGGCAAACGATTTGATTTACGTACTCGTTCATTAGCCGCTGGACTTTTCTTGTTTCAAAGAGGACTCGGGACCGGATTAACCATTTATGCCCCCGCAATTATTTTGTCAGCTCTGTTGGGTTGGAATATCAATTATTTGAATATCATTATCGGATTATTAGTAATTGTCTATACTGTTACTGGCGGTACCAAAGCCGTAAACGTAACCCAAAAACAACAAATGTTTATCATTTTATTGGGAATGGTGATTACCTTTTTTTGGATATTATATTACTTACCCAACGACATGAGTTTTAGCAATGCGATGCACATCGCTGGTGCCAATGACAAAATGAACAGTGTTAATTTTTCGTTTGATCCCGAAGAAAAATATACGTTTTGGAGTGGAATTACCGGAGGTTTTTTCTTGGCCCTAGCCTACTTTGGCACAGACCAATCCCAAGTAGGACGCTATTTGTCAGGAAAATCAGTTAGGGAAAGTCAGATGGGATTATTAATGAATGGGTTACTTAAAGTTCCTATGCAATTTTTTATTTTATTGACAGGTGTAATGGTTTTTGTCTTTTTTCAATTCAATCCAGTTCCATTAAATTTTAATCCCAATAATAAAATCAGTGTTGAAAATTCGCCTTTTAAAAACGAATACCACATCTTAGAAACAGAGTTAGCAAAAGTATCTGAAGATAAAAAAGTGATCAACCTGCTTTACATAGACCAACTCAATCAAGAGTACGACAATCCAATTTTACGTAAAGAAATGATTGCGTTATCTGATAAAGAAAAAGACCTGCGAGATCGAGCTAAAGAAATTATCTTAAAAGCGGATAGCCATAGTGAAACTAACGATAAAGATTATGTGTTTTTTCACTTTATCTTAAATTATCTCCCAAAAGGATTAATTGGTTTATTATTGGCTGTAATTATTTCAGCAGCCATGTCATCTACAGCCTCAGGTCTAAATGCTTTAGCCTCTACAACTACGATAGACATTTACAAACGAAATGTACAAGAAGAAAAATCCGAAAAGCATTACCTAAATGCGAGCAAATTATTTACTTTATTTTGGGGAATTGTCGCGATCCTTTTTGCTTGTATTGGCACTTTATTCGAAAACTTGATTCAACTTGTAAATATAATAGGATCCATATTCTACGGAACCGTTTTAGGCATTTTTTTAGTAGGGATTTACTCGAAAAGAATTCAATCAGACGCTATTTTCTATAGTGCGGTAATTAGCCAAATCACCATATTTATAATCTATTACTTTGCCATCTACATTTACCCTAGTGGCGAAGAAAAATTAGGATATTTATGGCTGAATTTCATAGGGGCTCTATTGACTATTGTTATTGCTTGGTTATTAGAGCGATTGGTATACAAAAATAAAATCGCCTTTATAGAATAAAAAAATCCCGTTTAAATAATAAACGGGATTTTTCTAATGCTACTAAAATTGAATTATTTCTTACTCCATTCAGCAATACTATCTCTATTCATTTTAACGTAATCTTGATTTTTAGCTTCCTCAGCAGCTTCCATAGATAGTTTTGCCGTTTCAATTGCGCCTGACTTATCGCCTTGTTTCGCTTGAATCAACGATTTCAAACGTAAAAACCAGAATGGTTTATCTTTACTCAATTCCAATGATTTGTTCACATATACTAATGATTTAGCAATGTCTGTATTGGATTGAAATAAAAAATTCGCAGCCGAATAGTAATCATTAGCTGTAGGACCTCCCAGGACTTTTTCTATACTTGCCATTGCCGTTTTTTGAGTTGGCACTTCAAACTTTAATGCTACATAAGAATTTTCCCAATAGATTTCTAAAAAGGCAGAATTCGTATCCAATCCAGAAATTGAAATTGTCAAACTCTCTGCAGATTTTGATAAAGCTTCTTCTTTTACAGTCGTTCTAAGCGCCACTTTAGTTTCGTCAAACTCTTGTGGTAAGCCCCAGTTATCAGTTGAAGTATAAAAAATAATATCCCAACTTTCAATTCTTGGTACCGAATACAAAGCATACTTACCTTTTTTCAATGTTTTTCCATCAATGATTACATCATCACTAAACGAAATGGTAGTATTCTCATTGGCACCTGTTCTCCAAAGTTTACCAAATGGAACTAAGTTTCCAAAAACAGGTCTACCTTTTGCACCTGGACGAGAATAATTCAATTCTACTTCTGTTAATCCAACCATTTGACTTACTACTGCTCTTGGGCTAGCTTGTGGTGTTTTAATTTGTGCATCTGCAACAAATTGCGAAATGAATACCGCTAATGCGAAAATTATTTTTTTCATGATTTTATTTTTAATTGAATTCAAATTTACTAATTCAAATGACTTTAAGTGTTAATATTAATTTAATATCTTCACTAAATCTGCGTTCAACTCTTTAAAATGAGTGATGACTTTATCAGCTTCATCAAGATTTTGATCTTTAGAATGCTCACTTTCATAACCTACACAATAAATTCCTGCAGCTTTAGCCGCTTTTACACCATTCGTACTGTCTTCTATCACAATACAGTTTTCTTTTGGCGCCATCGACAAGGAAGCCGCATGTTCAAATATTGCCGGATGCGGTTTGGACTTTGGAAAGTCTTCGCCACTTACAATGTGGGTAAAAAAATCATGTAACCCAAAACGAGTAAATACACGATCGATAGTCACCTTTGAAGCGGAAGAAGCCAAAATCAATTGGATTCCGTTTTGGTATAAATCTTCAATTAAATTTCGAACTCCTTCTAACAATTCCAAATCTTCTTTGGTATCAAAAGCATCATTAAAAATATTCCTTTTTCGCTGAATCAAATCTTCAACTTCATGCTGCAACTGAAATTGTTCTTTTAAAGTTTGAAAAGTATTTTTAGTAGAAAATCCTGTAAACGAAGTATACATTGCCTCAGTCACCTCAATATTCAATTCCTCAAATTGTTTGAAATAGGCATAGCGGTGCACCGGTTCGGTATCCACAATTACACCATCCATATCAAAAATTACCGTCTGTATCATAGTTGTTTTGTATAACTAATTAGTCTCTGTCTAATAAATAACGAATCACTGTTTCGGCAGCATACAAACCAAATAAACCTGGCATATAACTGTTTGTTCCGTAAAATGATTTTTTAAAATTCTTCCCGTCAGTAGTTTTTAAACTGCTTTCGTCTTGTATTTCTGATGAGAAAACCACTTTCACACCTTTGTCAATTTTTACTTCTTTCAAACGTCGTTTAATGGTACGTGCCAAAAAGCAATTCTCTGTTTTACTAATATCAGATACTTTTACTTTAGCCGCTTGCATCTTTCCACCTGCTCCCATACTACTAATTACTTTCACCCCTTTTCGTTTAGCTGCAATAATTAAATTCAATTTTGGTGTCACACTGTCAATACAATCCAGAACATAATCAAATTCTGGTGAAACCAATTCAAACGCGCGTTCTGGAGATAAAAATTCTTGGATACGTATCAAATGCAATTCAGGATTAATATCCATCAAACGATCACCTATAATGGTTATTTTAGGTTGACCAACAGTTGAATGCAAAGCCGGTAATTGTCGGTTGATATTAGTAATATCTACCACATCGCCATCAACAATAGTCATATGACCTACTCCTGCTCTTGCTAAAAATTCAGCAGCAAAAGAACCCACGCCACCTAATCCAACGACCAGTACTTTCGCATTGTGTAATTTTTCTAATCCTTCTTTTTTAAATAATAATTCGGCTCTTTCTGTCCACTCTGCCATGATTATGTTTATTTGTTTATCGGTTTATTCGGTTATTTGTTTAATCGGGTACCAAAAATAGTACTGAAATTAATAGTTACCAATTCTTGTATTTGAGGAATTGTTAGCCCTTTATATTGTGCCGCCAATTCATATACTTCTTGAATCGTTTGTTCGTCCGTATCGGTTTCCAAGAAAAATCGATTATTAGGCATGCTTTTAAAAACCGATTCTAATTGGGGCATTCGTAATAAATACTTGCCAAATGAAATGTAACAACCATTGGCCACTAATTCTTTAGCGATCTGTTCATTTTTAGAAAACCCATGAATCAAAAAGGGAACTGAAATTTTCAATCGCTTTTTGATGGCAATCAATTCCTGAAAAGCGGCCACACAATGAATTACAACAGGTTTTTGGTACTGTTCAGCCAAAAGCAATTGGCGCTCAAAAACGGTTTGCTGTAATTCCAACGCAACTTCAATTCGCTTGTCTAATCCACATTCGCCCAAAGCCAAACAACCGGTTTCACTCAATTTACTTTCGAGAATAGCTAAATCACTTTCGAGGCGGTCTTCCACAATAAACCATGGATGAATGCCAATGGAGTAATACGGAATTGAAGCTGAAAATTCTTGAGGATATTGATTAACTAATTCAACCACATTTGACTGATTGCTAAATGAATGTGTATGTAGATTAAAGTACTGCATTAGTCATGAAACTTTTTAACACCAGCACGAATTGCGATTTTTAAATCATTTTCTAAAGGCACTTTCGGACACGAATACTTAGGACTGTAGGCACAATAAGGATTGTACGACCTATTAAAATCTATCACTATAGTATCGCCTTGTGAAATTTTCAGATCAATGTATTTTCCACCGATATAACTTTCGTTACCGCAAGTCAAATCAGAAAAAGGCAAAAACAAATAATCTTTGTATTGCTCTTTCTTAGACAATTCAATATTTCTATAAATATTCAATTTGAAAAACTGACCGTCAATGCTAAAATGCGCTTCTCCGTATTTCACATAAACCGGTTTTCTATCGGTTGAGGTTTTCATTTCAAAAGGTTGCTCATTGGCGGTACGAACGAATCGGGCAACCACAAAGAATTTTTCATCAGCAGGATAAAAATCCAAACTTTTGAACTCTTTCAAATCTTCGGGTAAAAGCGGAGTCTTTTTTGAATCAGCATATTCGGCATTCAATTCGTTTTGGAATTTTTCTACCCCTTCCCGACTGAACTGGGTTTGGGCAAAGCAAAAACTAAATTGCAACAGCATGATAAACAGTAGTGACTTTTTCATCCAAATTAAATTTCAACAAAAATACTACAATCCAATAGAAAACAAAGTGTTTTAAATGTAAATGAAATTAATTTAAAACATCCTAATTTCATTACTCAATCCTTCACTAAAAGTTGGTACCTTTGGCACACAAATTTTACTATGATTCAGTCCGGACTGCAACGATATATCAATAACTTTAGAGGCTTTCGCAGAGAAGTTTGGATACTCGCGTTGATCACTTTTATCAATCGAGCTGGTACAATGGTATTACCCTTTTTATCTAAATACCTGAAAGAAGACTTGCATCTTTCCTATTCGCAAGTAGGTTGGATTATGGTGTGTTTTGGTTTTGGTTCCATGCTTGGCTCTTGGATGGGAGGCAAATTATCGGACAAAATTGGGTTTTACAAAATCATGATTTTTAGTCTGTTTACTAGTGGCGTATTATTCTTTTTCTTGCAATACGTAACTTCCTTTTGGGCTTTGTGCGCAAGCATGTTTTTCATTATGGTCATTGCTGATATGTTTCGTCCTGCGATGTTTGTATCGTTAGGCACTTATGCCAAACCCGAAAATCGAACGCGTGCTTTGACTCTAGTGCGTTTAGCGGTAAATCTCGGTTTTGCTGCCGGGCCTGCCTTGGGTGGTTTAATTATTTTAAGCCAAGGGTACCAAGCGCTATTTTGGGTCGATGGAAGTTCCTGTATTATTGCCATTGTTTTATTTGCAGTACTAGTAAAAGAAAAGAAAGTCCCTGAAGATTTGATTGCCAAAAAAGAAGCAGAATCCAAAAGAGAATCGGTTTTTAAAGATAAAATATTTTGGATTTTCTTATTCGTGTGTTTTATAACTGCAATTTTGTTTTTTCAATTATTTACTACCCTCCCACTATATCATAGCGAACATTTTAGTTTATCCGAATTTCAAAGTGGATTAATCCTATCGCTTAATGGGATACTCATTTTCTTTTTGGAAATGCCCATTGTAAGTTATTGCCAACGGAAAGACATTAGTAAACTGTCCATTATTTTATGGGGAAGTGTTTTAATGGCAATTAGTTTTTATGTATTGTTATTGAACGCTTGGGCAGGTATCTTAATTGTAAGTTTACTTTTTATCACTTTTGGCGAAATGTTTATTTTCCCCTTCTCCAACTCCTTCGCTCTAAGTCGAGCACCTAAAGGCCACGAAGGACGTTATATGGCTTTATTTACCATGAGTTTTAGTTTGGCTCACATTGCAAGTTCTAAAATGGGACTTGAAATTATTAGCCATTTTAATTATCAAGCCAATTGGTTTATAATGGGGACTTTAGGTGTAATAGCTGTCCTATGCTGTATTTGGTTGCAACGTTTATTAGTATTAGAAAAATAACAGTCGATATTTCTTATCAAAAAGTTAATTACGTTAAATTTTTGCAAAGGTATTTTTGGGTCTAAAAATCAATTAATAGGTTTGCTTCGTTAAAAATAGAAATCACAACTTTTAATTTAATTTTTACTATGAATACTAGAAAACATTATTTCACATTAGCCCTTGCTTTCAGTTTAATTATCGGAGGTTCTGTTGCTGTATTGGCACAAAATCAGAAGAAAAAAGAAATCATCGAAATCAACAATGAAAATGATGATGTGGTAATGACTTGGAATAAAACCACCCCTGAATCAGAAATGAATGACGATGTCAAAGCATTGAAAAAATATGGTGTAACTATCAATTACTCGGATGTAAAACGCAATGCCAACAAAGAAATTACTGGTTTAAAAGTGAGTTACGAAGACGAAAAAGGTAATAAAGGTGAACTGAAACTCAACCAACAATCACCTATTTCTACAATTAACTTTTACAAGTCGGGAAATGAAATTGGATTTGGAACTCCTTCCAATTCTAATCCAATGAATAGCTTTTCATTTGGTGGAGCACCCAACGGAAGTGCAGTAAAAATATTCGGTTTTCATGATGAAGATGGAAACCCTTCAACAGAAAATTTTCGATTTAATTTCTCAGACAAAAAGGGGTCTCCAAAATCAATGAGAAAGTCCAAAATCATAATTAAAAAACCGAATAAGAAAGACTTGATTATTGAGGATGGTGAAATCATTGCTGGTGAAGATGACTACTCAGAAGAAGAAATTGAAAAAATAAAAAAAGAGTCAGAGATAACTACTGAGGATGTTGAAAAAAATGAAACTAATCCATTAGGCGAATTTGATCTACGAAATGAAAAAGGAATTCAAGAATTTAAAAAGAAGATCAAGAAAATAATTGGTTCAGATGATTCAGATTCGGATGAGAAATCAGAATTGGGAAAAGCAAAAGAAGAAATGATCAAAGCAAAAGAGGAGTTAGAAAAAGCCCGAATCGCTTTAGAGAAAGCCACTCAATCGAAATCAAAAAAGAAATAAATACTAAAAAGACCATTTAATCAATGGTCTTTTTTATTTTTACCAAAAAAAGCAATGTATAAAGTCTTAGCTAAAATTAATAAAGTGTTGTTACCAAGTTTAACCAAACAACGCTTGGATGTAACTAAAGCAAAGAAATGGCAAATGGCATTAATAGGATACCGCTATTATGTAACCTGTAGAGCCTTAGATAAATAAATAGTCAAAGTACGTAATTGTCTAAAAAAGCAGTTATTTTTTAATTTTCGATTTGGATATCTACCATTTTTACCTATATTTGCACCCGCAACAAGGCCTCGTGGCGCAACTGAATAGCGCATCTGATTACGGCTCAGAAGGTTACTGGTTTGAATCCAGTCGAGGTCACGAATAAATACAATTAAAAGAAAAAACGCCAAGCTCGCTTGAGCGTTTTTTTGTTTTAATTGTATTTTCAAAGCGGAGCTTTGTTGGATATAATCCAGTCAAATAAATTTTCCTCTTCAAATTATGACAACATACTTCTTTGATTTGACCTACCAAGACGCTATATTTGGCGAAGAGGATATGCACCTCAAAGAATTTGAATCCTGTCAGTTTAACAATTGTGATTTTACCGCTTGTAATTTTATTGGAGTTACTTTTATTGAGTGTAAGTTTACTAATTGCAATTTCAATAGCGCCAAACTTAATCATACCGCATTGCGAACCGTACATTTCAATAACTGTAAAATGCAGGATATTAATTTCTCAATGTGTGACAAATTGATTTTTGAAATAGCATTCAGTCGGTGTAATTTAGACTTCTCCAAATTCTATACTTTAAAACTAAAAGAAACACAATTTAAAAACTGTAGTCTAATTGCCGTCGATTTTATGGCGACTGATTTATCTGAAGTAGTTTTTGATAATTGCGATTTGTATCGAGCGGAATTTGACAAAGCCAACGCCTCAAAAGCTGATTTCAGAACCAGCTACAATTACACTATTGATCCGGAAAAAACCAAAATCAAAAAAGCAACTTTCGCTTTAAATGGCCTTAAAGGATTGTTGTATAAGCACAATATTATTGTAGAGTAATTCCATTATTAATAGTGAACTTTGAAATTGCTATTGCTACCCGTGAACAGTTTCACCTTTACCATAATTGGTGATGATAGAAGCTTCAAAATCCAACCATTCTCTCCAGCGTTGTTCTACATCAATACCTTCTCCATATTTGCGGGCATAACTAATAAAAGTAGTGTAATGACCTGCTTCACTTTCCATCAAATTACGGTAGAAAGTCGACAATTCTTTATCTTCAATGTTTTCAGAAAGGACTTTAAATCGCTCACAACTTCTCGCCTCAATCATGGCAGAGAACAATAAACGTTCTACTAAACCAGACACTCGACTTCCGGTATTGCTCCTTTTCATGTATAGATACAACTCGTTCACATAATCGTCTTTGCGTTCGCGACCTAATTTCAGTCCGCGTTTGATGATGATATTATGAACTTGTTCAAAATGGTCAATTTCTTCTTTGGCCAAAGCCAAAAGATCCTGAACTAAATCTTGGTGCTCCGAATTGTGAGTAATAATGGTAATGGCATTGGTAGCCGCTTTCTGTTCGCACCAAGCGTGGTCAGTAAGAATTTCTTCAATATTTTTCTCAACAATATTGACCCATCTTGGGTCGGTTGGTAGTTTTAATCGCAGTAAGGACATTTGGATCAGAATTTATAAAGGAGTAAAAATAAAAAAGTTTAAAGTTTTGCGAAAACAAGGTTACACAAAACTTTAAACTTTATACCGATTTTAGGAGTGTTATCTTAGAAAACGAAGATGGCTCTTTCGCTCATCATTTCATTTACTTCAGCAGCTACTTCTTCGATTACATCTTCGTCAGTATGATTCATCAAGACTTTATCAATAAGCGCTACGATAGTTTCCATATCTTCTTCTACTAAACCACGAGTGGTAATTGCAGCAGTACCTACACGAATTCCTGAAGTAACAAATGGAGATTTGTCATCAAATGGAACCATGTTTTTATTCACCGTAATTTCTGCTTTCACTAAGGCGTTTTCAGCATCTTTACCAGAAATATTTTTGTTTCGTAAGTCAATCAACATCATATGATTATCTGTACCACCAGAAATGATTTCATAGCCTCTTTTTAAAAAAGCGTCAGCCATAGCTTTCGCATTTTTTTGCAATTGCATCGCATAAGTAAAAAATTCATCTTGTAAAGCCTCTCCAAAAGCAACCGCTTTGGCAGCAATAATATGCATTAATGGTCCACCTTGGTTTCCAGGGAAAACAGCCAAGTCTAATAAATTAGACATCATTCTGATTTCTCCTTTAGGAGTGGTTAAACCAAATGGGTTTTCAAAATCTTTACCCATCAAGATCAATCCACCACGAGGTCCACGTAATGTTTTGTGTGTAGTAGTTGTAACAATATGACAGTGAGGCAATGGATCGTTCATCAATCCTTTTGCAATCAAACCTGCTGGATGCGATATATCAGCCAATAAAATAGCGCCAACGCTATCCGCAATTTGTCTAAAACGAGCAAAATCCATATCACGAGAATAAGCAGAAGCTCCAGCGATAATCAATTTTGGTTGCGATTGAGTAGCAATTTCTTGAATTTTATCGTAATCCAATCGACCTGTTTCTTTGTCAACACCGTAAAAAACTGGGTTGTACAAACGACCAGAAAAATTGACTGGCGAACCATGAGTCAAGTGACCACCGTGAGCCAAATCAAATCCTAAAATAGTATCACCTGGTTTAATACAAGCGTGGTACACAGCCGTATTGGCTTGAGAACCTGAATGAGGTTGCACATTAGCATATTCAGCACCAAATAATTCTTTAGCTCTGTCTATGGCAATTTGTTCTACAACATCCACTACTTCACAACCTCCGTAATATCTTTTTCCAGGATATCCTTCGGCATATTTGTTAGTCAAAACAGAACCTGCTGCTTCCATTACTTCGTCACTTACAAAGTTTTCGGATGCAATTAATTCTATTCCGTGAATTTGTCTTTCTTGTTCTTCTAGGATAAGGTCAAAAATTTGTTCGTCGCGTTGCATTTGTGTAGTTTTTGTTAATTTGAGGCAAAAATACAAAAAAACGTTGGCTAAATAGTAGGTTACCAATATATTTGACCTGGTACTTTTTAACAAATTAATTAACAAAGAACCTGTTTAGTTATTACTGGCATTGTATTTGAAAATGTATCCGATCTCAAAACACATTTAATTTCAATTTATGAAAAAAATTATCCTTCTGATCACTCTATTATTAATATTTACCAATTGCGCCCTCAAACACACGCAAAAGTTGGTCTACTCAGGTGACTATGATAATGCCATCTCAATTGCTGTTTCAAGTTTAGCATCAAATAAAGACAAAAAGAGCAAGCAAGAGTATGTATATTTATTAGAAGAAGCCTTCGCTAAAGCAAAAGAAAAAGACAACAATACTTTAAACTTGCTGGAAAAAGAAGGAAATCCATCACAAACTAATCGTATTTATCAACTTTATCTAGGGCTTAATAACCGACAGGAGAAAATAAAACCATTACTTCCACTGCAACTTCACAAAGAAGGCCGAGTTGCAATTTTTTCATTTGAGAATTATAACAATAAATTAGTCGTTGCTAAAAACAATCTTTCTAACTATCTGTATACCAATGCGAAAGCATTGCTACTTAGTTCCAACAAAACGGATATTCGAAAAGCCTATAATGACCTTACTTATTTGAACCAAATCAACACTAACTTTAGAGAGGTGAACGAACTATTATTAGTAGCTAAATCAAAAGGAGCAGAATATATCTTAGTTGCTACTAATAATGACACCAACATAATTATTCCTGCTAGATTACAAAACGATTTATTGGATTTTAACACCTATGGATTAGATGACAAATGGACCATTTATCATACCAATGAACAAGTTGGAATTCAATACGATTACAGAATCAAAATTAAGTTTAAAGAAATAAGTATTTCTCCTGAACAAATTAAAGAGAAAGAATTCATTAAAGAACGCCGAATTAAAGATGGACAAAAGAAATTAATTGATGCCAACGGGAAAGAAGTTTTAGATGAAAAAGGAAAAGTTGTTTTGGTAGATAATTTAAAAGATATAACTGTTAAAATAAATGAAGTACGACAATTAAAATCTTGTATAATTGTAGCTAAAGTTGATTATTACAACTATATTACAAATCAACTAATACAAAGCTTCCCGCTACGAAGCGAATTTATTTTTGATCATATTTATGCAAATTTCAAAGGAGATCGAAGAGCTGCAGCAGATGCTTATTTTCCTAATTTTGATAAAAAAAGGATTCCATTCCCAACAAACGAACAAATGATTTATGATACTGGGGAGGATTTAAAATACAAACTCAAAGAAATTTTAAAAGATAATCCGTTACGGAATTAATACGTTTTTACTCTTACTAACTCGTTGATTATAAAATTCAACGAGTTTTTAATTTTTACACATCATAACATTGTAGCAAAAAAATGTTAGAAAATCCAGAATCAACCCTGGATTATAAAAAAAATTGTATTTTTGCTGTCGATGAATAAAATCAGTTTACATATAACTTCTTTATCACGGATAAACGCACCGATTACTTCTCCCGAAGTACGGACACTATTTGTATAGTTTCCATATTGTTTTTTATCATTTATTCATTTTCAATTTATCGTTTTGAAATCACTTTCTTTTAATACAGGATTTACATATCCTAAAAATTATATTTTAAATCCATTTGTTCTATTTTGGGATACTGTTCAGAAGTATACCAAAACTTGGATTGATATTGATTCAAAACAAATTGCTATTGTTTCATTTAATTTAAAATTCACCTCTTAAAATGAATATTAAAATTGTTGTAACTCAAGAAGAACATTATCAATTTGCAAAAGAAATTTGCGAAACCATTGAAACGTCTGCCAAATTAAGAGGGACTGGAATTGCGAAAAGAACCCCAGATTATATTAGAAAAAAGATGGAAAACCAAGATGCCATCATCGCTTTGATAGATGGAAAATTTGCTGGTTTTTGTTATATCGAAAGTTGGGAACATGGGAAATTTGTGGCGCATTCTGGTCTGATAGTCCATCCAGATTATAGACATCATGGTTTAGCCAAAAAAATCAAATCCAAAGTATTTGATTATTCGCTAAAAAAATATCCAGATGCTAAGGTTTTTGGTATAACTACAGGTTTAGCTGTAATGAAAATTAATTCAGATCTAGGATATAAACCCGTTCCGTTTTCAGAACTAACTACAGATCCAAGTTTTTGGAAAGGATGTCAAACTTGTACTAACTATGACATCTTAAAAAGCAAAGACAACAAAATGTGCTTGTGCACTGGGATGTTATATGATCCAAAGGAAAAACCAAAAGACCCTCCTAGACATCCGTTTAACGTAAAAGTACTCAATAGATTAAATAAAATTAAAGAAGCCTTATTCTTAAAAAAATAATTATACCATGAAAAAAGTTGTATTAGCCTATAGCGGAGGATTAGATACCTCCTATTGCCTAAAATATTTAAAGAACGAAAAGGGGTACGAAGTTCATACAGTATTGATTAATACGGGTGGCTTTGATGAGGAAGAACTAAAAGCTATTGAAGATAGAGCTTATGAATTAGGAAGTGCTCAACATGCTAACCTTACTATTTTAGATAAATACTATGATAAGGCGATCAAATATTTAATTTATGGCAACGTATTAAAAAATAACACCTATCCTCTTTCTGTAAGTGCAGAGCGTGTTTTCCAAGCTATTGAAGCGATTAAATATGCGAAATCAGTTGGGGCAAGTGCAATTGCTCATGGAAGTACTGGTGCTGGAAATGATCAAATTCGTTTTGATTTAATTTTCCAAACTATCGCTCCAGAGATTGAAATCATTACTCCTATTCGTGATTTAAAATTATCGCGTCAAGAAGAAGTGGATTATTTGGCTAAAAATGGAGTGCACTATTCTTGGGAAAAAGCACAATACTCTATCAACAAAGGACTTTGGGGAACTAGCGTAGGTGGAAAAGAGACTTTAACTTCTCACGAAGCATTACCTAGTGAGGCCTACCCTTCGCAATTGCAAAAACAAGGGGAAGAAAAAGTAACTTTAGAATTCCACGAAGGACAACTAGTTGCTGTGAATGGTAAAAAAGATACGCCTCCAAACAATATCGTGATTCTGGAAAAATTGGCAAATGTCTATGCAATCGGTAGAGATATTCATGTGGGCGACACCATAATTGGAATCAAAGGAAGAGTTGGTTTTGAAGCCGCTGCTCCATTAATCATAATTAAAGCACATCATTTACTTGAAAAACATACTTTGGGTAAATGGCAACAATATTGGAAAGAACAATTAGGCAACTGGTATGGGATGCTATTCCACGAAGGACAATTCCTAGATCCTGTGATGCGTAATATTGAAACTTTCTTGGAGGACACTCAAAAAACAGTGAATGGAACTGTAACAGTAACCTTAAAACCCTATCATTTCTCTTTGGATGGAATTGAATCTAAAAACGATTTGATGAATACTGGATTTGGACAATATGGCGAAATGAATAACGCTTGGACATCAGATGATGCCAAAGGATTCATTAAAATCTTAGGAAATGCACAAAATATATTTTCATCTGTAAATCAACTGAGTCATGATTAAAGTTGGAATAATTGGCGGTTCAGGATATACTGCGGGCGAACTCATCCGAATTTTGATGTTTCACCCGAATGCGACTATAGATTTTGTTTTCAGCACCACTAATGCAGGCAAACCTTTATCAATTGCGCATCACGATTTAATGGGTGATATCGAAATGAATTTTACCGATCAGGTCAACCCTAAGGTAAATGTGGTTTTTTTGTGTTTAGGTCATGGTAAATCAAAAGCTTTTTTAGAACAACACCAATTTTCAAACGTCACTAAAATCATCGATTTAGGAAACGATTTTAGACTGACTAAAGACGCTGAATTTGATGGAAAGCAGTTTGTGTATGGTTTACCGGAGTTGAACAAAACTGCCATTCAATCTGCAAATTATATTGCTAACCCAGGTTGTTTTGCTACGGCAATTCAATTGGCTTTATTGCCATTGGCCAAAAATGGATTACTCAACGAAGATGTTCACATCAACGCAACCACTGGAAGTACAGGAGCTGGAGTTAGTCCATCAGAAACTACTCATTTCAGTTGGAGAAACAATAATATGTCGCATTACAAAGCTTTTGAACACCAACATTTGGGCGAAATCAATCAAAGTATCCAACAATTACAGGCAGGTTATCCTAACGAATTACTATTTGTTCCCAACAGAGGGGATTTCGCTAGAGGAATTTTTGCCACTTTATACACTACTGTATCTGATAGTTTAGAAGATATTGTAGCCAAATACGAGGCTTATTATGCTGATCAACCTTTTGTAACGGTTACAACTACTAACATCAACATGAAGCAAGTAGTACAAACCAATAAGTGTATTATCAGCTTAATGAAAAAAGGAAACCGGCTTTTAATAACTTCAGTAATTGACAATTTAACCAAAGGAGCCTCAGGACAAGCAATTCAAAATATGAACTTGGTATTTGGCTTAGACGAAACTACAGGATTGCATTTAAAGCCTTGTGGATTTTAATAAAAATAATTAAAAGATTAAAGAATTTAATGATTGAAAAAATTAGCAAAGCCATAAATACAGACTTTAAAAAATACAATCTTAACATCTTTAAATCTCAAAATCTTTAAATCATTTGAAATGAATTTATTTGACGTTTATCCTTTATACAATATCACCCCAGTAAAAGCGGTGGATTGCACCATTACAGATAGTAACGGCATTGACTACTTAGATTTATATAGTGGGCATGGCGTAATTTCAATTGGCCATACCAACCCCTATTATGTGTCCAAATTGAAAGAACAATTGGATGCTATTGGATTTTATTCCAATGCTATTCAAAACCCATTACAAGTTGAACTAGCTGAAAAGTTAGGAAAATTATCAGGTTATGAAGACTACAGTTTATTTATGTGTAGTTCTGGGGCCGAAGCCAATGAAAATGCGCTCAAACTAGCTTCTTTCCACAACGACAAATCACGTGTAATTGCTTTTGATAACTCCTTCCACGGAAGAACTTCAGCAGCTGTTGCTGTAACCGATAACAAAAAGATTGTAGCGCCATTGAATGCGCAACAAATAGTTACTTTTTTGCCTTTAAACCAAATTGAATTGGTTGAAACCGAATTGAAAAAAGGCGATGTATGTTGTGTCATTATTGAAGGAATTCAAGGCGTGGGTGGATTGGACGAAGGAACAACTCAATTCTTCCAAGACTTAGAAAAAATCTGCGCACTATACGAAGTTGTTTTAATATTAGATGAAGTACAGTCGGGATACGGAAGAACTGGAAAATTCTTTGCACACCAACACCACAATATCAAAGCAGACATTATTTGTTTGGCCAAAGGAATGGGGAACGGTTTCCCAATTGGTGGTATTTTAATCTCACCTAAATTCAAAGCGAGTTATGGTTTATTAGGAACTACTTTTGGCGGAAGCCATTTGGCTTGTGCTGCTGGAATTGCAGTTTTGGATGTGATCAAAGACCAAAAGTTAATGGACAATGTGAATGAAGTATATGCGTATTTCTTAGACGCTATTAAACAAATTCCAGAAGTTAAAAAGGTAAAAGGTAAAGGATTAATGCTGGGAGTTGAATTTGATTTTGAAATTAATGAGCTGCGTAAAAAGATGATTATTGACAAACATATTTTCACCGGAAATGCCAATAATAAAAATCTATTACGAATACTTCCACCACTGACAATCAAAACAAAAGGAATAGATACTTTTATCATTGCTTTAAAAGAAGCTTTACAAGAAATTCAATCTTAATTTCATGAGCACCCTACTGTCAATAGCAAAACGAAATGCGGTTTTAAGTCGAATGGCCACGCTTCTTGAAGAAGAAAGAGCCAGTCTTAAAAGCATTAACCAACAAGACTTGGAAAATTATTCGGGTGCCGATTTAGCTATGGAAAAACGCCTTATGGTGGATGATGCTAAAATTGACGGAATGATTTTGTCAATGCAACAGTTGGCAAGTCAAGAAGATCCTATTGGAGTAGAACGTTTTCATTTTGTTCATGAAAAAGGAATGAAAATCACTAATAAAACCGCTGCTTTTGGTACGGTAATGATTATTTACGAATCTCGTCCTGACGTTACGGTAGAAGCGGGTGGAATTGCTTTTAAATCGGGGAATAAAATTCTATTGAAAGGTGGAAAAGAATCTTTGCTTTCTAATTTGAAAATAGTTGCCCTTTGGCACCAAGCCTTAAAGGATAACGAAGTTAATGCCAACTGGGTGGAATATTTGAATTACAATCGAAACGAAACCCAAGATTTCCTTGAAAAACCAACACAACGTGTGGACTTAATAGTTCCTCGTGGCGGCGAACAGTTAATAGCTTTTGTAAAGCAACACGCAACCTGCCCTGTAATTATAAGTGGTCGTGGTAATAATTTTGTATATGTCAATCAAGAAGCGGATATACAAAAAGCAACGGATATTATCATTAACGGAAAAACATCCAATATTTCGGTCTGCAATGCATTGGACAAAGTGCTAATCGATACCAATTTGGTTAATTGGGAGACATTTGCTCAACAAATAGTAAACCAATTACAAGAACACAGCGTAACGGTTTTGGGCGATCAAAAAGTAGCAGATGCAACAGGTATTCCTCAAATTGAATCGGATTTAATTTGGTACGAAGAATTTTTGGATTATAAGATTGTGATAGGTACGGTCAATTCTGACAAAGAAGCAATTGATAAAATCAATCACTATTGCGGTGGGCATTCGGCATCTATCATTACAGAAAATGAAGTTACTGCTCAAGTATTCATGGACAATGTAGACACGGCAGCCGTTTATCACAATGCCTCTACCCGATTTACTGATGGCGGACAGTTTGGATTAGGAGGCGAATTAGCAATAAGCACAGATAAATTACACCAACGCGGCCCAATTGGCTTGCAGCATTTGGTGACTAACAAATGGTACATATACGGTGATGGACAAATCAGGTAAAAAAAGAATATTATTAAAAATAGGAAGCAATACGCTCACCAAAGAAACCAATCACATTTCGAGAGGAAAGATTGAGGACATTGGGATGCAAATTGCTGCGTTGAAAGACGAATACGAATTTGTCATCGTGAGTTCAGGGGCAATTGCTGCGGCGAAACAGTTTGTAAAATTAGAAGCGCCAGACAACGAAATTTTTGTCAAACAAGCATTAGCTTCTATTGGGCAACCGCATTTGATGCGTATTTTTCATGAGAATTTCAGCGATCTTGGATTGCATACCTCACAATGTTTGCTTTCGTATTCTGATTTTGAAAAAACCGAAACTAAAATTAATATTGTTAACACGATTGATGTATTGGTAAAAAATAGTTACATCCCCATTATCAATGAGAATGATACGGTTTCAACCGATGAGATCAAATTTGGAGATAACGATAAATTAGCGGCTTTGACAGCGGTATTATTGGATGTAGATCTATTGATCATAGCAACTAATACCAACGGAATTTACACTAAAGCATCATTTAAAGATCTAAATCCTGAAACGATTCGTTTAGTGACTGATTTACAAACTTTAGAAAACGAAATTGGAGATGCAAAATCCTCTCATGGCACAGGTGGCATGCAATCAAAAATTGAATCGGCGGCTATAGCTAAAGCAGCTAATATTGAAACTTGGATTGTTAACGGATTAGAAGATAATTTCATTTTAAACGCCATGCAAAACAAAGTTCCCTTTACGAAGATTAAATAAAACACAAGCGAGTTATCCAGTTATAGAATACAATAACAATAACTTAATTAACTAATACACTTAAAATTATGAATTACATCAACATGCAAGAAATAGATTCACTTCAAGAATGGGTAAAAGAAGCAATTGCAATCAAAAAAAATCCATTGCAACATAAATCTTTAGGCGAAAATAAAACCTTAGGGATGCTGTTCTTTAACCCTAGTTTGCGAACTCGTTTGAGTACACAAAAAGCGGCACTTAACTTAGGCATGAATGTAATGGTCATGAACTTTACCAATGAAGGTTGGACACTTGAATTTGAAGATGGTGCAGTAATGGATCAAGGTGCTTCGGAACACATCAAAGAAGCAGCGCAAGTCGTTTCACAATATTGTGATATCATTGCGATTAGAGCTTTCGCAGGATTGACTGACAAAGATAAAGACAATGCCGAAACCGTATTGTCAGGATTTTTGAAATATGCCACTGTTCCTATTGTAAATATGGAAAGTGCTACGGGTCACCCATTACAATCGTTGGCTGATGCCATCACAATGGAAGAGCACAAGACAGCGCACCGTCCAAAAGTAGTTTTGTCTTGGGCACCACATCCAAAAGCGTTACCTCAAGCCGTTGCAAATTCCTTTGTTCAAATGATGCAATTGCAGGATGCTGATTTTGTAATTACCCATCCAGAAGGTTATGAATTGAATCCGGAAATCACCAAAGATTCGAAAATTGAATACGACCAAAACAAAGCGTTTGAAAATGCTGATTTTATTTACACCAAAAACTGGAGTAATTATAAAGAATACGGAAAAGTAACTAACTTAGATCCAAACTGGACTGTTACTGCTGACAAAATGAAGTTGACTAATAATGCTAAATTCATGCACTGTTTACCGGTAAGACGTAACGTTATTGTTGCTGATGAGGTAATTGATAGCGCTAATTCGGTTGTAATTGAACAAGCCAATAATCGTACATACGCAGCGCAATTGGTTTTACAAAAAATATTGAAAAATGGGAAATAAGGAATCAGTATCCATTATCAAAATTGGTGGGAATATTATTGATAATCCTACAGAATTAACATCGTTTTTAGCTGATTTTGCAGCTTTGAAAGGCAATACCATTTTAGTACATGGCGGCGGAAAATCAGCCACTAAATTAGCTCAAAGCATGGGATTAGTACCCCAAATGATTGACGGACGTAGAATCACCGATGCCAAAATGCTTGAAGTGGTAGTTGGCGTTTACTCAGGTCAAATTAATAAAGAAGTCGTGGCGCAATTACAAGCTAACGGCACCAATGCAATCGGATTTTCGGGAGCCGATGGAAATTTAATTCTATCCGAAAAACGAAATCACCCTACGATTGACTTCGGTTTTGTAGGCGATGTGAAAAAAGTAAATACGATTTTGTTAGCTAATTTGTTGGGATCTGGAATTACGCCAGTATTTTGTGCCATTACACACGACGGAAAAGGTCAGTTATTAAATACGAATGCTGATACTATTGCAAGTGAATTAGCGATCGCTTTATCTTCAGTTTATGATGTTACTCTTACCTATTGCTTTGAAAAACCAGGTGTTTTGTTTGATGCCGATGATGATGCTTCGGTGATTGAAGCAATCAATCCCGATTTGTATGCCAAATTAAAAGCCGAGGAAGCCATTCATTCCGGAATGATTCCTAAATTAGACAACTGTTTCAATAGTTTATCCAAAGGAGTGAAACAAATTAAAATTGGACACCACCGAATGTTGCAAAACAAAACGGCTACTTATACGACAATTACGTTATGAAAACTATAGAAATCCTTACACAAGAAGCTATTACCCTATTAAAAGCGCTAATTGAAACGCCTTCATTTTCTAGTGAAGAAGATCAAACAGCACTTATAATTGAGTCTTGGTTTACCCAAAATGGGATTCCGTTTCAAAGAGAGAATAATAATGTTTGGGCTTTCAATCACCATTTTGACAAAAGCAAACCAACGCTATTATTGAATTCGCATCATGATACCGTAAAACCCAATCAAGGTTATACGAATGATCCATTTAAAGCCATTGAAAAAGACGGTAAGTTATATGGATTAGGTAGTAATGATGCAGGTGGATGCTTAGTATCACTATTAGCGACCTTTGTCTACTTTTACAATCAAGAAAATTTACCTTACAACATAGTTATAGTAGCTTCAGCTGAAGAAGAAAGCAGTGGAAAAAATGGTTTAAATAGTGTTTTACAACACTTACCTAAATTGGATTGTGCGATTGTAGGCGAACCAACATTAATGCAACTGGCTATAGCCGAAAAAGGATTATTAGTTTTAGATGTTGTTGTTAAAGGTACTGCAAGTCATGCGGCACATCAAAATGAGGATAATCCTATTTACAATACGATGTCAATAATTGATTGGTTCAAAACCTATCAATTTGAAAAAATATCAGACGTTTTAGGTCCTATAAAAATGACTGTGACCCAAGTGAACGCTGGAAAGCAACACAATGTTGTCCCTGCCGAATGTCATTTAGTAGTCGATATTCGAGTGAATGATTGTTATAGCAATACCGAAATTTTAACTACTGTAAAAAGTCATATCAACGCAGAAGTGAATCCGAGATCAATGCATTTGAATGCTTCATCAATTCCTATACAACACGGTTTAGTACAAGCTGGAATTGCATTAGGAAGAACTACTTATGGTTCGCCAACTCTTTCAGATCAATCGGTGTTAAGTTGCCAATCCTTGAAATTAGGACCCGGAGAAACACTTCGCTCGCACTCGGCTGACGAATTTATATTTATTAACGAAATAGAAGAAGGCATTCAGTTGTACATCAAAATTCTAACTGATTTCTTCAAACAATAAAATACGAACTATGAAACTTTGGGAAAAAGGAATTACAACCGACAAACAAATCGAACAATTTACTGTTGGGAATGACCGCGAATTGGATTTAGTTTTAGCCAAATACGACGCATTGGGTTCTATAGCACACGCAAAAATGTTAGGTCAAATTGGTTTATTAACTGAAATTGAAACTGCTTCATTGGTTACTGCTTTGGAGGAAATCATAAAAGACGTAGAAGTAGGCAAATTTGAAATTGAAGATAGTTTTGAAGACGTACATTCCAAAATCGAGTACCTATTAACTGTTAAATTGGGCGATGCTGGAAAAAAAATCCATACCGCTCGTTCTCGTAACGACCAAGTTTTGGTTGATGTTCATTTGTACTTGAAAGATGTTGTTAAAGAATTGAAAGAACAAGTAAAAGTCCTTTTCGATTTGTTAATGGAATCGGCAGATAAACACCAAAATGTGTTACTTCCAGGCTACACGCATTTACAAATCGCCATGCCTTCTTCTTTTGGTATGTGGTTTTCGGCTTATGCTGAAAGCTTAATAGACGACATAACGATGCTAAATGCTGCATTGACTGTAGTGGATCAAAATCCTTTAGGTTCAGCAGCCGGTTACGGAAGTTCCTTTCCTATTAATCGAACGTTTACCACCAAAGAATTGCAATTTGAAACCTTGAAATTTAATGCCGTGGCTGCTCAAATGAGTCGTGGAAAAGCAGAGAAAACAGTAGCTTTTGCCATGAGTAGCGTGGCGGCTACATTGGCTAAATTTTCAATGGACGTGTGTTTGTACATGAGTCAGAATTTTGATTTCATCAGTTTACCATCGCATTTAACCACAGGTTCGAGCATCATGCCGCATAAGAAAAATCCAGATGTATTTGAATTAATTCGTGGAAAATGTAATAAAATTCAAGCGTTACCATATGAAATCACTTTAATTACAAACAATTTACCAAGTGGATATCATAGAGATTTACAATTATTGAAAGAAGGATTGTTTCCTGCAATTCAAAATTTAAAAGCCTGTTTGGATATTGCGATTTTCGCTATAAAGGACATTACCGTAAAAGAACATATTTTAGAAGATAAAAAATATGATTATCTATTTACAGTAGATTCCTTAAATGAAATGGTGGTCTCTGGAATTCCATTTAGAGATGCTTACAAAGCAGTTGCAGAGCAGTTGGAAAACGGCACCTTCCAATCGCCAAAAGCAACCAAACATACTCATGAAGGAAGTATAAACAACTTATGTTTGGATGCTATAAAAGACAAAATGAAACATTCATTTTAATTGAAATATTTCCATAAAAAAAGCTCCTATTTCTTGGAGCTTTTTTTAATATCAAAAATGTATGTTATTTTTTAACCACTAATCGGAAACCTTCACCGTGAATGTTTAAAATCTCTACATTTTCATCTGATTTCAAATACTTTCTCAATTTGGCAATATACACATCCATACTTCGAGATGTAAAATAATTATCATCTCTCCAGATTTTAGTCAATGCCAATTCTCTTGGCATTAAATCATTCTCATGTAGGATTAACATTTTTAATAATTCGTTCTCTTTTGGAGACAATTTAATTGGTTCGTCATTTTGGAAAGTCAAAAAACGCAATTTAGAATTCAAATGGAATTTACCAATTGTGAATTCAAACTGTACTTGTTCCGATTTAACATCCGATGATTTTCTCTGAATAATAGCCTTAATTTTCATTAGCAAAACTTCAGAATCAAAAGGTTTGTTCAAATAATCATCTGCACCCGCTTTGTATCCTTTCAATACATCTTCTTTCATGGATTTAGCCGTTAAAAAAATAATAGGCACTTCAGCATTTTTTTCTCTAATTTCTTTAGCTAATGTATAACCATCTTTGTAAGGCATCATAACATCCAAAATACATAAATCGTAATGATCTTTTTTGAATTTCTCAAAACCTTCCATTCCATTCTTTGCTAATGTTACTTCAAAATCATTAAGTACTAAATAGTCTTTCAGAACTGCACCAAAATTAAGATCGTCCTCTACCAAAAGAATTTTTCTGTTATTTTCCATAATCTAATTTATTAAGGGTAATTTTATAGTAAAGGTACTTCCTTTTCCTTTTTCACTTTCTACGTAAACTTGACCGTCATGGTCCTCTACAATACGTTTTACATAAGCCAACCCTAACCCATGTCCTTTCACATTGTGAATGTCTCCGGTGTGTTCTCTGTAAAACTTCTCAAAGATTCTTTTTTGAGCAACTTTACTCATTCCTAAACCTTTATCTTGTACTTTGATCAATACCATATCTTTGATATTTTCAGTGTAAATATCAATTTGTGGTGCTTCTGGCGAGTATTTAATAGCATTTTCCAAGATATTCACGATTACATTAGTAAAGTGATTATCATTCACTAGCACAGTTGTTCTAGTAGCGTTAAAATGCGTAACTATTATTCCAGATCTATCTTCTAAAATCAAACTTACATGCTCAATAGCATCGTTAATTACATCTTCAATCGAAATGGATTCTTTCTCTATTTCTAATTCTTTTTTCTCTAATTTAGAAATTCGCAATACATTTTCAACTTGCGCATGCATACGTTTATTTTCATCACGAATCATGGCTAAATAACGTAATACTTTCTCTTTATCATCAATAATTTTAGGATTACGAATAGCATCCAAAGCTAAATTAATAGTAGCAATTGGTGTTTTGAATTCATGCGTCATATTATTAATGAAATCTGTTTTGATTTCAGAAATTTGGCGTTGACGAATTAATTGACTTAGAGCACTAGAATAGGCAATAATAATAATAAGCGTAAAAATAATAGACAATATAGTGATACTCACTAATTCAGAAAGAAGGAACCGTTTTTTATGAGGAAAACTAACCATTAGTTTATACTGCTCGTGCTGTTCATTGTCAGTTAAAATGGGAATTGAATAACTATTTTTAGAATTGTATTTGAAATTATTCGAAGTCACCTTAGTCGCTAATCCATTACTATAAATACCAAACTCAAAAGTGGTTTTAACACCATATTCTTCTAATTCTTTTTTGATTAAATTTTGAATATTTGCAGCAGTAACACGCTCTTGTAATGGCATAGCTGAAGCTATATCTTTATAAAATATTTCGAATTGTGCATTATCTAAAACATCTAAACTACCCGTTTTTTCAACACGCTCATCTGGAATCAAACTTTGCGAAAGCATCGTATTCTCAAGTGGTTTCGAATTATAAATCTCTGTAACTCTTTTGGAACTAAAACTCTTAAAGAGTTTTGAGCTGTCTGATTTTTTATCGAATAAAGACGACTTAATATTAAAATCTTCTTCAATAATACTATTGGAATAGACAATAGTTTTATTTGTTTTTAAATTCTTTTGAACGTAGGTAAACTGAAGTAAATCGTCTTTTTTAGGAATTTTACCAGTACTATCTTTTAATTTATTATAACGATCATAAAAACTGTAAGCTTCTTGTTTTTGCAATTTTTCGGCTACATTGCCTAATACTTGTTTAACATGAAATTTAAATTGCTCTTCGTTATTTTCTAATGAGGTGTTGAACCAATAGACTTGAACGAGTATAATCCCAATTAGGGACAAACTCATTAACAAAACCAACAATCTAAAGAATAGCTTACTCATCGAAACAAATTTAGTATTTTAACAATATAGTAAATAATATATTAACCAAATATTAACATCTAGGTACTATATTGCTAATTCTTCAAAATTTTAAGAATTTTATTTATTTTTTGTTTTGCTGTATCAGTATCCGTATTATCAATTACAAAATCGCTTTTTGAAATGCGTTGTTCATCTGTCCACTGCGCATTGATTCGCTGTACTACTTGCTCACGTGAACTACTGTCACGTTGCATCACCCTAGTAATCCTATCTTCAAAAGGCGCAGTAATTGTAATTATTATATCGCAATTTTGATAACTCCCACTTTCAAATAAAATGGCTGCTTCATAAATTACAAAGGGCGCCGTCTGATATTGGCTAAGCCAAATCGTAAATTGCTTTTTGACAGCAGGGTGAATGATGTTATTGAGTTGGCTTAACTTTTCAGGATCAGAAAAAACAATGGCTGCCAATTGTTGTCTATTTAATTGACCGTTTTCAAAAATAGCATCTCCAAAACTAGTTTTAATTGCTTCTAAAATAGCTGAAGATTGCATCAGTCGTTTAGCCTCATCATCGGCAATAAACACAGGAATTCCAAGCGAATCAAAATAATTTGCTATAGTGGTTTTACCACTACCTATACCTCCGGTTAAACCAATTATTTTAGACATTTGCTAATGTTTAAAAAACAAATTCGGGAAAGCTACTTCGGGTTGACGTTTTAAAACAATGACTTTTATATACGATTCTAAAAATCCTAGACCATAACCATAAAATTGTTTCCAAACTGCAATTAATGATAAATACCCAATTCGTACACTCCTATTTTGAATACTTGAAGTCACAAACAAAACGAAGAAATACATCATATACAATTGTAAAAAATAATCAAACGTCAAGAGTAATAAAGCAACTGAAAGAAAAAATCCTAAAATGAAAGCGGTTGGAAAGAAAAAAGTCAACTTATTATGTTCTGGATACCAACTGTTCAATATAGGTCGGGCTTTACCAAATTTACTCACCTGAACTGAAAATTTATCCCAATCAATTCGGCGCTTATGGTACACAAATGCTTTTGAAAACAATCGAGTTTCAAAACCTAAATTCCACAAACGTATAGATAAATCAGGGTCTTCACCAGGATGAATATTTCCAAAACCTTTAGAAGCCTCGAAAGCTTTACGAGATAAACCCATATTAAAACTTCTAGGTTGGAATTTTCCTATTTTTTCAGAACCTCCACGAATTCCACCTGTAGTAAGGAATGAAGTCATAGCAAAATTGATGGCTTTTTGAATGTCAGAAAAACTATCTAAAGCTTTATCAGGTCCTCCAAAACAATCAACATAATCCTGTTTTAATGCTTTATCTACTTCTTCCAGATATTGAGAAGGGATAATACAATCTGAATCAAAAATGATAAAATAATCACCACTAGCTTTAGCCATACCGTAATTACGCGAATCTCCAGGTCCAGAATTTTCTTTATAAAAATAGGAGATGTTTAGTTGTGAAAGGTATTTCTGAATTACTTCGCCACAAGGTACTGTGGAACCATCTTCTACAATGACGATTTCAAAATCGTTTTTATAGTTAGATTTAGTTAAACTTTCTAACAACTCATCTACTTCGTCTGGGCGGTTATATACCGGTATAATTAGAGAAAAATGCATATTCAAAGTTAAAGTTTTGATTCTTTTTTAGATTGTACCACAAATATAGTCTTTATAGCGTATTACTGAAATGATTCCTAAACAACTATAAAAAAATGCACCCAAAAATGAGTGCATTTGTATATCAATGAGATAAAATATTACCCAATACTAGGTACTTGAACCATTTCATTGGCATCAGCCAAATAGTCTACTCCATCAAATCCAAAACCAAATAGGTTTAAGAAATCTTGTTTGTATCCAGCTAAATCACCTATTTCTGGTAATGATTCCGTAGTTGATTCTTTCCACAATGCAGCCACACGAGCTTGAACATCTTCACGCATTTCCCAATCGTCAATTCGAATTCTTCCTTTATCATCAGTGGGAACAGCCTGTCCTGTATATAAACGTTGTTGGTACAAACGTTGAATTTGTTCGATACAACCTTCGTGGATTCCTTCTGCTTTCATGATTTTATATAATAATGAGATGTACAATGGAATCACTGGAATAGCTGAACTTGCTTGAGTTACCAGAGCTTTATTTACAGAAACATAAGCTTTACCATTTAAAGCAACTAAGTCTTTTGAAATTTCAAAAGCTGTCGCTTCCAAATGATCTTTGGCTTGACCAATTGTACCTTTTCTATAAACAGCTTCGGTCACTTCTGGCCCAATATACGAATAGGCAACTGTTGTAGCACCATTGGCTAAAACATTAGCGTCTTTCAAAGCATTCATCCACATCGACCAATCTTCACCTCCCATAACCACAACCGTATTATCAATATCTTCTT
This sequence comes from Bacteroidota bacterium, assembly GCA_046048915.1. Lineage (GTDB taxonomy): Bacteria > Bacteroidota > Bacteroidia > Flavobacteriales > Flavobacteriaceae > Flavobacterium. Next base: position 35,109 of record JBJOFE010000004.1, on the reverse strand, counting down.
GGTTAGCTGGCTCAATAGAGACTTGGGTTACATTTCCAGTATGGAAATCTACCGTCTTATTTGTAAATGTACCTCCAATAGGTTTCAAAGTAGAACGGTGTAATACGCCGGTTCCAGGATGCATACGCACTGGAGAAGCTAAACTGTAAATCACTAGATCAATCTGACCCATATCTGCCTTTATCAATTCGATAGCTTGTTGTTTTACTTCATTAGAGAAAGCATCTCCATTAATACTTTTGGCATACAATCCTGCTTTTGTAGCTTCTTTTTCAAAAGCCGCAGAGTTGTACCATCCTGGAGAAGCAGTTTTACCTTCTGCAGGTGCTTTTTCAAAGAAAACACCTAATGTTGCTGCGTTTGAACCGAACGCGCTGGTAATTCTTGACGCTAAACCAAAACCAGTCGAAGCACCAATAACCAAAACACGTTTTGGCCCATCGATTGATCCTTTTGATTGTACATAAGCAATTTGATTTTTTACATTTTGCTCGCATCCAGCAGGGTGTGCTGTCAAGCAAATAAATCCTCTCATTCTAGGTTCTATAATCATATCTTTAATTCTAATTAGTATTCGTGTTTAGTAGTGTGCAAATATAAACCAAATCTTTAGTTCAACAAGGATTTGGCGTGATTTAGAGCAGAGTCCGAAACTACTGCGCCAGATAACATTTGGGCAATTTCAATGATTCTTTCTTCGTCATTTAATAACTTCAATTCTGATTGTGTATCGTCGCCAATAGTTGATTTGAAAACTTTGAAATGTGCATTTCCTTTAGCGGCAATTTGAGGCAAATGCGTAATAGCAAAAATTTGCATCGACTGACTCATTTCATTCATAATCTCTCCCATTCTAATGGCTATTTCTCCAGAAACCCCAGTGTCAATTTCGTCAAAAATTAAAGTAGGTAATTTAGAATACTGAGCTAAAATTGCTTTTACAGCAAGCATTATTCGGGACATTTCTCCACCTGAAGCCACCTTTTTTAGCAAGCCAAAATCGGTTCCTTTATTGGCCGAAAACAAAAACTGTATTTCGTCTTTACCATTTTGGTAGTAATTATCTGTGGATTTGATCTCAATATTGAAACGTACATTGGGCATTCCCAAAGTGGCTAAAATAGCAATCAATTTATCTGATAGCACCGGAACCGATTCACTTCTTTTTTGATGAATTGTTTGTGCTAAAGCATCTAATGAATTTGCTTTATCCTGAATTGTTTGAGTTAGTTTAGCAATATCACTTTCTAAATTCCCTAATTCAAACAAGTTGTTTTCCAGATTCGTTTGAATAACTAACAATTCATCGACTGTGACAACTTGATGTTTCTTTTGCAAATTGAAGATCAATTGCAATTTTTCGCTAATCAAATCCAATTGTACCGGATCATTAATTAGTTTTTCAGAACAATTCGTCAATTCGTCTGAAATATCGTCTAATTCTATAGTCAAGCTAGTAATACGCTCTAACAAGGAAGTGTATTCTGGTGCAAAAGAAGCAATTTTCTGTAAGGCTACTTTAATTTCTTTCAAAGTAGATAAAGCTCCTATTTGTTCCTCATTGGCCAAAGCCAACGATTTATCCACCGACTCTTTAATAGTTTCTACATTATTCAATTTTTCAAAATCAGCTTCCAATTGTTCTTGTTCGCCAGATTTTAATTGAGCAGCAATCAATTCATTTAATAGAAAGGTATTGTATTCTTGTTCCTTAATTGATTCAGATTGCTTTTTTACAAGTGAATTTAAATTGGATTTATCCTCCTTATAGCTTTTTAAAAGTGTTTGGAAACTACCTATTTCCTGTTGATTAGTAGCAATTGCATCTATAATATTAAATTGTACTAACTCATCAGATAATTCTTGTGTTTGCTGTTGTGAATGAATATCAATTAAAAACATACTCAAATCCTGCAACTCTTGTAGATTCACCGGACTATCATTGATAAATGCTCTTGATTTACCAGAAGGCAAAATTTCTCGACGAATAATTGTCTCGTCTTCGTAATCCAAATCATTCGCATCAAAAAAGGATTTTAAATTGTATTTCGAAATATCAAAATAGGCTTCAATTACGCACTTTTCTTCTTTATTTTTAAGGGAAGTCAGATCCGCTCTTTTACCCAAAACCAAACCCATTGCTCCAAGAATAATCGATTTACCAGCGCCCGTTTCTCCAGTTATAATAGAGAATCCTTTTGAAAAATCGATAGCCAATTTTTCAATCAATGCATAGTTTTTTATCGATAGTGATGTAATCATATTAGCAATTGAACTTAATGTTGATTTTAGTACTTAATACTACTCCATTTACTAGAATTCATAGGCGAAACTCTATTCAAATTATCTACTAAATCTGAAATTGAAATACTTGGTCCAGCTGAAAAAATAGAAACAATTTCATCCGATTTGGCATCAAAAAATACTCTTGTTAAAAAAGCATTAGGTCTAACTGCATGTACTTTATTCAAACTGATTAATGCCGTTTTAACATTTTCTTTTGCGGATTTCAACTCTTTAGTCATTGCATCTAAGGCTGAGTGGTATTGAAATGAGACTGAACGAATAGGACTAAATGTTGGTGACAATAAATCGGAAATTAGAAAATACCTATTTTGATTACCTTCTGTTTGTGTCCAACCTTTGTATCCGCTTTGTTGCGCTAAAGTAGCTATATTTTGTGCCGCTTCTAAATAGGAAGTACCTGATTGTTCGACAAAAGAATCAGCATCCATCCCTAGGATAATATGACAATAATAAGCAATTACCGCTACTAAATTTGAATCAAAAGTATTCGGATTGTAAATTAAATTTTCGAACTCAACATAACGAAAATTAAAGTCTTTGTCATTAAAATTAAAAACTGGGCTTGAATAAGTAGAATCAAAAATAGGACGTGATGATTGCACTTGAATCGTTCCTGAGAATTGATCTGTAGATCCCGAATTAAGTGTAATATATATAGAACAATTGATTTTTTCGTTTTGCTTCAACAATTGTCCGGTCCAATCTGTTTTATTAATAAAATCAGTTAGCGAAGTCTGTAACGATTTGAAAATTTGCTGATTTACATTAGTAATTTGCTTTGAATCTACAGTAACAGTGCAATTTAGCTGTTGGGAATATACAGTTATTCCAATAAAAAAAAAGAATACTACAACTAGATTACGCATTGAAATGAGCTATTACCTTATTTAAAATATCTTCAGCCACGGCTTCTTTAGATTTCAATTCCATTGGTTCTATATTGAAATTTTTATCAATAAAAGTGACTTTATTAGTTTCTTTTTTAAAACCAGCTCCTTCATCTTGAAGCGAGTTTAAAACTATCAAATCTAAGTTTTTTTTCTGAATCTTCAACTTAGCATTTTCAATTTCATTTTCAGTTTCTAGTGCAAAACCTATAACCATTTGGTTTTTCTTAACTGCACCTAGATAAGCCAAAATATCAATTGTTTTTTCTAATTCAATAGAAAATTCTGTATTAGATTTTTTAATTTTTTGAAGTGCTACATTTTTTGGCTTATAATCAGCTACTGCAGCGGCGGCTACAGCTACATCTACTTGAGAAAAATACGTATGACAAACATCATACATTTCTTGAGCAGAAACCACGGGTAATAATTGAATATTTGTATGATTCACTTTACAATGAGAAGGTCCAGAAACTAATAGAACTGATGCACCTAATTGTGCAGCACACAAAGCTATATCATAGCCCATTTTTCCAGAGGAATGATTACCAATGAAACGTACTGGATCAATCGCTTCATACGTTGGACCTGCGGTAACCAATATTTTTTTTCCTTTTAATGGCAATTGATTCGTTAAATCTGCCTCAATAAAGGCAACAATGTTTTCAGGTTCTGCCATTCTGCCTTCACCAGACAATCCACTCGCTAATTCACCACTTTCGGCAGGAATTATTGTATTTCCAAATTCGTGTAATGCTTTAAAGTTCGCCAATGTACTCGGATGTTTGTACATGTCCAAATCCATTGCTGGCGCAAAATAAACGGGACATTTAGCAGATAAATAAGTAGCTAAAAGTAAGTTATCACAAGTTCCAGATGCCATTTTTGACATTGTATTGGCTGTAGCGGGAGCTATTAACATTAGATCCGCCCAAAGGGCTAATTCTACATGATTATTCCAAACTCCTTCTCCATTTAAATTAGATTCATCAGCTGATACATCATCTGGCGTATCATAAAAAGTAGAATATACAGGATTTTTAGATAAGGTGGCTAATGTAAGTGGGGTAACAAAAACCTTAGAAGCAGGTGTCATTATCACTTGGACATGTGCACCTGCTTTGATAAAGAGTCGTACCAATGAAGCAGTTTTATAGGCTGCAATTCCGCCAGAAATACCTAGCAAAATTTTCTTACCGTTTAAAACTGACATGGTAACTGTATTATTTATTGGAGTCTCTATGGTAGATTTTACCGTCTAACCATTCTTGAACTGCTAAAGCGTGTGGCTTTGGCAATTTTTCATAGAATTTTGACACTTCAATTTGTTCTTTGTTTTCAAAAACTTCTTCCAAACTATCATTGTATGTTGCAAACTCTTCTAATTTTTCAGTCAATTCTTTTTTAATTTCAGAATTGATTTGGTTTGCTCTTTTAGCCATAATGGTTATTGCTTCATACACGTTACCAGTAGGTTCTTCAATAACTGTCTTATTGTAAGTTACTGTATTTACTGGAGCATTCGTCTTTTTTAAATCCATGACTTTATTTATTTAATAAATTTTTGTAAATCTTTTTCAATGCGAGCAAACATTTCGTCTGCTTGTTTTTTAAATTTTGTGTCTGCTTTAAACTTAATTAAATTAGTATAAGCTACTTTGGCAACATTTAAACGTTCTTCCATTTTAGCAGGAACACTATTAATACCTAACTGATAGGCTGAATCGTATTTATAGTATAAGGCTTCTTCCTTAAAAGGAGTACCAGGATAATCTGCAATAAAATTATCCAAAGCTACTAAAGCTGATTTATAATCTGAAATAGTGTTGTATCCTTTTGCATTTTCAAAAACCTTACGTTCCAATTTTTCATTAAGATTTTTCGTAATAGCATTGGCTTCTGCCAAATAGAGAGAATTTGGATACGTATCAATAAATGCTTGTAATTTCTCAATCGCTTTTGTAGTATCAGTCTGATCTAAAGAATAGACAGGAGATAACATGGAATAACTTTTTGCCCCTAAAAACGAAGCTTCTTGTACTTTGTCGCTTTTGGGAAAACTAGAAACAAAACTTTCGAATTGGTAGCCAGCTAAATAATATTGTTTGGTTTTAAAATAGGATTGAGAAAACATAAAGTACATATCCTCAGATTCCGGTTTACCTCTATAAACTGGAGCAATTTGTTCAAATATACGAATCGCTTTATTGTATTTCTTTGCTTCGTACATTTTGGTAGCCATTTCAAATTTAACAGCTGGATCTTCGGATTTCAATGCTTTTTGGTATTCGTTACACGAAGCCAAAAGAACAATGATAATTAAGAGTGATACAATTTTTTTCATTAATATACTTTAAAATACGTTTAGTTCAGATTGTAATCAACCTAATACAAGCATACCGAAGTTAAGGTCGCAAATTTAGGTATTAATTTAGCGACTACAAAATATTTTTAAGTTAAAAAAAAACTAAAGAAATTGGCTTTATTTATTGCTTTTTTGAACAAATTGATCAATCCTATTGGCTAATGATTCGTCTACTTTTACTAAAGGCAAACGAACAGTATTATTTGCTATTCCTAGTGATTGAAACACTTGTTTGATCCCAGCTGGATTTCCTTGTTCAAAAATCATATCTATAATGGGAGACAATTGAAACAAAGTTTGAAAAGCTTGATCCACTTTTCGATTCAATCCTAAACGAATCATCTCTGAAAAGTAAGTTGGAAAACCTTGACCAATAACCGAAATAACACCCGATCCACCCGCTAGAATTAAAGACAAAGCGGTCATGTCGTCTCCAGAAATTACTAAGAAATCTTTAGGCTTATTTTTAAGTAAGTGAATTCCTTGAACAATATCCCCAGAAGCTTCTTTGATAGCCACTATGTTTTTAAAATCAGTAGCCAAACGAACAACAGTTTCAGGAAGCATATTACTAGATGTTCTCCCTGGAACATTATATAAAATAATGGGTTTAGGCGAAGCCTCAGCAATCGCTTTAAAGTGCTGGTATATTCCCTCTTGGGTAGGTTTTACATAGTAAGGTGATACCGATAAAATTGCCTCAAATGCCGATAAATCTCTGGTTTGCAATTCCGATACCACTTCCAAAGTATTATTGCCTCCAACCCCAAGAACCAATGGCAATCTTCCTTTATTGGCTTCGATAACAGTAGCAATAACTACCTCTTTTTCAATTGCAGATAATGTTGCGTTTTCAGCAGTAGTACCTAAAACAACAAGGTATTCAACTCCACCGTTTATTGAGTAATTTACAATGCGGGTTAACGCCTCTGTATCAATTGAAAAATCTGCTTTAAAAGGTGTGACAAGTGCAACACCAGTTCCTATTAATGATTGCATATTACAAATCTATTTTGTTTAATATTTTCAGATATTTAAATAATTCTTGTACAAAAACACTCTGTTTTTCTAGTGTTGTAGAAATCAATAAATGATTTAATCTTTTATCAATGGATGAAAAACCAACTTTAAATTGAGCTTTAGATTGATTAGTAATAACCAATAAAATAGGCTTCTCGATTACATAATAACTAATAAGTAAATCAAACTTAGTTTGAATAAAATTGTCAATAACTTGATTTGTAATTTCCCCATTCCAATTCATACTATCTGAATTAAAAATAAGCCTTTGATCAATTTCATTTTTGCTCAATTTATCACTATAATTGATAACCGAAATATTTTTTTCTATAAAACCATTAGCGATTAATTCTTGAATTAAGCTCTCTTTTTTATCAAAATCGCTGCCATCTATTAACAGACCAATAGTTTGTATAGTATTTGTACTAGCAAGGCTACTGACCTCCTGCCATTTATTTCTTAATGTATATTTTAAAAATAAATTCTTTAAATAATTTAAAAACATAGTACATTTACCTATTCACAAAACTAATTAATTAAGTGGCATTAGAAATGGTAAAACTAAAAAAGTATAATCAATTTTTCAAACTTTTTGTTATAATTATAACATCAACGTTAATTTTATCATGTAGCAAGTCGAGTTATCAATTGACAACGATAGAAGGTAAACGTATTCCGATAGTAGCTACTTCGAATGAAAATAAAGATATTGAAAACTACATAAAACCATATAGAGAACATATTGATGCCGACTTAAGTGCCGTACTAGCTTATAATCCTGAAACTTTAGACAAAAATAATGGAAAATGGCAATCACCTTTAGGGAATCTAATGGCAGATGTTTCATTGAAAGCGGGTCAAAAAGTGTTTCAATTGAGAGAGAAAAAATCCATTACGATTTGTATTTTAAATAGTGGTGGTATTCGTTCAATTCTTCCAAAAGGAAATGTGACAGCTCGTACTGCATTTGAAATCATGCCTTTTGAAAATAGTTTGGTAGTAATTGCTTTAAAAGGCGAACAAATTCAAGAATTAGTTAATTATTTCATTGCTACTAAAAAATCTCATCCTTTATCAGGATTGACTTTTACAATTGCTAAAGATTCATCCGCAAAAAACATTCTTGTTCAGGGACAAGTACTAGAAAACAACACTATTTATTATGTAGCTACCAATGATTATTTAGCTAATGGCGGGGACAATATGAACTTTTTCAAAAAAGGAATTCAGAAATATGACTTGGATTATAAACTACGTACTATTTTAATTGACTATTTTAAAGAGGTTGATACTATTCCAGTAATCAATGACATTCGAATTACAGAAGAATAAATTCCAAAAAAGAGACAGATGAAAAGAAGAGATTTTATAGAAAAAACAGCAGCTGGTTCTGCTTTTGTAGGTTTAGGATTGTCATTAAGTAGTTTCAAATCAGAGGCTATTAAAAAAATAACTATTTTACATACAAACGATGTGCATAGTCACATTGACCCATTTCCTGCAGATGATCCTCGTAATGCTAATATGGGTGGGGTAAGTCGCAGAGCTGCTTTAATTGAAACCATTCGCAAGGAAACCCCAAACGTCCTTTTATTAGATGCAGGTGATATTTTTCAAGGCACCCCATATTTTAACTACTATGGTGGTGAATTGGAATTCAAATTAATGAGTATGATGCAATACGATGCTTCAGCAATTGGAAATCACGATTTTGATAATGGAATTGATGGCTTACATGCACAAATGCCACATGCTACTTTTGAATTCATCTCAGCCAATTATGATTTTAAGAATACTGTCATGGATGGTTTGGTTCAACCCTATAAAATTTTCATCAAAGACGGAATTAAGATTGGTGTTTTTGGTTTAGGAATTGAGTTTGATGGCTTGGTAGACAAACGTTTATATAAAGAAACAGTATACAACGATCCTGTTGAAATTAGCCAAGACATGGTGCGTATCTTAAAAAAAGATCAACAATGCGATTTGGTAATTTGTTTGTCTCACCTCGGTTACAAATACAGTAAAGAAGATGCAGATAAGATTAGTGATTTAAAATTGGCAGCACTTACCGAAGATATCGATTTAATTATTGGCGGTCACACGCATACTTTCTTGGACAAACCGACAGTAGTTAAAAACAAAGCAGGAAAAGAGGTTTTGGTAAACCAAGTAGGATGCTATGGAATCAACTTAGGTCGAATTGATTTTTACTTTGATAACAACAAACAAAACATTGCAAAAGGCAAATCAATTGTTGTTTAGAAATTAAACAATCAATTGTTGGAAATCTTCTTCGGATATAATCGGAATATTAAGTTTATTCGCCTTGTCTAATTTGGCTGGACCCATATTATCTCCTGCTACTACATAATCAGTTTTGGCAGAAATGGAACTTCCAACTTTTCCTCCGTTGTCTTCAATGGCTTGTTTCAATTCGTCTCTTGAAAACAAGGTAAACACTCCCGATACCACAAAAGTTTTACCATCTAATTTATCAGTTGCGTTTGGGTTTATTTTTTCTACGATTTCAAGCTGAATACCGTAGTTTTTTAATCTCTCGACCATAATCTGATTCTCTTGGTTGTCAAAAAAGTCGATCACACTTTGCGCGATACGCTCCCCTATTTCGTCAACCAAAATTAAATCCATCAAGCTGGCTTGTTGAAGTGCATCGATATTTTTATAATGTTTGGCTAATTTCTTGGCGACAGTTTCCCCTACATAACGAATTCCCAATGCAAACAACACACGCTCAAAAGGTATGCTTTTAGAAAGAGTAACTCCATTGATTAAATTCTCGGCCGATTTCTGAGCCATTCGTTCCAAAGGCAAGATTTGCTCGACTTTTAATTCATATAAATCCGCATAATTATGAACCAAGCCGTTATTGAATAACAAAGCTACGGTTTCGCCACCCAAGCCTTCAATATCCATTGCTTTTCTTGAAATATAGTGTTGGATTCGGCCAATAATCTGTGGTGGACAGCCATAAAAATTAGGGCAATAATGATTGGCTTCTCCTTCGATACGAACTAATTCGGTTTGGCATTCCGGACAATGTGTAATATAGCTAGTTGGCTCAGCAAATAAATCACGTTGTGCCAGATCCACTGCAATAATTTTAGGAATTATTTCCCCCCCTTTTTCAACAAAAACGGTATCTCCAACGCGAATGTCCAATTTCTCAATTTGGTCCGCATTGTGCAACGAAGCGCGTTTTACAATAGTTCCAGCCAATTGTACTGGTTCCAAATTGGCAACAGGTGTAATCGCACCCGTTCTACCCACCTGGTAGGAAATAGAATTCAAACGTGTGGCTACTTGCTCCGACTTGAATTTATAGGCAATAGCCCAACGAGGGGATTTGGCCGTATACCCTAATTCCTCTTGGTATTGAAAAGAATTTACCTTCACTACTACTCCATCCGTTTCGTAAGGTAAATTATGACGGTGGGTATCCCAATAGTCAATAAATTGGAACACTTCTTCTAAGTTATTAGCCAGCTTCGCTTCTTTTGGTGCTTTAAATCCCCACGATCTGGCTGATTCCAAACTTTCTATTTGCGAATTAAAAGGGAGCTGGTTTCCAATTAGAAAATACAACAAGCAATCCAAAGGACGCTTTGCTACTTCTGTACTATCTTGCAATTTTAAACTACCCGAAGCAGTATTTCTAGGATTAGAATACGGTGTTTCACCAATTTCAATCAACTCTTGGTTCATTTTTTCAAAACCTGCGAAGGGTAAAATAATCTCACCACGCACGTCAAACTTAGGAGGATAATTCCCTTTCAATTGCAACGGAACTGATTTAATGGTTTTGATATTATTGGTCACATCATCCCCTTGAAATCCATCACCACGAGTCACTGCTCGTTTTAATTTCCCATTTTCGTAGGTAATACTAATGGATGCGCCATCATACTTTAGTTCACAAGTATATTTCAAAGAAACCTCACCTAATACTTTTTGAATTCGTTTTTCCCACTCTAGTAAATCTTCTTTTGAATAGGAATTATCTAAAGAGTACATGCGATGCTCGTGTGGAACTGTTTTAAAATTCTTGGTAATTGCTCCACCAACTCGTTGCGTAGGCGAACTTTCATCAAAAAACTCGGGGTGTTGATTTTCTAAATTCTGCAATTGTGCCAATTTCAAATCAAACTCATAATCCGAAATAGTAGGCTGATCTAACACATAATAATTATGATTGTGTTGATTGAGTTCCTCTCGTAAGTTTTGAATGGTATTTTGAATGTCCATAGAAAATAAAATTGGCTATTTTAGTATTTGAAATAGTGTACTAAAATAGCCAAATTAATAGAATTACCAATACAATTACGACTCAATAATCGAATTTATTTGTTGGTATAATTGTCCGTCGCTCAAAATAGCACCTTGTTGAATTAAGGCAAAAATTGACGTATTTCGCTCTTCGGTAAATACTTTTTTACCAATTTTCATTTCAATAGTTTCAGTAAACATATTATCACTTAGCCATTGCAAACCTTCTTTAGTCAAGAAGTTCACCTCTGGAGCCAATGATTTCAACACAATAGAATTCACATAAGTATCAAAACATTGAAAAAGGAAAATATGATTTTTAGAAAAATGTTCTAAATAGTCAGCTTTAGTCAAAACCCCTTCCCAAATTAAATCTGAAAACACATCTAATTCTTGTTCGGCTACTTCGGGTTTATTCACTTTAATTAAATCCCATTCCGCTTTGTCAATCGATTGGCTTGCCAAGAAATTAATAAACTCAGGATGTAATTCTTCAAATTGTTCTTTGGTTAATCTTGCGTATTTCATGTCTTTGAGGGAGTAGTATAAACTAGTTTCAAATTAATTTAAATAAAAATGAGATTGCTTCGTTCCTAGCAATACCATTAAAACAAAAAAAATCCCGACTTACATCGGGATTCTAAAATATTGATTTAGAAATTATGCTTTTTCAGCAACAATTTCGTAATCTAATTCTACGATAACATCTCTGTGTAAACGAACAGAAGCAGTATATTTTCCTGTACGTTTAACGATTCCGCTAGTAACGAATTTTCTATCAATTACTTGACCACCTTTAGCTAAAGCTTCAACGATATCAATATTAGTAATAGATCCGAATAATTTTTCGCCACCTGCTTTTGCAGTAATTTTAATTTCGATAGCTTTTAAAGCTTCAGCCAATGCTTTAGCATCTGCTACCACTTTAGCTTCTTTGTGCGCTCTTTGTTTCAAGTTTTCAGCTAATACTTTCTTTGCAGAAGGTGTAGCTAATTGTGCGAAACCTTGTGGGATTAAATAATTACGACCATAACCGTTTTTCACAGTAACTACGTCATCTTTAAAACCTAAATTTTGAACGTCTTGTTTAAGAATCAATTCCATGTTGTTGTCCTTGTTATAGAAGTTAGGTTCTCTTGGAGGAGAAACCAACAACTGAGTTTAAATTATTTTAATAAATCGGCCACGTATGGCATTAAAGCTAAGTGACGTGCTCTTTTCACAGCAACTGATACTTTTCTTTGGTATTTCAATGAAGTTCCTGTTAAACGACGAGGAAGAATTTTTCCTTGCTCATTTACAAATTTCAATAAGAAATCAGCATCTTTATAATCAATATATTTGATACCTGATTTTTTGAAACGACAGTACTTTTTAGTTTTGTTAGTTTCTATGTTCAAAGGCGTAAGATATCTGATATCCCCGTCTTTTTTTCCTGAAGCAGATTGTTGTAATGTTGCCATGATAATTACGCTTTTTGAGATTTAAGTTTTGTTCTTCTTCTTTCAGCCCAAGAAATTGCGTGTTTGTCTAAACTTACAGTTAAGAAACGCATTACTCTCTCGTCACGTCTAAATTCAGTTTCAAAAGCAATTAATACTTCACCAGCAACTTTGAATTCGAATAAATGGTAAAAACCACTTTTCTTGTTTTGAATTTCGTAAGCCATTTTTTTAAGACCCCAGTCTTCTTTCGATACCATTTCAGCTCCACGACTAGTAAGAAATTCTTCAAATTTGCTTACTGTTTCCTTTACCTGAACATCAGATAAAACGGGATTTAAAATGAAAACAGTTTCATAATGATTCATAAATAATGTATTTATTTGTTAAATTGGGTGCAAAAATAGTGATTATTTTCAAATATCCAAACACTTATTAACAAGACCCGTTATTTTTAAGCAGTACATTCCTGGTTTTAGCTGTTTTTTGTAGTTATTTATCACTACATTTATAAGAAACCAACACTCCCAATCCCATGAAGTTAAATTGTTTAGTTATCGAAGGATAGTGCTGTTCAAAGAATGATTGTAGTCAAATTAGCATTTAATAATAATCAACATTAATAGCCACTTTAATCGCTCTATATTGAGGAACCGACTCAAAACTCGTTAACATTTTTTGAATTGTTTTTTTGGAACTTCCAATAGAAGCCGTTTGAGGAATTTTAATCAGTATCGTCCTAATGTATTCGTTTCGGATTCTGCTAATTGGCGGTTCTTCGGGACCTAAGACAGGCATATTCAAATTTTGACTCATCACTTGATACAACCACATAGCACCTTCTTTTACTTTATCAAAATCACGATGTTTTAGTGTTAATTTAATTAATCTGAAATAAGGTGGGTATTTATAAATTTGACGGTCATACAATTGTTCGTTGTACATGCCAAAATAATCATTGCGAGTCACTTGTTGAATCGTATTATGATTTGGATTATAGGTTTGAATTACGACTTTTCCTTGTTTTTCCGAACGACCTGCTCTACCTGAAACCTGAGTCATCATTTGGAAACTTCGTTCAAAAGCTCTAAAATCTGGATGATACAACATGGTGTCGGCATTCATAATTCCAACTAGACTCACATTATTAAAATCCAACCCTTTGGCTAACATTTGGGTACCAACCAAAATCTGAATTTCTTGATTTTTAAAACTATCAATGATTTTCTCAAAACCAAATTTGCCACGAGTAGTATCTTGATCCATTCGGCCAATTTTGGCATCCGGAAAAATAACTTGTAATTCCTGTTCAATTTGTTCCGTTCCAAAACCTTTTGTAATCAAATCAATACTTGAACAACTGTGACATTGAGTAGGTTTTGCCATCGCATAACCACAATAATGACAGCGCAACTGGTTTTTATGTTGGTGATACGTCAAACTGACATCACATTGCTGACATTGAGGTACATTTCCGCAGGTTAGACATTCAATTATTGGTGAATACCCTCTTCGATTTTGAAATAAAATAACTTGTTCTCCTAAAGATAATGCTGAAGAAATAGCTTCTATTAAAGTAGCACTAAAATGCCCCGTCATTTTCTTGCGGAAATAACTATCCTTTAAATCGACTAATTCAATTTCAGGCAACTGAACATTTCCGTAACGTTCTGAAATTTCGACCAAACCATATTTATCCGATTGCGCATTGAAATACGACTCAATACTTGGCGTTGCCGAACCCAAAAGCACTTTAGCTTGATGAGAGTTAGCCAAAACAATCGCTGCGTCTCGAGCGTGATATCGTGGTGCCGGATCAACCTGTTTAAAGGTTTGTTCGTGCTCTTCGTCCACCACAATTAAACTCAAATTTGAAAAAGGTAAAAACAAAGCTGACCTCGCTCCTATTACAATTTGCGCTTTAGGCGATTGCTCCAACACCTGTTTCCATAGTTCAACTCTTTCATTATTACTGTATTTGGAATGATACACTCCTACTTTGTCTCCAAAATAAGTACGCAAACGACCTACCAATTGAGTAGTTAGAGCAATTTCGGGCAACAAATACAACACTTGTTTTCCTAAAGCTAATTGTGCTTCTATTAATTTAATGTAAATTTCAGTCTTACCACTAGATGTGAGTCCATGTAATAAACAGACCTCATTTGTTTCAAAACTAGTTTGAATTTGATTGTACGCAATTTGTTGCGCATTACTTAATTCCAATGCGTTTTCTTGATGATCTCCATTAAAATTAACTCGGTCTTCTTGAATAAAATACTCTTCAAAAATTTCCTTTTCAATTAATGCTTTTACAATAGCAGCACTTGAACTGGCACTATCTACTAATTGTTTAACTGAAATAGGTTGGCTTTCTTTAGCATTCAATTGGAAGTAGGTCAAGACAATTTCTCTTTGTTTGGCAGCCCCTTTCAGCACATCTAACAAATCACTTAAACCTGAATCTGAATGGTATTTGGAATGTAAACGCACATAACGAACTAATTTAGGTTTGTACAATTCTTGCACTTCTTCTTGTAACACCAAAACGTTTTTATCAATCAATTTTTGGATGACTGGAAAAACATTTTTCTTATTTAATATGGAAGTAATATCCTGAATTCGAAGTGAACTTTGTTGTTGTATGGCTTGATAGATTAAAAATTCATCATCCGAAAGTGAACTCTCGTCAACATCAAATGATGGTTTTCGAGAAATAATCGTTTCGCTTTCTAACAACAAAGCACTAGGCATGGCGCCACGATACACATCCCCAATTGCACACATATAGTAACTTGCAATCCATTGCCAATGGGCAATTTGAATTTCGGTTACAATGGGTTTTTCATCTAAAATTTGATTAATTTCTTTCGCTTCATACAAAACAGGTTCGTTTTGGTGCTTATCGATAATTAATGCGGAATACATTTTGCTTTTGCCAAAAGGAACCACCACTCTCATCCCATTTTTTACAAAATGAAATTCAGCTTCCGAAACGCAATACGTAAAGGTTTTAGCTAATGAAAGAGGTAAAATTACTTCGACAAAATACATGTTAGGATGTTGCATTAATTAACTCGATGCCAATATTGCGTTCTTCCTAATAAAGAAAAACCAATATAACCGCGAACCTTAAGTTTGTCTTTGGATTCTAAAGAAAGTGCGCATTTATACAACTTCCCGTTTTTGGGATCTAAAATTTCACCAGAGTTATATTCAGATCCATCTTTAGACAATCCTTTGATAATAGTCAAACCTAAAATCGGTTTATTTTTGTCTTCTCCAGAACATGGTTTACAAAGATTATTTTTTGTTGCGGGATCCAAAATATCAACCACTTTAGCATAAATTTTTCCCGATTTTGAAAATACTTCTACAATTGATTTCGCTTCGCCGGTAGCGTCATCAATAGTTTTCCATTTTCCAATAACTGATTGAGATTGCATTGAAGTCATTGCAGTAATGCAAAAAAGTAAAGTAATAAGCTGTTTCATCTTACATCATTTAAAGAGTTTTGTTTTCTAAGTTTTCTTATAGTTGCATTCAATTCGAAGCCTAATAATAATATCATACAGTTGATCCAAATATAAAACATCAAAATCAATAATGTTCCAATAGATCCGTACAATTCATTGTATTTGGAAAATTTAACCACCCAAATTCCGAAAAAATAAGACGAAATAATAATTAAAATCGTTGTAAAAACCGAACCAATACTAATAAATCGAGGCTGATGAAACTGTTTTGTTCCAAATCGCAACAAAATAGAACTTGTAATTAAAATCATCAAAATAACAAAGGCATAACGTCCTAATTCAATTAATGGGATTCGGTCTGTCAAAACATCTTGAATTATGGATTGCTGAATGATAATCTCAAAAATTACAACAGCAGCAACTGTAACAATTAATAATACTGACAAAAGCATTGAAATACCCAAAGCAACAAGGTATTGATTCAAAAAACCACGTTTAATTACAACATGTTTTGAAGATTCAAAACCACCTAAAATTCCTAAGATACCATTGGCCATTAAAAAAATTGAAAGAAGAAATCCATAGGACAACAAACTAGATTGACTATTATTCAAAATATCACTGATAATCTTATAGATAGCATCATAAGTGTTGGGTGGCACCCCATCTTTTACAAACTCTAAAAAATCAGCTTGAAAACCTTCTATTGGAATATAGGGAATCAAGTTTAAAATAAATAAAGCAAAAGGAAACAAAGCCATAAAAAAACTAAACGCTACTGCACTAGCATGGTAGGTTAAGCCGCCTTCTACTATTCCTAAAATGTATAATTCCATTAAATCATACAAGGATAAGCCTTCCAACCAAGGTAATTTAATACGTTGAAAAACTTTCACTAAAGTGCCAATAACAGGGATTTTTAAAAGTTTATTTTCTATTGCTGATGCCATATTAAAATGCTTTTAAACTCAAATCCATATTAGCAACTGAATGCGTCAAGGCTCCAGATGAAATATAATTGACACCACATTCTGCATATTGACGAATAGTAATTTCGTTAATATTTCCTGAAGATTCTGTTTGGCATTGATTACCAATTAATGCAACTGCTTTACGAGTGTCTTCGAAATTAAAATTATCAATCAAAATACGATGTACACCATCATTTTTTAAAATTTCTTTGATTTCGGCCAAGTCTCTAGCCTCTACAATAATTTTTAAATCTAAATCATTCTCCTTCAGAAAGGCTTTGGTTTTGGCAATAGCCAAAGTAATTCCGCCCGCAAAATCAATATGATTGTCTTTTAACATAATCATATCGTACAATGCAAAACGATGGTTTTCGCCACCTCCAATTTTCACTGCCCATTTTTCAGGAGCCCGGAAACCAGGAGTTGTTTTACGAGTGTCTAGAATATTAGTTTTGGTACCTTTCAATAATTGAACGTAATTGCTCGTTTTAGTAGCAATAGCCGACATACGTTGCATCGAATTCAGCACGACACGTTCGGCTTTTAAAATAGATTGCGAATTACCTGAAACATGAAAAACGACATCTCCATTCTTTACAAATGAACCATCTTCAATAAAAGTTTCCATTTGTAAATTAGCATCAACATAATTAAAAATCATTTTAGCAAAAGCTACTCCAGCAATTATGCCGTCTTCTTTGACAATTAATTTCGCCTTTCCCGTTGCAAAATCAGGAATACAAGCTAACGAACTGTAATCACCTGATCCAACATCTTCTCTTATAGCATTGGCAATTACTATTTCTAATTCTTCTATGAATTGGGATTCACTAATCATTTCCAAATAATTTTATGAATGGCTAAAATAAGACATATTTTGGGGATTAAAAACTTAGTCTACGTCTTTTTGTGAAATCCCTATCTTTGTTTTTTGAAATCCATCCAAAATGAATATTAAACTTATTGCCATTGGCAAAACAGACAATAAAGCATTACAAACATTAATTGACGATTACACCAAACGCTTGTCATTTTATATCAAGTTTGACTTGGAGATCATTCCCGATATTAAAAATGTAAAAAACTTATCAGAAAGCCAACAAAAAGAAAAAGAAGGCGAATTGATTTTAGCTAAAATCACACCTACAGACCAATTGATTTTATTGGATGAAAATGGTAAAAACTTTTCAAGTGTAGGTTTTTCTGAAGAATTACAAAAGAAAATGAATTCTGGAATTAAAACCCTAGTATTTGTAATAGGTGGTCCTTACGGTTTTTCGGAAACGGTCTATGCCAAAGCACAAGGTAAAATTTCGCTGTCCTTAATGACATTTTCTCATCAAATGGTACGTTTATTCTTTATCGAACAACTCTATCGTGGATTTACGATTTTAAGAAACGAACCCTATCATCATCAGTAATTTACGATTTAAGAAGTGGAATATTCGATTTTTAATATTTCATTAAAAGATAAACTCTTCTTTTGAAACGTTTATTAAATGCAAATTATGAATCGCAATTTTATATTGAAGATAGGTTCCAAAACTCATATTCGCATCAAAGCCTAAAGAAATTTTACCTGTATTACTTCTTAATTGCTGTAACTGAAAACCTTTTTTTGAAATATATAAACCTTCGATTTTTGGTTTTACTAATTGATAATCTACTTTAGTAAATGGGATAAATGCTAAGTTTTTATGTAGACTGTCTGAGTAGGAAAAATAATTTTCTGAAGTTTCACTTTTGTGGGCACTTCCCTCCTTTTTCGCTTGCAATTTTATAATCTCAGGTACAACTAAACGTAATGGCAAACGCTTGTCAATATGAAAAATCCAATTCGTTGAACTAATGGAGTTTTTTCTATTTACCTCTACCAAAGTGTCTTTTCCCTTTGTCTTAAAAAACAAGTAAATAGGAGAATAATCTTGCACCACTTTAACAACAGCATTATTTGATTTTGGCAAGAGGATTGTTTCCTTTTCACCACATGAAAACAAGACAAAAAGAAGAATTAAACTTATATATTTCATGAGTTCAATTGATTAAATAACGCAACACATTCCATGGCTTCTTTCACATCATGTACTCTAAGAATTGAAGCTCCTTTATACAACGCAATAGTATTTAAAGCTGTAGTTCCGTTAAGCGATTCATTAGCACTATTATTCAATATTTTATATATCATTGATTTTCTGGAAATACCAGCTAAAACAGGTAAATTCAACTGCTGAAATAATTCTAATTTTTGAAGGAGTTCGTAATTCTGTTGTAGTGTTTTGGCAAAGCCAAATCCTGGATCAACAATTACATCTTTGATTCCCAGATTTCGAGCTGCAGCTATTCGTTCAGAAAAGTAAAAAAGAACCTCTTTCACCACATCGTCATATGCTGTAAGCGTTGACATCGTTTGAGGTGTTCCTCTCATGTGCATCATAACGTAAGGCACTTTGTATTTTGCAATAATACCCAACATTTTATCGTCTAATTTACCTGCTGAAATATCATTAATTAGAGCCGCTCCCTTTTGAATACTAGCTTCTGCAACCTCCGAACGAAAAGTGTCTATTGAAATCAAGATAGCTGGAAATTGTCGGACTAATAATTCCATAACTGGAACAATTCGTGATAGTTCTTCTTCTACCGAAACAAACTCTGCATTGGGTTTACTTGAATAAGCACCAATATCAATAAAGGTTGCTCCTTCTGAAAGCATTTTTTGAACTTGTGCTACAATTGCAGCTTCATCCAAATACTTTCCACCATCAAAAAAAGAATTGGGAGTAAGATTTAAAATTCCCATTACTTTAGGTTTTGATAAATCGATAAGCTGTCCTTTGCAATTAATAGTCATTTCATTCTGGTTTTAAAGACCTGGTTTTTCTTCATTCAGAAAAATTATTCTTATTTTTGAAAAATTTTGAATACAAATATACATCAATAATGAAGAATACTTCACAAGAATATGATGCCGTTATCACGGTGTGCCGTACATTATTCAACAATAAAATGAAAGATTACGGATGTGCTTGGCGCATTTTACGTTTGCCATCACTTACCGACCAGATTTTTATTAAAGCACAACGCATTAGAAGTTTACAAGAAAACGAGGTTCGAAAAGTCAACGAAGATGAATCTGGAGAATTCATAGGGATCATTAACTACTCGATTATGGCATTGATTCAATTGGAATTAGGAATTGCCGATCAGCCTGATTTAGATGTTGCAAGAGCCACCGAATTATACGATGCTAAAATCAAGGAAACCAAAGAGTTGATGGAAAACAAAAATCATGATTATGGTGAAGCCTGGCGTGATATGCGTGTGAGCTCTTTAACTGATTTGATTCTACAAAAGTTGCTTCGCGTAAAGCAAATTGAAGACAATAAAGGAAAAACATTAGTATCAGAAGGTATTGATGCCAATTACCAAGACATGATAAATTATGCAGTTTTTGCATTGATTTTAATGAAATAAAACAATCTTTTTTACAATTGCTACAATATGATGAATCTTAAAAATATTCTTACCCAATTTTCTAGAATTTTTGTCGGGATACTTTTCATTATCTCAGGATTAATCAAATTAAATGATCCTTTAGGTTTTTCCTATAAATTAGCCGAATACTTTGGAGAGCCTGTTTTTAACTTACCCTTCCTAGTACCCTTTTCGTTAGCATTGGCGATATTTATAGTTATTCTTGAAGTCGTTTTAGGAATTATGCTGTTGATAGGTTTTAGATCGAAAATTACAGTTTGGCTTTTGCTAATTCTTATCATCAAGTTTACTTTCTTAACTTTTTATTCGGCTTACTTTAATGTGGTCAAAGATTGTGGGTGTTTTGGTGATGCCTTGCATTTAACCCCATGGGAATCCTTTACTAAAGATGTAGTTTTGTTAGTATTTATCTTGATTCTGTTTTTCAATATTAAATTGGTTCAACCATTATTTACAGCTAAAATTCAAAATATAGTTGTTGGGATGAGCTTAGTTTTGTGCGGGTTTATGGCTTTCTGGGTATTGAATCATTTGCCTATTATTGATTTCAGACCATTTAAAGTGGGTAACAATATCCAAAAAGGCATGGAAATTCCTGAAGGTGCACCGCAATCAATAGTAGAAATGACATTTATTTATAAAGTAAATGGGGTGGATACAGAATTTACCGAAAAAGATTTAATGAATATTCCAGCTGGAGCCACTTTTGTAGATCGAAAGGACAAAGTGATTGTAGAAGGTTATGCGCCGCCTATTCATGATTTCACAATGGAAAAAGACGGTTCTGACTACAAAGAAGAATTATTAGCACATCCAAAATTGTTATTATTTGTTGCTTATGATTTGACTATAGCTAATAAAGACGGAATGAACATCTTGAAAAGTTTACAAAATAAAGCAGAATCTAAAGGATACAAAGTTATTGGAATGACAGGGTCAACCCAGGAACAAATTGAAAAAACGAAAAAAGAATACGGGTTTGCTTTTGACTTCTATTTTTGTGATGCAATAGCACTAAAAACAATTGAAAGATCCAATCCAAGTATTGTCATTTTAGATAAAGGTACTGTGAAACAAAAAGTACATTATAATGACATTCAAGATTTAAAATTATAACTAGATAACGGTTAATAAGTACTTTAGTTATTAACTATAACGATGGTAAATTACAACTGCAATCTAGTGAAATAGTATTTCTACTCTCTTTACCATAAATTTGATAAATATTTACTTCTTATGAAAAAATTATTTGCTTTAGTAATTGCATTCGCTACATTTTCATGTACCAGCAATGCACAAAAAACATCTTTTTCGGAAACTGCTTTGTCTGAAACTTTATTAGCAACAGACGGAAGTCAGGTCGCTTTTAAAGACATTATCAAAAAGCAAAAAGGAAAAACAACAGTAATTGAAGTTTGGGCTTCTTGGTGTAGCGATTGTGTTAAAGCGATGCCAAAAGTGAAAGAATTACAAGTCAATCACCCAGAAGTAGCATTTACATTTATCTCGATGGATAAAACATCTGATAAATGGTTAGCCGGAATTGAAAAACATGAATTAAAAGGAGATCATTACATGGCTAACGACCAAATGAAAGGTGTTTTTGGACAAGCCATTGATTTGAATTGGATTCCAAGATATATTATCCTAGATAAAACGGGTAAAATTGTACTGTATCGAGCTATTGAAACTGATTTTGATCTTATTAATGAGACATTAAACAAATTGAAATAAACCTAAACTATTATATAAAATACAACTGAAATGAGAAAAAAGATTGTTGCAGGAAACTGGAAAATGCATAAAAACGCTGAGCAAACAGAAGATTTATTGAATGAATTAATTGCAAAAGTTCCTACAGATACTACTGCTCAAGTAATTGTAGCACCTACATATGTGAACTTGGCGTCTGCCGTAGATCATTTAGAATTCACAAATATTGATGTGGCTGCTCAAAACGTTCACCAAGCAGAAAGCGGTGCATTTACTGGAGAAATTTCTGCTGATATGTTAAAAAGCGTTGGAGTAAATACAGTAATCTTGGGACACTCTGAGCGTAGAGCTATTTTTCATGAATCGGATGCATTAATCGCTAGCAAAGTAGACACAGCATTAGCTCACGAAATGACAGTAATTTTCTGTTTCGGTGAAGAATTAAAAGACCGTCAATCTAACAATCATTTTAATGTAGTTGAAAACCAATTGAAAGATGGTTTATTTCATATTAAAGCAGCTAGTTGGGAAAACGTAGTATTGGCATACGAACCAGTTTGGGCTATCGGTACAGGAGAAACTGCTTCTCCAGAACAAGCACAAGAAATGCACGAATTCATCAGAGAAACAGTTCGTAAAGCGTTTGGAAGTGACGTAGCTGAAAACGTTGCTATTTTGTACGGCGGAAGTGTTAAACCTGAAAATGCAAAAGAAATTTTCTCTAAACCAGATGTTGACGGAGGTCTTATCGGTGGAGCTGCATTAAAAGCAGATGATTTCGTTGCAATCATCAATGCTATCTAAATTTTACAATTCAAAATTCACAAAGAGGTTTGTTCATTCAAACCTCTTTTTTTTGTTTTATTAGATCATAATAAATAAAGAGAAACTGTACATTTGCAAAAAAATAAACATGTCAAATAGTTATATCGGATACCATTTTACCATTGAGCCTAAAGAATTAGGTTCAGAAATTCTAATTGCCGAATTAGGAGAAAAAGCCTTTGAAAGTTTCACAGAAACAGAAACAGGAATTGACGCTTTTGTTCAAAAAGACTTATGGGATGCAACTATTCTTGACGATGTGTTTATTCTTCAATCGAGTGAATTTACAATTAACTACACTTTCGAAGAAATCGAACAAGTCAATTGGAATGAAGAATGGGAAAAAAACTTCGAACCGATAGAAGTGGATGGGAAATGTCATGTTCGCGCTCCATTTCACCCAAAAACAGAGGCTGAATTTGATATCGTAATTGAACCTAAAATGAGTTTTGGTACTGGACATCATGAAACCACTCATATGATGATTCAGCATTTATTAGAAATGGATGTCAACGGCTTAAAAACTTTAGACATGGGATGTGGTACAGCTATATTGGCCATTTTAGCTGAAATGAAAGGCGCCCAACCTATCGATGCTATTGATATTGATAATTGGTGTTATTTGAATTCAATTGAAAATGCGGAGCGCAATAACTGCAGACATATTACTGTTTATGAAGGCGATGCTGCTTTATTAAAAGGCAAAAAATACGATTTAATTATTGCCAATATTAACCGTAATATTTTGTTGAACGACATGCAATCTTATGTAGACTGTTTGAACCCAAGTGGCACCATTTTGTTTAGTGGTTTCTATGAAGAGGATATTCCGTTTATTGATAGTTCATGTATAGAAAAAGGATTAACCTACATTAAGAAATTTCAAAGAAACAATTGGGTTTCGTTAAAATATGTAAATTAGACTTCATAATACTAAAGTACAAATCCGTACCTACAATGAGTACTAAAGAAAAAGTTAGAGAAAGAGTCAGTTTTAAAGAAGCTACTACAATAAATAATGAAATTGTAGTGTATAATGATGATGTGAATACTTTTGATCATGTTATTGACACCTTGATTCGAGTATGCGACCATACACCAGAACAAGCCGAACAATGTTCGCTTATTATTCATTACAACGGAAAATGTACGGTAAAAACAGATGTATACGAAAAACTTAAACCGCAATGTATTCAACTACTAGCTGCAGGATTAAGCGCTGAAATAGTATAGCACTTCACAAATTATTTCATTTTTTTAAACTATTTATAGTTTTATTCTATATTTGATTAAAATAATAGGTAGCTATGAAAGAATATGCAGCAGTTTTAGTCATTGCAATGCCACTGTTTTTGGCCTTGATTCTAATTGAAAAACTATACGGGTATTATAAAGGTGAAGATACGGCCCCTATCATGGATTCTGTTTCTAGTATCAGTTCTGGCATTATTAATTCCTTAAAAGATGTGTTAGGACTAAGTGTTACTTTACTTTCATACGAATGGATGTCCGAAAATTTAGCTGTTTTTCATCAAGAAATAACTATCCCATCAATAATCATAGCATTTTTTGTAATTGACTTTTATGGTTATTGGTCACACCGTCTAGCTCACCAAATTAATTTTTTATGGAACAAACATGCCATTCATCACAGCAGTGAAGAATTTAATTTGTCTTGCGCTTTACGCCAAAGCATTTCAAGTTTTGTTAACTTATTTACTTTCCTATTACTTCCCGCAGCTTTATTAGGGGTTCCAGCAAAAGTGATTGCTATCACCTTGCCTATTCACTTGTTTTTACAGTTTTGGTACCACACAAAGCATATTAAAAAGTTAGGGATTTTAGAAAAAATCATAGTTACACCTTCTCACCATAGAGTACACCATGCTATCAATCCTGAATATATGGATAAAAATCACGGACAAATTTTTATTTTTTGGGACAAATTATTTGGGACATTTCAAGAAGAGTTAGACGATGTACCTGCTGTTTTTGGTATAACACGACCTGCACAAACTTGGAATCCATTCCGTATTAATTTTCAACATCTTTGGTTATTAATTAGTGATGCTTGGCGCGCTGAAAATTGGAAAGATAGATTTACTATCTGGTTCAAACCAACCGGCTGGCGACCAGAAAATTTTGAAGAAAAATATCCTGTAACCAAAATATCAAACGTTTATAGTTTCAATAAATACGGCACAAAACATTCTAAAATATTGATGTATTGGTCTACAATTCAAATGTTTGTCACTTTAGGTTTAGTAAGTTATTTGTACCTATCAATTGCACGAATCGATATTCAAAATATTTTCCTCTATGGAACTTTCATTTTCATTAGTGTCTATAGTTATACTGAACTAATGGATACCAATAACTATTCTTTATTTTGGGAAAGTGTTCGTTTTGTTTTTGGAATTGGGATAGTAAATTATTTAGGAAACTGGTTTGACATTGATACCAATATTCCTTTTGGAACTTTTGCTATTATTGGTTATCTAGCGCTTTCTTTAGCTGTCAACATCTATTTTGTTAGTTCTGGATTCAAATCAGAAAAAATGGCTTTGGCCTAAAAAAATTCTACTATGAAAAATAAAGTTATACTATCCATATATTTAGGATTTAGCTTATTCTATTTAGCAATAACCGCATTAAACCAAGAAGAATTTGCGCGGTTGTTAAAACCTTTTTTGCTTCCATTATTACTTCTAGCCGTTTTTTTTACTGATACTTTTGGTACCAAAAAAATTCTTTTAACAGCATTAACTTTCTCTTGGATAGGAGATGTAATTTTACTTTTTGCCGATAAGGACGAAATCTATTTCATTTTAGGATTAGTTGCTTTTTTAGTATCACATGTTTTTTATATTATACTGTTCAGCAAACAAACCATTAGCAAAACGATTAGCAATAAATTAAGTTTTATTGCTGGCATAGGACTTATCCTGTTATATTTCTTTGGGATGATAACTACTTTAGGACCTAAATTAGGTTCACTTACAGTACCCGTTGTAATCTATGCCATCGTAATTAGTAGTATGCTGTTTTTTGCATTAAAAGGGAGTTTTCAATGGAATACCATTCCATATCAAGCGGTTCTAGTTGGTGCATTATTTTTTATCGCTTCAGATAGTATTCTAGCGTTTAATAAATTTTACGAACCTATTCCATGTGCTTCATTTTTAATAATGATTACCTACTTAGCTGCTCAATTCTGCATAGTATGGGGAATTTTGAAATTGAATCAAAAAAAAATAGCATTCTCTTGAGAAAGAAAATGCTATTCAAATAAATTATATTAATTTTTAATGCGGTAATTTATCTTTTAAGACACCGTATAAAATAGTTCCTATTAAAGCTCCAATTAGAACCAAAATCACAGGAAAGACTCCTGCGCCTAAAAGAATAAATATAGGACCTGGACAAGAACCAACTAGTCCCCAACCCAAACCAAAAAAGATACCGCCAATAATATACCGAGCAGAGCCCTTTTCTTTATCCTTGATTATGATGTTTGATCCATCAATCGATTTGATGTTATTTCTCTTTATCAATTGAATCCCAATAATTCCTGTGGCAATTGCTACTGAAATAATTCCGAACATATGAAAGGATTGAAAATGAAACATTTCATAGATGCGGTACCATGATACCGCTTCTGATTTGGTTAAAACAATTCCAAATACAAAACCAACTAGCAAAAATTTGATGAATTTCATAATTTAAAAAATTAGAGGTAAAATAAAATGTGCCATTAGTAATCCGCCAATAAAAAAGCCAATTACCGCTTTCAAAGAAGGCAATTGTAAATTACTCAAACCTGAAATGGCATGACCCGACGTACAACCTCCTGCATAACGAGTACCAAATCCAATCAATACTCCTCCTATGATTAAAATCAAAATACTTTTGGGAGATTTATAAATTTGATTTCCAAAAAGAGCATCCGGTGCTAATTTACCATTAGCCGCCTCAATTCCGAGTAGGGATAATTGGTCAATTGTCTTAGGGTTAATGGAAACATTAGTTGGGTCATACATAAAATGTGCAGCCACAAAACCGCCTAGTATTGCACCAACCACCACCATTAGATTCCATTTATTAGTCTTCCAATCAAAGTTGAAGTAAGCTACTTTTTTTCCTAAACCAGACATAGAACAAAGTGACTCCAAATTAGAGGACATTCCGAAATGTTTTCCGAAATAAATCAAGCATAACATAATCATTCCTATAAGAAAACCTGAAATATACCAAGGCCACGTTTGAAAAAATACATTCATAAAATTGCGTTTTATTTTGGTAAAAATAGGAATTCTAATTGGCAATCAAAAAACAATTAATTAGGTATAATTATTGTCATTAATAAAAATGCGATTAAAGTTATCTTTATATTTGTTTTGAATTTTTATAAAAATAGTGTTGTAGTTAATCTGACCAAAATCAATTATGAAAAAAATCATATTCCAATTGGGTATTTCCATTTTACTTTTTTCTTGTGTAAGTACTCGTTCTTCCCTCAAAAATGTTGACGATTCAGCTCCTGATTTAGTGGTAAATGCAGATAATACATTTGAAATTAAACAATTCAGTACCGACAAAAAATACGGTTACGACAAAGATTATCCAATCAATATCTTTTATAAAACTAGTAATACGGATGCCAATCAAGAACGGTTTTTAAATGCTTTGGCAGGTCCAAAGGGAGAAAAAATAACCTATACTAAACTTGAGAGTTGCTGCCCCTTTCCTACTAAAAGAAGTGAAATGGGCGCAGGTTTTTTAGATGTATACGAACTCAAATGGGAAGGACAGAAAAAACCAATCCAATTATACATTAACATTTATGAAAAAGGTTCGGTTATGGTTCCTTTAGGTCTGAGACTAAAATAAACAATAATCAGTAATTATATTTTCTAAAAAGAACTTTCTATGGAAGAGTGTATTTCCATTTTCGACATGTTGAAAATTGGTGTTGGCCCATCAAGTTCCCATACTTTAGGTCCATGGAGAGCTGCAGAACGTTTTTTATCAGAACTTCAAAAAGAGAACAAATTAGATATTACTCGTTCTATTCGAGTAGATTTATACGGTTCGCTATCGCTTACTGGTAAAGGACACGCTACTGATCTAGCTGTAATGCTGGGACTTAGCAATCAAAATCCTGAAACAATTCCCGTTGAAAATATCAAAAAAATTACAGATCAAATTTTAAATGACAAAACAATTCATTTAGGAGGTATCATCAAAATTGGTTTTGATCCTCAAAAAGCAATTGTTTTCAATAAAAACTTTCTTCCATTCCATTCAAATGGAATAAAATTTACAGCTTTTTTCAATGAAAAAGACCAATACGAAGCTACCTATTATTCTATAGGTGGTGGATTTGTAGTAGTAGAGGAACGTATTAATGCAAAAAAGAAACAAGCAATAAAATGTGCTTTCCCATATATAGTAAACAATGCTTCGGAATTATTGCAATTTGCCACTTCACAACATAAATCAATATCAGAAATTGTTTATGAAAATGAAAAATCAATGCGTTCTGAAACTGAAATACATGATGAACTACTTCGAATATGGAATACGATGCTGGAATGCATGTATTTGGGTTGTCACTCGGAAGGAGTTTTACCTGGTGGATTAAACGTTCGAAGAAGAGCTTTTGATATGCATCAAGATTTGATTGGGCTTTCTAATTACAATTCACCTCAAACTTGGTTAGAACAAATTCGTAAAACAGAAGTTAAATTCCGCCAAATCTTAAAATGGGTAAGTTGTTTTGCTTTGGCTGTAAACGAAGTAAATGCTTCGTTAGGACGTGTAGTAACGGCACCAACAAACGGAAGCGCAGGTGTTATTCCAGCTGTTCTTATGTATTATATGGTGATAGAAAACCATAAAGCTGGGGAAAAAGAAATAAAGCAATTTTTATTGGTTGCAGGTGAAATTGGCAGTATTTTTAAAAAAGGAGCTACTATATCAGCTGCAATGGGTGGTTGTCAAGCAGAAATTGGAGTATCATCAGCAATGGCTGCAGCAGCTTTGTGTGAATTGATGGGCGGTACTCCTAGCCAGGTTATGATTGCAGCCGAAATTGCAATGGAACATCATTTAGGATTGACTTGTGATCCAATAGAAGGTTTAGTACAAATACCGTGTATTGAAAGAAATACTATGGGTGCAATAAAAGCGATTAATGCTGCTGAACTAGCATTGGCTACCGATCCAAAGAATGTAAAAGTACCTTTAGACAAAGTGGTCGATACCATGTGGCAAACTGCCAAGGATATGAACTCTAAATACAAAGAGACTTCTCAAGGAGGATTAGCTGTCGCAGTTAATTTATCAGATTGTTAATTTACTTACGCCTAGTATCAATGATATAGACAATTCTCCATTGTTCATTTTCTTTGAATAATGTAAAAGCATTTACCCCTTTATGACTAATTTTTCCATTAATATAAAACTCGTAAGGCGTCCAGACATGTGCCATAGCGCCATCCACTTGAATAGAATAATCTAGTAATTTTTCTTCAAAGAGAATCGTTGGCGGTATCGTTGCTATAGAATGATAAAAATCTTTAGACGATTGATTCTTTAATTGAGCCCCTTTTGAAGATTCGGAAATAGATTGTAAAATCATATTCTCAGCACAAACCGATTTGATGATTGTAGAGTCTTTGGCATGAAAGCCTTTAAAAAAAGTAACAATTACTTGTTTTACTTCATCATTTTGGGAATGTAAAGTACTTGTAAATACAAACATTACAATAAATAAAATTCTGTGCATGGTACTAAAATAATAATCAAACATCAAAATAAACAATAATTCTCCAATGTTGAGCTGAAAAAAATTGATTTTATTACCTTTACCGCAAATAAATACATTACTATGTCTGTCGCAAAAAAAGATTACAAAAGAATTACTACAAAGTCATTAATTGAAATGAAAGCCAATGGCGAAAAAATTTCAATGCTTACTGCCTATGATTTTACTATGGCTAAAATAGTAGATTCGGCTGGAGTTGATGTAATCCTCGTGGGAGACTCTGCTTCCAATGTAATGGCAGGACATGAAACTACCTTACCAATTACTTTGGACCAAATGATTTATCATGCCTCATCTGTAGTTCGTGCTATTGAACGCGCTTTAGTGGTGGTCGATTTGCCTTTTGGTAGCTACCAATCGGACTCGAAAGAAGCGCTTCGTTCGGCAATTCGAATAATGAAAGAAAGTGGTGGACACGCTGTTAAATTAGAAGGTGGAAGCGAAATTAAAGATTCTATCAAAAAAATACTAAATGCTGGGATTCCGGTGATGGGACATTTAGGTTTGACACCTCAATCCATATATAAATTTGGCACCTACACTGTTCGTGCCAAAGAAGATGCCGAAGCTGAACAATTAATAGAAGATGCTAAAATGTTGGAAAACTTAGGTTGTTTTGCCATAGTAGTAGAAAAAATTCCAGCGCATTTAGCCGAAAAAGTAGCCAAAAGTATTTCAATCCCTGTTATCGGGATAGGTGCTGGTGGCGGTGTTGATGGACAAGTCTTAGTCATTCATGATATGTTAGGAATGAATAACGAATTTAGCCCTCGTTTCTTGAGACGCTATATGAATTTATACGAAGGAATGACTTCAGCAATCAGTCAATACGTAGAAGATGTTAAGTCATCTGATTTTCCAAATGCTAATGAGCAATACTAATAAATTGTAATTATTGAATAGTAATTAGTAAAAAAATATTTTGGCAGAGAAAATCATTTCCAATAAATCCAACCTTCAAATTCTTCACGAAGACAATCACCTAATCGTAGTGAATAAACGCGTTGGAGATATTGTTCAAGGGGATAAAACTGGAGATAAGCCGCTAAGTGAAATTGTGAAGGAATACATCAAAGAAAAATACAACAAACCTGGTGAAGTATTTTTAGGGGTAGTCCATCGTTTAGACCGACCAACGACTGGAATTATAGTTTTTGCTCGAACCAGCAAAGCATTATCCCGAATGAATGAATTATTTAGCAATAGAGAAACTCAAAAAACCTATTGGGCAATTGTAAAAAACAGACCTGCAACTTCCCCATCCAAATTAGTTCATTACCTCAAACGAAACGAAAAAAATAATACTTCAAAGGCACATTCAAAAGAAGTTCCTGATAGTAAATTAGCAAGCTTAGAGTATCAAATTATCAAAGAACTCAACAATTATACCGCTCTAGAAATTCAGCTGCATACCGGAAGACACCATCAAATTCGAGCACAATTATCTGCCATTGGATCACCAATTAAAGGTGATTTAAAATATGGTTTTGATCGAAGTAATCCAAATGGAGGTATTCATTTGCATGCACGAAAATTAAGTTTTACTCATCCTGTTTCTAAAGAAGTCATAACAATTCTTGCTCCTACTCCTGATGATGTTATTTGGAATGCTATCTGATTTTAAAATAAAGATTTAGTTTATAATTCAATTTTAAAAATTAAATTGCATACCATTTTAAAATTGTGTTGATTATGAATTACAAATCGGATATAGGTTATCGCAAAGAAATTTTAACTCGTTTATTACAGTCAATAATTATTCACGAAAGCGAAATAGTTAGTGCTTTGAAAACGGACTTCAATAAACCGGAATTTGAAACTGTCGTAACTGAAACCAGCTATGTCATCTCCGATTTAAAATACACTATTAAAAATATTAATCGTTGGGCAAAACCATCAAGAGTATTCCCTTTTTTAGTTAATATACCCTCTTCTGATTATATCTATAAAGAACCCTACGGAAAAGTTTTGGTGATTTCTCCTTGGAATTATCCTTTTCAATTGGCTCTCTGTCCAATTATAGCAGCAGTTGCTGCGGGCAATCAAGTCGTATTAAAACCCTCAGAACTAACCCCAAATACAGCTGCAATTATTCAAAAAATTATTTCAGAAGTATTTCCAATACACCATGTTGAAGTGATCCAGGGCGATGCTAAAGTTGCTACCCAATTATTGGAACAGCGTTGGGATTATATTTTCTTCACTGGAAGTGTTGCTGTTGGTAAAATTGTAGCCAAAGCTGCAGCTCAACATCTAACACCTATTACTTTGGAATTAGGTGGTAAAAATCCTTGTATCGTTGATGAAACTGCCAATTTACAATTGGCTGCCAAACGAATTGTATGGGGTAAATTAATTAATGCAGGACAAACTTGCATTGCTCCCGATTATATTTTAGTCCATCAAAAAAGCAAATCAAAATTCATTGAATTTTTAAAAATAGAGATTAGCAATGCTTATGGAACCAATCCTGAAATTTCAACAGATTTTGCACGAATAGTCAATGCTAAAAATTGGACACGATTAGTAGAAATGATCGAATCGGACAAAGTGATTTTTGGAGGGAAATTCAATAGCGAATCCAATTACCTTGCACCAACACTAATCGAAGAAAACAACTTGGACAGCTTGATTATGCAGGATGAAATTTTTGGTCCTTTATTACCAATTGTCACTTACCATAACGAATCGGAAATTGATACCATCATTGCAAAATATGAAAAGCCATTAGCGCTATATATTTTCAGTGAAAGAACTAAATTTTGTAATGAAATAATATCAAAACATTCATTTGGAGGAGGTTGTATCAATGATACAATGGTCCATTTTTCTAATAAAAAATTACCTTTTGGAGGAGTGGGTCATAGCGGAATTGGAGCGTATCATGGCCAATTGAGTTTTGATGTTTTTTCACATCATAAAGCAGTAGTCAAAAAAGCAACTTGGATCGATTTGCCATTACGTTATGCACCTTACAAAGGAAAACTAACTATCGTTAAGAAGATTTTAAATTGGCTTTAACCGAATAATCAATTGTAACTACAAAATTATTACACTTTATATGGAATCAATAAATACAAAAATAACACACTTACTAGCAAATGGATACGAACTACAATTTGAAAACGTATTCAATAAAGCCTTTGAAAACTATAAAAAAATTGCTTTGTATGCAGGACTTGCCATACTTGTTTTTGGATTTATATCCATGGTTCTAGCTGCTGTTGGACTAATTAGTTTTGTTGGGGTAGAACAGTTAAATGAAAATACAATCAAACAATTAGAATCAAAAATGCTAAAGCAAGAATATCTTGGTTATCAATTTATTTTTGTGTTAGCTATCAATAGTTTATTTAGCCCAATTAGTGCTGGTTTTTTAACGATGGCAAATGCTGCTCAAAAAGATGTTGAATTTAAAATGCGTCATTTCTTTTCCTTTTACCAATGGTCCTATTTTAAAGAATTATTCGTCGCTACTTTTATAATTACATTGATAAGCTCAGGAATTGATAGCGCTTTAACCCATTTTAAAGTTCCTGTAGTTGGTGGTATTATCTCATTTGGTATTGGAATATTGACCGTTTTGAGTACTCCGCTAATTATATTTGGCAAACAAAAAGCTCTTGGTGCAATACAGGCAAGTATACAATTAACTAGTTCAAAATTTCTAACACTATTTCTACTCTTATTTGTAGCGTTTTTAGGTTCATTAGTTGGGCTGATTGGTTTCTGTATTGGTGTTCTCTTTACCATTCCTTTCAATATGTCGATGCAATACGCCATTTACGATTCAATTATAGGGTTTGAAAATAATGATGCGATCGTAGTCGATTCCGAAGAAAACTAACCCAACCAACCTTCTCTATCCAAACTTCTGTATTGTATCGCTTCGGCAATATGGTGCGCTGCTACACTTTCAGCTGAATCTAAGTCAGCAATAGTTCTAGCGACTTTTAAAATACGGTCATAGGCTCGAGCCGAAAGATTCAAGCGTTCCATTGCATTTTTAAGTAATTCTTTAGAAGAATCATCTAAAATACAGAACTCTCGAATGTGTTTCGAACCCATTTGTGCGTTATAATGAAGATTTGGTATCGCTTCAAAACGGGTGGATTGGATTTCACGAGCTTGGGTAACACGTTTCCGAATTGCGACACTAGTTTCTGCTTTTCTATCATCAGATAATTTATCAAAAGGAACCGGAGTTACTTCAATATGAATGTCAATTCGATCGAGTAATGGTCCGGAAATTTTATTCATATAACGTTGTATTTCGTGAGGAGATGATGTTTGTGGCGCATCGGGATCATTAAAAAACCCACTCGGACTTGGATTCATACTCGCCACCAACATGAACGAAGACGGATACGTCACCGTGAATTTGGCTCTAGAAATGGTTACTTCCCTATCTTCTAATGGTTGGCGCATTACCTCAAGCACGTCACGTTTGAACTCTGGCAATTCGTCTAAGAAAAGAACCCCATTATGTGCCATGGAAATTTCGCCTGGTTGCGGATAACTGCCTCCACCAACTAGAGCTACATTAGAAATAGTGTGATGCGGACTACGAAAAGGTCTTTGGTTCATTAAACCGATTTCTTTCAATTTGCCTGCAACACTATGAATTTTGGTAGTTTCCAAAGCCTCCCGCAAGGTCATTGGCGGTAAAATACTCGGTAATCGTTTGGCTAGCATCGTTTTTCCTGCACCTGGCGGACCAATCAAAATAATATTATGACCGCCGGCAGCTGCAATTTCCATGCAACGTTTAATTCCTTCTTGCCCTTTGACATCCGAGAAATCAAATTCGGGAAAATCTAACGTTTGATAAAATTCTTCTCTGGTATCAATGATAGTGGGCTCCAGTGATCCAGTTCCTTCAAAAAAATCAATAACTTCTTGAATATTTGTTACACCGTAGACGTCCAAATCAGAAACAATTGCAGCTTCCTTTACATTTTGTTTTGGTAAAAAGAAGCCTTTAAAACCCTCTTCCTTAGCTTTAATTGCAATTGGCAAAGCACCTCGAATGGGTTGCAAACCACCATCGAGCGATAGTTCTCCCATAATAATATAACGTTCAATGTCGGTTCCATTAATTTGTGTTGAGGCAATTAATATACCTATTGCCAAAGTCAGATCGTAAGCCGAACCTTCTTTACGTAAATCGGCTGGCGCCATATTGATCGTTATTTTCTTGCCCGGTAGCGAATACCCATTATTTTTCAGGGCTGCGGCTATTCGATAACTACTTTCTTTAATGGCATTATCAGGTAATCCTACCAAATGATAACCAATTCCTTTATCAATATTTACTTCTACTGTTATGGTAGTTGCTTCAACACCAAAAACAGCACTTCCAAAAACTTTTGTTAACATAGGGGGCATCTTTTATCTAAAAATAAATAAAAACTAAATACAATCAACAAAAAATTTAATTTATAAATCAAAATTTACTGATAATTTAAAATAATAAAATTGAAATTTCAATT